>JAKPCG010000075.1 GCA_029553365.1 Acidobacteriota bacterium | reverse complement strand
AAGTCGTCCAATGGTAGGACACATGACTCTGGATCATGTGATCTAGGTTCGAATCCTAGCTTCCCAGCCAACCTCCCCAAAACCCTCCTTCTTGTATAGAAAGGCAGCTCCACCCCCTCCGGAGCTGCCACTTTTTTATTTTTGACAACAACTCTAGTCATCTTCATTTTTTCAATAGTTGGGCCTTTTAACTGTTGTTTTCAACCGCCAGACATCAGTTTGAACTGTGCCAGAAAACAATACGGAGTGGGACTCAATCCGGAGAATTCTTCAATCTGGAGCTTCTTAGCATGGAGAAAATATAATCAGCCATTGTCTCTACCGGCTGCTCTTTGCCCTCTACCCTGAAAAACATGACCGGTGGCGGTAAACAGGGAAGAAAATCCGCCAGTAGTTTTTCCCTGATGACCAGCAAACAATTTATTTTATCCAACAGCGGATTGAGGTCGGGCCAGACCCCTTCCCCCCTGACTTCGGCCGGCCCGATTTCATCTACCACCAAAAGATCAGAGTCAGAGGTTGAACTGATTATATCCCTGGCTGTTTTTAAACCCGGTAGCAGAAAATAAAATTGTCCAGCCCCGGCCAACTGGCCGTTAGTGCCTTCTTTTCTTAGAAAGGGCAGGCGACGGCCAGAGTTGATCTCGAATAAATCATAACCCGTTGTTTTCCTCTTCAACCTGACCGCTTCAGAAACATAGCCAGAAAGCGTCAGCCCTGATGACTTTAAGCCCTTAACCAGAAGCTTGACCAGAGTTGTTTTACCCGCCCCCACCGGACCGGTCACGACGAAAATCATGGTCCAGGCCTCTCCTCAACTTAAGATTTTTAATCTTTCTCACTGAATTACATGGGTCCCTGCTTCTATTCTGACCACGTGAATAGCCGGTTCCTGCCCGCTTGCCTGCCGGTAATCAGCTGATACTTTTTCGGTAAAAGAGCCAACCGCCTCTGACCTCACCAGACTGATGGTGCAACCACCGAAGCCAGCACCCATCATTCGTGAGCCATAGACACCCTCTACCCTGGCAGCAGATTCAACTAAAAGGTCCAGCTCACGGCAGCTTACCTCATACTCATTTCTTAGCCCCAGGTGAGACTCGTACATTCGCTGGCCAAAGGAAAAGAGATCCTGTCGGAGTAAATCCTGGCAGGCCTGTTCTACTCTCTGATTTTCTTTGATAACATAGACGCATCTTTTAAAGACGACCGGGTCCAGCTCAGTTTGATGGGCAACCAGCCTGGCGAGAGTCACATCTCTCAGATTTTTTATCTCCGGGTAATATTTTTTAAGGAGATTGACTCCAACCTCACACTGCTGTCGTCTCAAATTATATTCTGAAGTGGCCAGCGCCCGCCGGACGAGGCTATCGCTGATAACAACTCTTACCTCTTCCCACTCAAAAGGATAATAGTCGAATTCCAGGCTGCGACAATCCAGTTTAATAACTTTTTTAGCCTGCCCGAAAAGATTGGCAAACATGTCCATAATGCCACATTTGACGCCAACAAAATCATTTTCAGCCTGACGGGCCAGTCTGGCCAGCGTTAAACCATCCAGCTGAAGATCGTAAAGATAATTAAGGGCAAAAGCCAGACCACCCTCGATAGCGGCCGAAGATGACATTCCACCACCGATTGGAATATTTCCGCCAAAGACCAGGTCAAGACCCCTGATCCTGTAACCAGCCTGCAGAAAAACAGCCAGCACTCCCTGAAGATAATCAGGCCAGTGCAAATCAGACTTTTGAAGACAGTCAAAGGTAGTGCTGAAATCCTGGTTGAAATCAAAGGCATGAAAGCGACAAACATCGTCTTCCCGGGGGGCAATCGCCAGTATAATCGCCCGATCAGTGGCCCCCGGCAGGACAAAACCTTCATTGTAATCAGTGTGTTCTCCGATAAGATTAATTCTCCCGGGAGAGGAGATTAAGACCGGCTCCCGGCCAAATTTCTCCAGAAAGCTGGCTCTGACTTTTTGTACCATTTCGTTCATTTTTTCTCCTGCGCTAAAACTTCTCATTTTCCAGTGCTCCACCGTTAACTAAGATGATTATCAGTTTAACCGCCATTTGTCAAAGACAGAAATAAAGACTCATAAAATCCCTCTGGCCACAGTGATAATCAGGATAGAAAAATCAGTTCTACCTGGGAAAGAGATAAAACAGGGCCAGGACCAGCTGAGCTGGTTTCCGATAAGGAGTATAACTGGTATCAAACTGACCACCGCTCGACGCATCTGGAAACCACTGCCACCAGAATATTCCCCTCAAATAAGGCTTGCCGCGGACCATTCTGAGAGCAGCTTCATAACCATTTCTCTGCACCTTGAGATCAACCGGGCCGGTCCTTTGCCAGTCCCAGGGATTAATGGTTCCGCCTTCGAGGCTTCGATAGCCGATTTCGGTGATCAAAACGGGCTTCTTCCATCTGGAAGAAAGAGCTTCCAATCTAGGTAAAATCCGACGCCAGCCGGCACACAGTTCAGATACGGAAGGATGCAGTTTGAGGCTGAGAGTTGGGTAAAGATTCTGTCCAATGTAGTCCAGAGCATTCCAGAAAGTAACTGCCTCCGGCTGGCTCTCCAGCTGATCATCAGCATAGACCAGCCTGCCTTTATAAATCTGGCGGATGGATGCAATGGTAGTCAGCCAATCCTGTCGTCGTTCTAAAGTGCTATCCAGCTCGCAGCCCAGGCAGAATTCTTCTGCGCCGGTTTGAGCGGCCAGGCTGGCATAATGGAGGATGAAATCCTGATAGGAAGAAAACCATAATTGCCATGAGGCCTCACCAAAACTCTGACCAATCTGCCCTCGCCAGTGTTCCTGGTCGTCAAGTAAGTCGACATGTGGCTTGAGCATGACTTTCAAGCCCAGCTGTCGAGCATATGAAATGATTTCAATCAGTGACTCATCAGAAGGAGTTAAGGCGTGGTTATAGTCTATATAAGTCGAATCTATGTTCTCCTGGTAGCCAGTAACCAGCAGACTGATCCAGCCTGCTCTGGTCTGCCTCAGATGTAGCAGGGATTGCCTTGCTCCCGGGCCAACGTAGGCCTCGCGACTGTAGCCGGTAAAGGACATACCTTTTTGAAATTCGCTATTTGAGATGTTCAAAAGACTGTAGCCCTGAAACAGGATCAGAACAATAGTAATCAGACTGAGAGACAGAAACTTATTATTCATCTTGCACTTTTTAGCATGACCGGCCTGGAAAAGTCAAAAAAGGCCTGGCTGAGAGCCAGCCAGTTGAAAGCAGTTGTTTTTTTGACAATTGACCGCCTAGATGCTATTTTATAATTGGTGAGAAAGGCAAGAGAAAGACTATGAAAAAAAAGCTTATTCTAATCTCTTTAATTCTGGTTTTTTTAACAGCAGGTTGCGGAGTGAAAAGTCTGCCCTCCAAGGATTCCTGGTATGCCCAGCATTATTTTATAATGCATGATTACGAACAGAAAATATATCATCAGCTGTCTCCGCAGGGGCGACTTGAGTTTCAGAAACTATTCTGGGAAGCAAGGCAACCTGTGGCCAAACAAGAATTCGATAGCCGGATGGAAGCCATTCAAAGCCTGTTTAAGAGTGAAAATCGCTCTCAGCCCTGGAATACCGATCGGGCCCGGGTTTATTTACTAAATGGTTCACCGGCTTCTATTGATTACAGGCAAAATACGGATTGGGTGATTACTACCGCCCGCGCTGCTTCTGGTGCCACTGGCAGTCTCGATTTGAATGACCGAACCAATGAAGATATCCAGGCAAATACGGCTGAAATCTGGGTTTATCCCTACGACAGATATTTCATCTATTATATCTTTACTTTTTCTCCGCCCAGCGGCTGGAAATTAAATCCAGCTACTTTCCAGAATAACCGGTACCTGCAAAAATTCGAAGAGCTGAATAAAGACCTGATTTTCTCAATAATTGATGAAGAAGCATACAAAGCGAAACTGGCTGCCCTCGCTCAAAAATGACATGGATATAAAAGACGTAGCGCCACGGGGATTCGAACCCCGGTTTGATGGCTGAGAACCACCCGTCCTAGGCCTCTAGACGATGGCGCCATAAGTTTGAAAAATAGCAAATAATTTTCTGACTGTCAACCGACCGCTCTGTTTAGTATGAACCAATCAAGAAACGATGAACAGAAAGCGGGCCCTCTCTTCCAAAGACATTAAACTATCCTGATTATTGGTGGCATCTGCCACCATCTTGTCTTCAACCTGGTCGCTTTTTTTCTTTCTATCTTTTCTGTGAATTTTCAGGATCTTTATATCTTCGATTTATATAGATTATATATACTCAATGGTAGCTGGCGGCTTGGAAGTAATCTCATAGGCTACTCTAACTACTGAAGGAACCTCAGTCGTGATCCGCCTGGCCAGATTGGTCAGGACATCCCAGGGGACCGGCGTTGGCTGAGCGGTCAAAGCATCCTGGCTTTCAACCGACCTGATAATTATAATATGTCCGAATTTCCTCTGGCCTTCAGCCAGACCGGTAGCCATGTCATTCATTAAAACGGCAAAAGCCTGAAAGGGCTGAAGGGAAGCCAGCTCTTCCTCCACTATTCTGGTTGCTTTTCTGACCAGTTCCAGCTTTTCTGGAGTCACTTCTCCTATAATTCTCGTAGCCAGAGCTAGCCCCGGGAAAGGCATTCTCTGGAAAATTATTTCAGGTAAACCCAGCTCACGGCCGACCTCACGGACTTCGTGCTTGAACAACTCCTTCAGTGGCTCGATTATTTTGAAGCCAAAACCTTTCTCTGGATCAATTCCAATTTGCTCCAGGATGTTATGCTGGGTCTTGACTCCGCTTCTGGTTTCAATGATATCAGCTGCGATGGTGCCCTGAATCAGGAAACGAGCTTTACTCTTCACAACTTCCCGGCCAAAAACCTTATAAAAGGCATAGCGAAAAGCTTTTCTTTTTTCCTCAGGATCGGTCTTACCTTTGAGAGCCTCAAAAAATTCTGCTCTGGCCTCAATTACCTCCAGGTTGAGGCCAAGCTGCGAGAAAGCTGCTTTAACTTCTTCCGGTTCATTCTCTCGCATCAAGCCGTTGTCAATGAAAATAGCTTTAAGCTGAGGTCCGAGGGCCCGATGGGCCAGAACAGTGGCAACCGAACTGTCCACCCCGCCCGATAAGGCAGAAATAGCTTTATCGCTACCTACAGTCTTTCTGATTTCTGCCACCTGTTTGTCAATGAACTTCCTGGCATCCATAGATTCCTCCCTGACGGATGGTATAAGAATAATACATCAGAATGGTCAATTAAGTCCAAAAAAAATATGAAGCTAAGTCATCTTTTTTATTGATTTTTTTATGAAAATATTGAATATTAAAAAAAAAGAGGAGGGCCTCCATCCAAGGCGTAAGACTTACCGGAGAAGGACACCCCCCGAGAGTCCTTCTCCCCTGCCCTCCTCGGGAGCGGTTTCTAATTATTTAGTCGCTGTTCCAGTCCATAGGTTGAAAATCTTGTGAAAATTTTTGACCGATTGGCCCCGCTAACTGGTTATTTGCCTGCCTGCTGCCGACCTGAATTTATTGCTTAATCCAGCCCAAAATGCTACATTAGCTAAAAATAATATGAAGCCTTTAAAATTAAGTGTTTCCGGAGTCCGAGGGATTGTCGGTCAGGCCATCACTCCAGAACTGGTAATAAATTTCGCCTCAGCTTTCGGCACCATGGTTCCGGCTGGCCCGGTTCTCGTCGGACGGGATAGCCGTAATTCCAGCCCGATGCTGACTGATGGAGTTATCTCCGCTCTGCTGGCCACCGGCCACGAGGTAATAGATCTCGGTCTCTGTCCGACACCAATTACTCAATTTCTGGTAAAGAATAAGAAAGCCCGGGGGGCTGTTTCGGTCACAGCCGGACATAATCCTGCATCCTGGAATGCTTTAAATTTTATCAATAGCCAGGGAACCTACCTGAATGAATTTCAAGGACAGGAACTCCTTGACATATACCATTTAGGCCGCTTCAAGCAGTTAGCCCTAAAAAGAGCGCCAAAAATTATCAGAGAGTTGAACCCGGAAGAACCTTATCTGGAATGGCTGCTTGGCCGTCTCCATCTGACTCCGATAAAGAGAGCTAAATTCAGAATAATAGTGGACCCGACCAACGGAGCTGCTTCCAAATTAATTGACAAGCTTTTTGCTCTTCTGGGTGTTCAGCTCATTGCCATTAATAATGAAGGCAACGGCTATTTTCCTCATGATCCCGAGCCCAGGCCCAGGAACGCCATCGAAGTCTCGTCTCTGGTCAAAATAACCACAGCTGACGTTGGTTTCCTGCTCAACAGCGATGCCAGCCGCGTATCCCTGGTCTCCGAAGATGGTGAAACATTATCCGAAGAATATACCCTGCCGCTTGTTGCCCGCTATTATCTTAAAAAACATCCAGGGCCAGTGGTCACCAATCTGTCCACTTCGATGATGATTGATCAGGTAGCCAGAGGACTAAACTTACCCGTCATCAGGACGAAAGTCGGTCAATCGGCCATTATTCAGGCAATGCTGGAAGAAAAAGCCTCTCTGTCCGGAGAAGGAAGCGGCGGTCTGGCTTTTGACTTTTTTCAACCGGCTTTTGATGCCCTGGTTACGATGGCCCTGTATCTGGAAATGATGGCGGTAGAAGGTGAAAAATTATCTACTCTGGTAAAAAGGCTGCCTCGCTATCACATTGTCAAAGATAGTCTGGTTTGCCCGGCGTATCGGTTGCATACTCTGGTGGCTGAAGTCAAGAAACTTTATAAGGGTCTAGAAATAAACCAGCTGGATGGCTTGAGACTGGAAAAAAGAGACCTCTGGGTTCATGTGCGGGCCTCGACTACTGAGCCATTGATTCGGGTTATAGCCGAAAGCACATCTCAGCACAGGGCTCAGATGGAAGTAGATAGAATAATGGCCTTCCTACGGAGGTTAACAGCCTGAAGTTGCAGGCGAAAGAAAATGAGAAAATTTTTGCCTTTAAAAGTCAGTATCTCGGGTGTAAGGGGCATTGTTGGTGAGAGTTTGACCCCTCAACTGGCTGCACGTTTCGCTTCAGCTTTCGGCACATATCTCGGTCAGGGGCAGGTCCTGGTTGGTCAGGATTCCAGGCCTTCCGGACTGATGCTGAAAAAAGCAGTCATAGCCGGGCTGCTGGCGACTGGCTGCCAGCCAGTAGAAGTAGGGATTCTACCCCTGCCGACCATTCTTTTTTTAACCAGGAAAATGCAGGCCAGAGGAGCAGTAGTCATCACTGCCAGTCACAATCCGTCCAACTGGAATGGTCTGAAGTTTATTAGCCAGGATGGCCTGTATCTTCGCTCTTCTGAGGTGGAGGAATTCCTTGATATTTTTCATCAGGGCGAATTTACCTATGTGCCCGCAGAAAGAATCAAACCGGCTCTAAGCGAAAAAGAAGCTGGCTATTTGCACCTGAGGCGTATTTTCAGCCAGATCAAGGTCAATGAGATAAAGAAAAGGAAATTCCGGCTTGTAGCCGATTGCGCCAACGGGGCAGGGGCGACTCTGCTGCCTCGTTTTCTACAAGAGCTGGGGGCTGAGGTCAGGTTTATCAATACCGAGCTCTCCGGAAAATTTGCCCATCAATCAGAGCCAACGCCGGAAAATTTAAAAGAGCTAGGCCACGAAGTGAGAGCTCTTCAGGCTGACCTGGGCCTGGCCCAGGATGCTGACGCCGATCGACTGGCCCTGGTGGATGAACAGGGCCAGCCGCTGGGAGAAGACGCCACATTAACCCTGAGTGTCGATCATGTTCTCTCCAGGAAAAAGGGGCCGATAGTGGTTAATCTTTCTTCCTCGATGGTTATTGAAGATATAGCCAGAAAATATGGGGTGCGGGTCTATCGCACAAAAATCGGCGAAAGCAATGTGGTGGAAAAAATGCTGGAGACCAGAGCGGTGGTGGGAGGAGAAGGAAACGGTGGCGTCATCTGGCCAGCTGTTCACCCCTGTCGTGATTCTTTTACGGCAGCAGGCTTGATTCTCGAGAAGCTGTCCTCGTTTCCGGGATCAATTTCACAATTGATGGCCACTTACCCCCGTTATTACCTTCTAAAAGATAAATTCGACTGTCCAGCTGAACTGGCCTTTAAGGTCGTCACAGAATTAAGGCGCCGTTATCAACGAGAAAACACCTCGACTCTGGATGGACTGAAGATTATCTGGGAAGAGGCCTGGGTTCATCTTCGGCCCTCTAACACCGAGCCTATCATGCGGATCATAGCAGAGGCCAGATCGCCTGAAAAAGCCAGACAGCTTCTGGAAAGATTTAAAGGCGAAATAGAACAAATCCTAAAACAGATGAGCTAAAAAGTTAATGACCAGCCACAATCAGCCTGCCCGCAAGCTCAGGAAACTCGGGGAGCCAGCAAAAAGAGGGCGAATCATCACCAGCTCCGGCCAGGGCGGTATCAATATATGGATAAATGTTTATTTAACGATGGTCCAGGCGAGATTATTTGAGGGCAAAATAGTAACTTTAAAATTAAAATGATAGTTTATAAAATAACATCTGTTACTATTGTTACTATCCTTTTTTAAGGAGCCAGTATGAAAAAGACGGGACAATTTGATTGGGTTTTGATTGCTCTTAGCTTTGCTTTTTTGTTTTCAGCTGTGGCTGCTGCCCAGCCCTATAGTGGAATAGAACCTCAGAGCCGCTCCGCTTTTAGTTTCTTGCCGGAAACAATTATTAATCTGACTGATTGGTTTATCCAGTCTTCAGCCAGAATAAAGCAGGGCGGTGAACAACTATCGCAGCCCGGGATCATACCTGATCGCTGGTTTCCAGCGGTTGTCCCTTCCACTATTCTGGGAACGCTG
>JAKPCG010000069.1 GCA_029553365.1 Acidobacteriota bacterium | reverse complement strand
GGTATCATAACCGCGGGTACCGGTTTCGCGTCCTTCCATCCAATCCGAGGAAATATAACCGAGCATGTTAAGGACGTCAGCCGGAGTAATGGAATCGAAGCCGACTTTGTACTTGTCTGGAACTGGCTGGGTCTCACTGACGAGACAGAGAGCTCTCTTCACCTCTTCAGGCTTCATCTGCTGGGGCATTTGAGCCATCAGAAAGGAGAAAGTTGTCATCACCAGCACCAGAACGATTACCGCTAAGAGACGCTTTTTCATTAAGACCTCCATCTTCTGATTAAAAAAGCATTTTAACATTTTGACGGAGAGATAAAACTATTTCTTCCAGAAAAAAGAAAATAAACTAACTGATAATTACCAGCAAATCTTCATTCTGGCCAGGACCTGCTTTAGCCTTTAAAGGTCAGGCAGAACTCGGTGCCCGGGCCGCCAGTACCAGCTTCTTCTTTTTCTCCACGTTTCATTTCGAGCTGGCCTTCAATCTGCTCGACCAGGGTATTGATAATGACCAGCCCCAGCGATTCTGACTTTTTAAAATCCACGTCAGACGGGAAGCCAATACCATCATCTTTAACCCGCAGCTCAACCAGACCCTCTGGCCTCTTCTTAAAACTTACCCAGATATTGCCTTCTCTCCCCTCTGGAAAAGCGTGAATAAAGGCATTGGTGATCAATTCGTTTAGAATCAATCCGAGAGGCACCGCTACATTCAGATCAAGGTCAACCGGTTCGATCTCAAGGTGAAGCTTGATCCGATCAGAATTAACCTGATGCTCAAGAAAAATGCTCTTGGCCAAACTGCTCAAATAACCAGCCAGGTCAATTCTGGCCAGATCCCCTGCCCGATAAAGTTTCTCGTGGACCAGGGCCATCGATTTGATCCGGTGCTGACATTCTCTGATAGCAGCCCGAGCCTGGGGGTCAGTGAGGAGCGTTGATTGCAGATTCAGAATGCTGGAAATAACCTGCAGGTTGTTTTTAACCCGATGGTGGACCTCTTTGAGCAAAATCTCTTTTTCCTGAAGCGATTGCTTCATAGCTTCTTCCGTTTTTTTTCGGTCAGTAATGTCGAGCGAGACTTCGATGATGAGGGTGGTCTCTCCCTGCTCGTTCTTCAGCGGGTAGGCACTGACATGCCACCAGCGTCCATCAGGAGTGATTGACTCGGCTCTCTCCGGGTGGCCGGACTG
>JAKPCG010000063.1 GCA_029553365.1 Acidobacteriota bacterium | reverse complement strand
GCTTCGAAAATGTTCTGGCATCTGAATTCGACCAGTTTCTCAACCCCGGCTTTCCTGGCATTGGCCTCGCTTTCCTCAATTCTCTCCGGGTCAATATCTATTCCTACCGCCCTGATGCCAGCCCTTTTGGCCGCTTCGATGACGATTCTCCCATCGCCGCAGCCCAGATCGTAAAGGATATCTCCCTTTTTGAGTTCAGCCAACCGCAGCATCTCATCCACTACCTCATAAGGAGTGGGGACAAAAGGGACATCAAGCCTGACTTCCTGGGCCTGAACGGAAACTGGCCAAAACCAGCTTAAAAGGACAATCAAAAAGAAGATAAGCAGCCACGAAATATGAGATTTTCTGTCCATAGTCCCTCCTTTCCCTGCATACCTCTCGCTATTTAGTAGCATAAAAGCTGGTCACCTGTCAAAGCAATACTAAGCAATACTGGTCAGGGGACGTGATACTCTGTCCCCGGGACAGTTCCTGGAGCTTGAACAGACTGCTCTTTATAAATTAGAGCTTAAGCTCAAAGCATCGGCGAGGGCTGCCGCCGTATCACGCGGAGCAGCTGCATCACCAATAAGGTGGAGGTTTTTGACTTTGCCTTTAAGCGCGGCATAGAGAGCATTATCAGCCGCTCTTAAGCCCGTAACAATCACCGCCTCTATCCCGCTGAGGATTTCTGTCCGGTTAAAATAAGGATTTAAGAGCGTTGCCTGACCGTTATCAAACTTAACCATGACTGACATGGGGTGAGCGATAACTTTCTTTGTTCCCAACCGTCCATAAATGGGTAGAAGAACGGTCGCAACCTCATTATCCTGACCGTTAAAAAAGACAGGTGTCGCCCAGTGAACAGTTTTCCCCTGGTTAGCCAGATACTCGACTGCACCGGTGCCTTCCAGGCCAGCATCATAATCCATCACCAGGACATTTTCGCCACTGACCTTATTATTTAAGACATCTTCAATGGAGTAAGTTCCCGGATTGTTCAGGCGGCTGGCGCCCGTAGCAATCACAACCAGATCTGGTTTTTCAGCCAGGACCTCACGTTCAGTTGCCTCGGTGTTAAGTCTAATATCAACATTTAGTCTGTTAAGCACATAGGTTAGATAGCGGATCACCCCGCCCAGTTCCTTTTTCCCGGGCAAGCTGCTCTCGAGTTTGACTCTTCCGCCCAGGCTGTCGCTCTTTTCAAACAGCACAACTTGATGACCTTTTCTGGCGGCGAGCTCAGCTGCTTTCAGGCCGGCGGGGCCACCGCCGACGATGACGACTTTCTGAGGATTAGGTGAACGGCTGGAAAGAACCTGGCGTGAATAATTTTCCTCAAAACCTGAAGCCGGATTGACCACACAGCTAATCGCCCGGTTCTGCAGGAGTCGCCCAATACATTTCTGATTACAGCCAGTGCACTCGGAGATTTCTTCAATCTCGCCGGCCTCGACTTTTTTTACCCAGTAAGGCTCAGCGATTAAGCCCCTGGCCAGACCGATTAAATCCGCTGTCCCGGACTCGAGAACCTGCTCGGCCATGGCCGGCTGAATGATTCGGCCGGAGGCGATAACTGGAACAGTGACTGCCTTTTTGACCCGGGCGATGGCTTTAAGGTGAAAGCCCTGCTCAAAATTAAGAGAAGGCAAACTATAAGCCATACTTTCCCACGTGCCGAAATCAGAATTGATATAGTCTACAAAGGGATTAAATAGCTTAGCATACTCAATGGCGTCATCAATCGAGTAGCCATTGGGAATGAATTCATCCAGGCAGAGTCTAATGCCCAAGGGTTTATCGCCGATGTATGGTCTTATTTCCTTGAGAACCTCGATGACGATTCTGGCTCTGTTCTGGAGACTTCCGCCGTATTCATCTTTTCTGGCATTTTTAGCCGGCGATAAAAACTGCCTTAAAATTCCATCATGAGCCACTTTAATCTCAAAGCCATCAAAATTGGCTTGCATTAGAAGTTGGGCGGCCTGACCGAAGGCTTTGACCAGGGTGGCGATTTCTTCCCCGGTCATTTCTTTAGGGATTTCTCTGACGGTCATATCGGGAATAGCAGATGGAGCCCAGGTTGGCTGAAGAGTTTCGACGCTTTTGGTTTGATTCCCATAGTGTGTTAGCTGGGCAAAAATTTTGGTTCCGTAGGCTTGGACGGTAGCGGTGATTTCTTTGAGCCTGGGCAGGCTTTCCTTTCTGGCTGCCACCTGGCAGGCATAATAACCACTGGGATGAACGCCGAGGCTGGGCATGACGATGAGTCCTACTCCGCCCCGGGCCCGTTCTTCATAGTAAAACTGATGTTTTTCAGTCGGCAGATGATCTTCACTCCCATAATAGGGTTCATGGGGGAGAAAGACCACCCGGTTTTTTAGCTCGACTCCTTTAATAGAAAAAGGAGATAGAAGCTGGCTGAAATTGGTTTTATTTTCCATGCTAATCCCTCCTGCCAGCCATTATACCCTCGGCCCGACAAAATCCGAAATCAGCCGACCGGGTTAAAGACAGCTGGCCAGGTCGAACTTCCCGGACATGGGCAAACACAAAACCCCCGCCAATTGATAAAAGTCTGGATCCCAGCACTTTTCACTTGACAGCTTCTGTCCGGACTGATATATTGTAAACCGATATCGGAGGACAATATAAGGGATGAAAAACGATTTAACGCATGAGTTTTTTCTGGGGTTCATCAAGATTCATATTCTTCATCATGCAGCTGAGCAACCGGTCTATGGCCTGTGGTTGATCGAAGAGTTAAACCGCCACGGCTACCGGCTGAGCCCGGGAACACTTTATCCGTTGCTCCATTCTCTGGAAAAAGAAAAGTATTTAGAGTGCCAGGAAAAGGTCATCGAGGGTAAAATCCGGAAATATTACCGAACAACAGCTAAGGGCCGGAAAGCTTTAAGTCAGGCCAAAGGCAGGATCAAAGAATTAATTGCCGAGGTCATGTCATGATTGCCAGAGAGGCGTTGCAGAAAAAATTCAAGGTTTTTATTCTTCTCTCATCTTTTGTTC
>JAKPCG010000048.1 GCA_029553365.1 Acidobacteriota bacterium | reverse complement strand
TTTCGGACTGGGAAAAATCTGGGAGAAAGCGGGCGAAAAAGAGAAATCAGCTGAGCTCTATGAGAAGGCTTTAAGCCAGAAGCTACCGGTTGAACTGTCAGTCAGGGTTAAGAAAAATCTGGCTCTTTATTTTAAAAGATGTGGAGAATGGGAAAAATCTCTCAAACTATGGGAGGATCTCAGCCAGAACAGCGAAGATTTGGAAGCCTGGCGGGAACTGGCCATGTATTATGAGCATCAAGCCAGACAACCGGAAACAGCTTTGAAGCTGGCTCTGGACGGACTGGCCTTGTCGCGCCTGGTGAATTCTGCTCTGGAGAAAGATTTTGAAAAGAGAGTTGATCGTCTGACCAGGAAACTCAATGGAGTTGAACAGAATGGAGGGAAAGGGGAGCAGCGATGAGAGCTATGGTGCTGAGCGAGTTCAGTCCGGTTGAGAACCGGCCGTTGAAATTAAAAGAAGTAGCTTCACCTGAGCCGGGAGAAAATGAGCTTCTTCTCCGGGTAACATATTGCGGTGTCTGCCACACAGATTTGCACACAGTTGAGGGTGAGCTGCCAGCAGTTAAATTACCCCGGATTCCAGGGCATCAAATTGTTGGACGGGTGGAGAAAACGGGAAAAAACGTGACTCTTTTTAAGGTTGGCGAGAGAGCTGGCTGTGCCTGGCTTTATCAGACCTGCGGTCATTGCTACTTCTGTTTAACCGGGAGAGAAAACCTCTGCCAGGAAGCTAAATTTACCGGTTTCGATGTGGATGGCGGCTATGCAGAACTGGCGATTGTGCCAGAATCTTTTGCTTATAGATTGCCTGAAAATTTTCCTGACGAACAGGCTGCTCCTCTTCTTTGTGCAGGCATCATCGGCTATCGTTCTTTGAAATTGAGCAATTTAAAACCTGGCGGTAGGCTGGGGCTGTTCGGTTTTGGTGCCTCTGCTCATGTGACCATCCAGGTGGCCAATTATCTGGGCAGTGAGGTCTATGTGTTTTCAAGGAAAGCCGGGCATCGCCAGCAGGCTCTGGAACTGGGAGCAGTCTGGGCAGGTCTGCCCTCAGAAGACCCACCCACCAAACTGGAAGCAGCTGTTGTTTTTGCACCGGTGGGAGAGATAGCCCGCCGGGCCCTGGAAGTTGTAGATAGGGGAGGAACAGTAGCTCTAGCCGGGATTTATCTTACCCCGGTACCTGAACTGGACTATGAAAAGCATCTCTATTATGAAAAGATATTGAGAAGCGTAGCCAATTCTACAAAACAGGATGGGCTGGAGTTTTTAAAATTGGCGGGGGAGATCCCTATCAAAACTGAGGTGCACCTTTTTCCGTTAGAAAAGGCAAACGAGGCTCTGGAAGCTGTCAAACACAGCCGGATCAACGGGGCGGCTGTCCTCAAGATCAGTTAATTTCTCTAAATTCAATCTTCGTAGCTTTCTCTGGCAATTGAAAAAAATCATCTCTTAAGTTAATATTAGACCGATTAAATAGAAGCGCCCGTAGCTCAGCTGGATAGAGCGTCTGACTACGAATCAGAAGGCCGCAGGTTCGAGCCCTGCCGGGCGCATTTTAATTTCGGAGAATAATAGCTACCGGGAAGAAGGAGAAGGGTAGCCCTTTTAAAGCGGCTTTCATGTCTGAGGTTAAAAGTCTGTTGCTGCTGGGACCACCGGGGGCGGGCAAAAGTCCATTCGGTCAGTATCTCTCCCGGCAGAAGATAAAGGGCAGACGCTTTCTTAACTTTGATTTTGGCCAGGAACTCAGGCAGATTCTTGAGGTCCGATCAGAGGTGGGAAACATACAGTCTGGCGGCCGGCGGGAGCTTCAGGAACATTATGATGGACAGGAACTGAACCGTATTCGTCAGGTAGTGGAAAAAGCAATTCTCTTTGAGGAGCCTGATCGGGAGCTGGTGCGGAAGATCCTGGGGAATTTCCTGAATAAAATCAATCCATCGAGAGAAGACCTTCTGGTTTTAAATGGCTTCCCCCGCCATCCAGGCCAGGTGTCCTGGCTAACAGGGCTGGCCAGGATTGTTCTGGCGGTTAACCTGGATTGCCCTCTTGAGGTCTCAATTAGAAGAATTATGGCCAACCAGGACGGAGAAAGAACCGGTCGTCCTGATGATAGTCCGGACGTCGTCAGTCATC
>JAKPCG010000031.1 GCA_029553365.1 Acidobacteriota bacterium | reverse complement strand
AGTATCGCCGGATCTCCGCCCATTCCGCCGTGACCGCTGAGCGCGAGATCGAAGTTCCACTCGTTGACCGCGTTATCAAGAGTCTTCGAGTCGACGCTGCGCATGTTGACCTTTATGCCCGCCTCCTCCAGATCTCTCTTTATGAGCTCGCCAGCGCGCTCATTGCTCGATGTGACAAGAAGCTCCACCTCCAGCGTCTTTCCGTCCTTCTCGAAGAAGACCCCCTTCTTCTCGTAGCCCATATCCTTCAGGAGCTCGCCCGCCTTATCCGGATCATGGGCATACTGCTCAACATTTGGATTGTACCACTCGCTGTCAGGCGCGAAGAGCCCGGGGCTCGCAGGAACACCGTACCCGCGCTGGGCTATCTCGACGAGCTTCTCCCTGTCTATTGCATATGCCAGCGCCTGCCTGAACCTGACATCGGAGAACGGCTCCTTCTTGTGGTTTATCATGAGCTTCGCGAGCCAGTCGTGAGCGCCCTCGAGAACCACGAAGCTGTCCCTGAGCCCCTCCGCGACCTCTGGCGGAACTGCCGTGGCATCGACCTCGCCGCGCCTGAGCGCCGGCCCGGACATCTCCTCGCTCAGCTTGACGAACTTGAGCTGCTTCACCTTCGGAGCGCCCTGGTAGTAATCCTCGTTCGCCTCGTACAGATAGGTGCCCTGGGCCTTGTTGTAATCAACAAGCTTGAACGGACCTGTGCCTGTAAGCGCCCTCGGATCCTGGAAATCCTCTGGAGTATTCACGTCCTTGTATATATGCTCAGGAAGGATCGGCAGCGTACCTGCGACCTGGTCCAGGAACGGCGCGTAGGGCTTCGCCAGGTAGATCTTCACCGTGTGGTCATCGACCTTCTCGGCCCTGTCCACAGTGCTGCTGTCCACCCACTGGTACGGATGATCTTTTATGTAGCTGATTGTGAAGACGACATCGTCCGCTGTGAACGGCTCGCCGTCATGCCATCTAACACTCGGATTCAGATTGAAGATATACGCGTTCTCGTCCTTCAGATACTCCCAGCTCTCCGCAAGCGCCGGAACAAAGCCGTTCTGGTCCTTCCAGACCAG
>JAKPCG010000217.1 GCA_029553365.1 Acidobacteriota bacterium | reverse complement strand
GCCAGGGGATTGAAGCTGCCGATTGTCTATAATACCCACAGCTGGGAAAAAGAGGAAATGCTGAAATATCTTGATGGAGTGGTTGATATTTATCTGGCTGATTTTAAGTACTGGCAGGCTTCAGTCGCTTCACGTCTTTCCTCAGGGGCCGGTAGTTATCCGGAGATTGCCAGAAAAGCTATGCTGGAGATGAACCGCCAGGTAGGGGTGGCTCACCCGGCGGCCAATGGTTTAATGTACCGTGGTCTGATGATCAGACATCTGGTTTTGCCCAACCGGATGGCCGGTTCTAAGGAAATCCTCAGCTGGATTGCTGAGAATCTACCTAAGGATACTTACATCAACATCATGTCTCAGTACCAACCGGTCTATAAGGCTTATCAGTACCCGCAGATTGCCAGAAGAATTACCCGAGCTGAATATAAGGAAGTAGTGGAGTGGGCTAAAAGCCTGGGTCTGACTAACCTGGACATCCAGGGCCTCTGGTAGGAAAAAAGTGCGATAGGCGAAAGACGGTAGGGGAATATGGCTGGTGTAAAAAGAGCCTTCTTTCTTGCCATTATTTCAGTTATATCTGTTGCATTCCTTCTTGCCCAGGAGATTCCGAGAGAACATCACGAGGTGGTGGTCAGACTGAAACTGCTCGATGTCATTGTCACGGATGCCGATGGTAATTTTATCCCTGATCTTTTGAGAGATGACTTTCAGGTCTTTGAAGATGGCCGGCTCCGGCCAATTGAGTCAGTTGAATTGGTTACCCTGAAAAGCAGGGAAGACATTCTGGCTAAATATCCGGGAGAGGCTGCTCAGCAAGAATTAAAAGCCAGGAAGAGAATCCATGTTCTTTTTGATTGCCTTAATACCGATGCCATTACTCTAAGAAGGGCCAGAGGGGAACTTTCCAGACTTGTGCTGAATCTGGTCGAGGAAGGATTTGAATTAAAACTGCTGGCTCTTCACCCGAAAAAAGGGCTGGAGGTACTTTGTGACTTTTCTTCAGATAAGGAGCATCTCAACGAGATTGTTTCAGCTCTCGAAGGCAATCTGACGCCACTTTTTCTTTCAGCCGAAAAAACCTCTAACCCCGAACAAGCATCTGACTTTAGCCTCAGGCTGCAATGGCAAGACCTTCTTCAGAAGAGCCTCAGCAGCCTTCTTCAACTTATTCCCATGATAAAGGAAACGCCGGGACGCAAGACTGTGCTGCTTATAACTTCAGGCTTTCCAGAAAAGGAGAGCCTTCCGTATCTCAACTCAGAGAAAGCAGGCGATGGGCTGATCACTCAGATAGACAAATTGAAGTTTTTTGATCCTTTTGGGCTGACCAGAAATAGCACTTATCCAGAATTGCTGGAGGAAGTAGCTCATCTGGCTAATTTCAATCTGATCACTTTTTACGGGATTCAACTGGGACAGGTGAAGGAGGTAGAAAGTAATTTCGCTCTTTCCTATCTTTCTAAGAAGACGGGAGGGGCTTATTTTAGAGGGGCAGACGCCTTTTCCCTCGGCGAAAAAGTCATAAAGAGAGACAACAGCCGCTATTATGAAATTGCCTATGTACCGGCCAGCCAGGAAGAGGATGGAAAATTCCATCAGGTAAAAGTGAAATGCAAACGAAAAGGAGCAAGGGTTCACTTTCGAGATGGCTATGTCGAATATGAAGAAGAGGACCTGGCTAATAGACGGTTAGCTTCTGCCTTTCTGGCTCCAGATTTTTATCAGGATATTAGCTTTGAAGCTGAAACTGAAGCCAGGCCGGCCGGCGGCGACCATTTTATCCTTCAGGGGAAACTGCATTTACCTTTAGAGCAGTTTAAAAAAGAGGATAAGATGGTCGAAAAGCTCACCTTCTTTATTGGCATCAATGAAATGAATCAGGAAAAAGTACACCTTGGTCAGCAAGAAATTGATCTCAGTGAAGACCTGCGTCAGGGGAAAAAATATTTAATTTATGAATTTACGACGACCAGACTCAAATTAAAGCCGGGGCGCTATGAAGTGGTAATTACGTTAACCTGTAAAGATGGAAGAACAGGCACCAGGCATCTGTGGATAGAAATACCGGACAAAAGAGGGCCTAGCTGAAAAGAGGGCCGGGGATAATATTAATAGAATCTGGGTCAGGTCTGCCGCTCATTTCTTTACTATTCATTATATCGAGCGACGCGATCAACTTACCTGATGATCCCCCGTTTATCAGATCAGGCAGATACCAGATAAGTTTTCAGAAACTTCTCGATAGCCATGACGGTTTCATCTTTGACCTTGGCCGGACTCTGGGCTACCCAGACAGCGAAATTATAAAGCTCCTGGGTGTCAACCTTTATCCATTTGTTGTTTTTATAAAGGAAAACGAACAGCGTGGTTATGGCTATTCTTTTGTTCCCATTTTGAAATGGGTGGTTCTTGATCAGAAGGTAGAAGAGGATACTGGCTTTCGAGATAAGACCCGGGTAAAGTTGCTTCCTGGAAAAGCTCTGGAAAGGAACGGCTAAACAGCTTTCCAGAATATTTGGAAACCGGCTGGAAAAATCAGGGATTGGTTCATCAAAGGTCAGCATTTCTTGGGCCAATCTATGAGCAATATATTCTACTTCCTGGACACTGATTGTTTCCATTATTCCTGTCCGAGAAGTCTCAACACTTCGCCGTAT
>JAKPCG010000132.1 GCA_029553365.1 Acidobacteriota bacterium | reverse complement strand
TTATTTTTGTCCCTGACTTCAATGGCCAGAGTGATTTTATTTTTTGGATACGGGATTAAAACTGACTCATGGAAGGCTCGCTTGATACCTTTCAGGGCCTCGTCCGTCGTCTTATACTCGCCAAAGAGGCTGTCGAAACCGCGCGCAAAAATCAGCTGCCCACTGGCCACATCATAAACTCTGGCACAATAACGCCCTCTCATAAAAGGATCAATCAAAGTTTTAACCGGCCCGGCCCATTGTCCCTGATCGTAAATTTTGTCCAGAGCAATGACTTCCTGCTGGTTATCTCCCAGGTGATAATAATCAATTCTCATCGTCCGATCGAAGAAGAACCGGTTGAAGTCAACTTTAGCCTGATTCTGAACAGCAAAAAGAAACGGAGTCAAGATCAGTAAAGAAAGAAGCAAAAGATTAATTTTTTTCATTTTTTGGCCTCCCCTCAATTTTATTTCAGCCTTTTATTCAGCCAGCTCGGGTTTAATGGCCCGACCGGCGATTTCTTTCAGGAGCTTAAAAGCCAGGGCGGCCGTGATATCCGACACGTCTCGGGCTGGATTGAGCTCGACCAGGTCAAAACCGACAATGGTTGCCCGGAGGCGGTGGATTAAATTAAAAACCTGTCTCGGGTTTAAACCGCCCGGCTCATGATGTGAAACACCGGGAGCAAAAGCCGGGTCGAAAACATCAAGGTCAAGCGAAATATAAAGCGGGTTCTTGAATTCGAGGATGAGGTCATCACTCACCTTCCAGGCTTCGATGGTTTTAACGCCATATTTTCGAGCCAGTTCCCTTTGCTCTGGCGTAAACGATCTCTGCCCAACCTGAACCAGCTGCTCGACCAGGCCATCTTCCAGAATCCTGGCCAGAGGACAGGCGTGCGATAGACGATCTCCGTACAACTCTTCATACATATCAGGGTGAGCATCCAGATGAAGCATATCCAGACGTTTAAATCGGCTGGCCATACCCCTGACTGCTGGATAAGTAATCGAATGATCACCGCCAAGAATAATGGGAATGGCTCCGCGCTCGACTACCCCGGCCACCGTTTTTTCAATTTCAGCAAAGCTCTTGTCCACATCACCCGAAGTATCAACGTCACCCAGATCAACCAGCACCGTTTCTTCGGCCAGATCAATTTCCAGTTCGGTGTCGGCATTATAGGTTTTGCTGGTTGAAACCCGCCGGATGGCGGCTGGTCCAGCCGCTGCTCCCCGGATAAAGCTTGATTTCTCATCAAAAGGGACCCCGATTATTCCCAGAACAAAATCGGGATGAAGACTGCGATTTTTTAGAGCGCCGCCAAAATCAGTCATTTTTTATCCTCCGGTCCTGGCCAGATTGCATCTGAGACTCCATCAGAATCAAGGCAAAAAAATTATACTGAATAAGCTACTAAAACAAAAGTCGAGCCTGTTTTTAGGTGATAAAGAGAAGGGAAGAAAAAAGATATAGAAAAAAGATATATAGTAGAGTAAAGAAACTAAAAACAACAACAGGAAGCAACAAAATGAGGTAAAAGGGACGACAAAGAAGCAAAGACATAACCGGTTTTTGGGCAAGAGAAGACTAGAAGCGCTCTTTTTTACCTGAAAAAAGCTTCCCACGACCGGGGAGAAAGCGGGAGGAAAGAGGAGAGAGATCTCCTGCCCCCTCCCTTTCCTCTGCAACCTTGGCCTGCCTCATTTAGAGGCAGATGTAGGATTCCACAGGCTGTTACTTAACTCAATCACCCCTTCAGGGGTATTAGAGGGTGATTTTCATGTGGGAAAAACCATTTTTCTTTCACCCCCAAAATGGTTATAATTTTTTAACTAAAGATTAATCAGGAAAGAAAGGAAGGCAGTTAATGGAGAAATTTTATGAGATTGATGACCGCGAAAGCCTCGTTAAGTATTTAAATATTGCCCTTGAACATGAATGGGCCGTTAGCTTTGAATATGTGATTCATGCCTATTCTATGCCAAAAGCTAAATATTTTTATAATGATCCGGTCATGGACGACCGCTTCGATGTCCGGGCTCAGACCATTCAGATTGGAATAGATGAGATGTATCATGCGTTGCAGATAGGCCTCCTCCTGAAACAGATCGGCGCAGAACCTTCTTTCAGGACAGCGGCCATTAAACGCTATCCTCTGATCATAGATAATTTAAGAAGAGATAAGACTACCGAAGATGAGGTAACAGAGTATTATCAGCAGGTCAGATTCAATAATATCAATGAGCCAAAATTGCAGAATATGCTTTTTAATATGGCCTCTGATGAAATCAGGCATAGCCGCCAGTTCGAAGCCATGATCAAAATGATGGAAAAAGAAGGCCTGGCTGGCGAGCTCATTTTCCAGCCCAGCCCTGAAGCCGGCAGCCGGGAGGATCTCAGGATTCTTCATGAACTTACCCGGCTCGAAAACTCGATGATGCATGAATATCTTTATTACGTCCTTCTCTTTAGCGACCATCAGGACCTTGGCCAGAGGCTTTTTAAAAACTCAATCAATCATATGCGGCACTGGGACAAACTATCAGGCCTCCTGGTCAGGCTGGGAGATGTCATCAGGCTCGAAAATGTTCAGCCAGCAGAGAATGGAGGCGAGCAAAGTTTGATGCCCATGCCTTATGTTTATCCAGGTAAAACACGGGTAGAGGCTCTCGACAGTACACTTCGGGGTGAAAAGCAGCTGATAGAAAAGTATAAGCTGGCTATAGATTTGGTGCCAGGAGAAGAGATTAAAGCTCAGTTAAAAGCTCAACTGGCCCTTACCCGTGAACATCTCTACACTCAGGAAAGTTTGCTGGCCAACACCAAAAAAACAAAGATAATTTAGGGTCGCCAGAAAAATTATTTGATTC
>JAKPCG010000116.1 GCA_029553365.1 Acidobacteriota bacterium | reverse complement strand
CTTTTCAAGCTCCTGGACTTTCATCACCTCGCCGGCAACGGAAATATCGTTATCAAGAGGAACTTCAATTTCAAACTGAAAAGCTGTATCGTTTTTAATCATTTTGATGGTTTTAATTGGCAAATGCTGGGCATCATAGGGCGTCAGAAGAATGCCAGTCAGGTCTGACGCCATCCTGGCCTTATCAAAGAGAGGCCGACGGCTACCGCGGGCAGCTTCCACTAAGTACCAGTCTTTTCCAGCCGGAGTTTCGTAAACATACCAGAAGCGGTCACCGCTTGCCAGCCAGTGGGGTTCAACTGAAAGGTTAAAGACAAGTTTGCCCACTTTAGCTGGAGTCCAGCGGGCAGCCAGATCATAATTAGCCTTTTCCTGCCCAGCTAAAAGAAATGAAGCCAAAAAAGACATGGCAACCAGAAGAAAAAGACATTTTTTAAAAATCTGGCTGCTGACCAGAGCCCTGGCTTTTGTTCTCTTTATCATTCTTTCCTCCTGACCGTTGGTCTGAGCCATCCGGCCTTTTAATTGTTTTCTCATATCAGTCTTGACCCTGATTTCAATAGTTATTTATTAAAGCTCAAATACCGCCTTGATAGCAAGACATTTTTCTTTTTATTAATGGCCGATATTCTGATAGAATTCTAGGGCAAGAGAAAACTAGATTCATCCAGTTTACGTATTTTAATTAAAGGAGATAAAGATGAAAAAGTCGAAACCGATTATATTTTTTTGCCTTCTTTTAAGCCTGACCGCCTGGTTTCTCCCCGGTTGTGGGCCTCAAGCCAGAAAGCCAGTAGCCGGTTCTGCTCTCGGTCAGGATATGCTGACTCTACTGCCTGCCGACACCTCCGCTTTTTTTGTTCTTGACTGGCATAAACTCATCAACCTGAAGCCGATCGAGACCTGGCTGGAACAGAAAAAAGAGTTGGAAACTTACCAAAAAAAGATAGAAGCTTTCCAGCTCGATTTTAAAAAAGACATTTATTACCTGGCCTTAGCGGTTGTCGGTGAAGTTAATAAGCCGGCCGAAGCGGTGGTGGCGCTGGCCAACCTTAAGTATGAGAAAGACAAATTAATACCAGCCGGGAGTGACAGCCAGAAGCCCGAACTGGAAACTTACAATGGTATTTCTTACCTGCCAATGATCGAAGTAGAAGGAAAAGCTATGGTCTGTCTGGCTTTTCTGGATAGCTCTAATCTGGCTATTGGCTCAGAGGCGGCGGTTAAAAAAACCATAGATGTTTATCAGGGAAAAACGGCCCATTTTTTAAGCAATAAAAATTCGAAGACTCTGGTTAAAGATCTCAATACCAGAGCTATTACTTTTGGCTGGTTAACCGTCCCGGCTGATCTGGTTCAATCAAAACTCAGCCAGAATCCATCCCTTCAACCCCTGAGCAAAGTTAAATATATTTCTTCTTTCTCCGACTATAAAAATTCCACTTATCTCAATGAGATCAAGCTCTATGCTGAGGACAAAGATAATTTAAAATCGATTGCTGACATTTTAACCGGCTTCAAGTCTCTTGGCCTGGGGCTGGGAGCTCAAACTCCAGAACTCAAAGAAGTGCTGGAGGCTATTGAAATTACCACCACCGAAAAATATCTTAAAGTTTTTATCAGTCTTAAAGAAGAACAGCTTCAGGCTATTACCAAACTGATCAAAGAGAAAAATCAGAAGAGCAGCTCGCCTCAGCCGGCTGGCAAAAGCCAGGCCTAATTGAGGATTATCCCGGTTGGGGACCGGGGAATCAGTCCTGAACAAGGTACTCTTTAAAAGTAAATAATAGAGCGGCCAGAGCCAGAAAGACAACACTAATTAGAACCAGAATCAACACAGCCAGCCAGTCGGCGGTTGGCTCCAACCTGATAAAGAGGAAACTCAGTCGGCCAGAGGCCGAGGAATATTGAGGAAGAAGAGATTTCAAATAATGGACAATGGATAGTTTCTGGGTGGTGCCAGGGAAATACTGAATGACATTTTCCCAGCCGAAACCGAAAACCAGTCCAAGTAAAATCGGCCTGGCCAACCAGGTACTGAGAAAAGTAAAAAACGACAGATAGGCAGCCAGGCCCAGCAGCAAGACCAGCGCA
>JAKPCG010000153.1 GCA_029553365.1 Acidobacteriota bacterium | reverse complement strand
GACAGTCAGAATTATCAAAGAAAAAGGGTTTCCTCGGCCGATCCAACTGGTGGCAATCGTGATTTTTTAACCATTCCAGCCGGCCAGACGGCTGTGCTGGCTGACCTTAAAGGTCCGGCTATTATTGACCATATCTGGATGACAATTGCGGCCGAGCCTTTTTATGGACGGAAATTAGTCCTCAGATTTTACTGGGATGGAGAAGATACCCCATCGGTGGAAGTCCCGGTCGGAGATTTTTTTGCAGTAGGCCATGGTCTGGAGAGAAATCTTCTTTCCATGCCTGTTATCCGGTCATCCGAAGGCCGGGCATTAAATGCTTACTGGACAATGCCCTTCCGGTGGTCGGCCAGGATCACCCTGACCAATGAAGGCAGTCAGGCTGTTTCCTCCTTCTATTATCAGATTGATTACCGCCAGGTTGAAGATATCAAGCCTGAAGTCCCCTATTTCCATGCTCAATACCGGCAGGAGTTCCCCTGCGAAGCCGGTCATAATTACCTTATCCTGGAGGCCGTCGGGCGTGGACACTATGCCGGTTGTGTGCTGAGTGTTCTGCAGCGATCGATAGGCTGGTGGGGCGAAGGGGATGATATGATTTTTATTGACGGCAGTGAATCACCGGCGATTACCGGCACCGGTAGTGAAGATTATTTCTCCGACGCCTGGGGGATGAGGGAAGGAAATCATCTCTATTACGGTTGCCCCCTGCAGGAAGAAGATTTTCAGGCCGGAGCTAAAGCTTCAGTTTTCCGCTTCCATCTGCCCGATCCTGTTCCCTTTTTTAAATCTATTAAAGTCACGATTGAACACGGTCATGGAAATGATCGGTCTGACTATTTCAGCTCAGTTGCTTATTGGTATCAGGCTGAGCCTCATAAACCTTTTCCACCCCTACCGTCGGTCGATAAACGTTTGCCTCTGGCCCTGGCGGCCGGTGATAATTTCTTCTTGCCTGTCTGGCTGAAAGTTGAAAACGGTCAGCCTGGCCAGGTTGAATATCTGGATAAAGTCAACGGGACAAGGCTTCTCGGATCCTCCCTCACTTCTTTGCTCACTTCATATTATGATCAAAGCGGACAACGTTATCAGGCAATAATTTCTCAGGGGGCAGCTGACGGGACAAGAATCTCTATGAATCTTAAAGCCAGCCTGTCTGATCTATATGATATAAAAATTTATTATTTAAAAGGACCGGCCTTCGGCAACTGGCAAATCCTGAAAGAAATAAAAGGCCCTGAGCCAGCGGAAAGCAATACTCAGATTAGGCACCAAGAACAGCAGAGCGGCCAGAAAGAGCTGGCAGCGGGATCGGGCCTCCCGGCTGATTATCTGTCCCTGGGCAGGGTAAGCGGCTATGCCCCTGACCTGATTATCGATTCGTTGACCATCAAGACTCAAGAACTGACCGCCGGCGAAAATAATTTTGTGCTGGAAGTGTCCGGAAAAGAACCGAAGTCAGCTGGCTTTGACCTGGCTCTCGTCGCGGTCAATCTGGTGCCTGCCGGGCAAAATTTTGCTCTTGACTGGAATATTATCGGTCCTTTTGAAGCCAGAGACATGTCCTATCTGGCCACGACTTACCCGCCCGAAACTGAAACTAGTCTCAACAAGACTTATCCGGGAAAAAATAATCAACCGGTGGCCTGGCAGACCATTAAGGCCCGAACTTCAGGCTATGTTGCTTTAAACGAACTTCTTCAACCCAATGAGCAGGCCATAGCCTATGGTTTGACTTATCTTTATTCGCCGGAAGAAAGACAGGTGACACTTCTGCTGGGAAGCGATGACGGAGTTAAGCTCTGGGTTAATGATGTCCTGGTACATACCAATCCGGCCTATCGTGGAGCTTACCCAGACCAGGATCGAGTCAGCGTTAATCTGAAGGCCGGCTGGAACAAAGTTTTAATCAAGGTTTTGCAGGGTGCCGGTGGCTGGGGTTTTTACCTCAGAATTCCTGATCCCAAAGGGGAATATCGCTGGAGTACCAGACCGACCGGAAAATAGAATAACAACCATAGAAAAATCGTATCTGAAATCGGCCTCAGTCAGACTATTTTTATAAAAGCTCAGTCCTCAGTACCTTAATGACATGAAGAGCTTTCATTTATTTACTTTAAAATCTCGTCAGCCCTGGCTTTAATTATTTCCAGAGCCTGGCGCACATGTCTTTCTTCAGTTGTTCTCTGGCCAACGACCAGCCTGATAGTAAATTTTCCTTTTAAAGTAGTATGAGTCATAAAGACTTGGCCGGTGGAGTTTACGGCCTGAAGTAGTTTCCGGTTAAGTTCATTGAGCTCATCTTCCGATCGTCCATCATTCAACCTGAAGCAAACCAGGCTGAAATAAACTGGAGCCAGAATCTCAAATCTTTTATCCTTAGCCAGCTCCTCTTTGAAAATTTCAGCCAGATGGATGTGTTTTCTGATGATTTTTCTGATTCCCTCGACACCATAAGATCTTAAAACAAACCAGAGTTTTAAAGAACGAAAACGGCGGCCAAGTTGAATCCCCCAGTCACGAAAATTTTTGACCTCAGCATCTACTCCAGTCTTCAGGTACTCTGGATGGATCTCAAAAGTTCTGGTCAAAAGCCGATGGTCCCGGACAAAGAAAGCCGAACAGTCAAAATTGGTCAGCATCCACTTGTGGGGATTAAAAACTAGAGAGTCAGCCTTTTCGATTCCTTCCAGGGCCCAGCGCTTTTCCGGAAGAATGGCAGCCGTTCCAGCATAAGCGGCATCCACATGTAGCCACAGGCCATACTCTGAGGTCAGCTCGCCAATAGCCTTCACCGGATCAACTGCACCGGAAGAGGTAGTTCCAACTGTAGCCACTACCGCCGTCGGCTTAAAACCAGCCCGCAGGTCAGACTTGATAGCCTTCTCCAGCTCTCCTGGAATCAGGGCATACTCATCGTCGGTTGGAATATAAACCAGGTTTTTCCGCCCATAACCGGCTATTTTGACGCCCTTTTCCACACTGGAATGAGCTTCTTCCGAAGCATAAACCCTTAGAATCTCGGAGAAACCAGTCTCATTGGTAGCAAAACCAGTAGCTTTTTCGCGGGCGGCCAGCAAAGCACACAGGGTAGCAGTGGAGGCGGTGTCCTGAATAACCCCGGCGAACTGCTCCGGTAAGCCCAGCATCTGGCGGAGCCAGTCCATAACCACCTCTTCCAATTCAGTGGCTGAAGGCGAGGTCTCCCAGACCATCCCCTGGGTGCCAAGTCCAGCCGCCAGTAGTTCCCCCAGAATCGAAGCGGGGCTGTTATTAGAGGGGAAATAGGCGAACCAGCCGGGATGCTGCCAGTGAGTCATCCCCGGCATGATAATAGAGTTGAAATCCTTTAAAATGCGGTCCATCTCCTCAGATTGAACAGGTGGAGAAGAAGGTAACTTGCTTTTTATCTCGCCGGGTTGAACCGGAGATTTTACCGGATATTTTTCGACTTCTTCCAGATAATCAGCCACCCAGTCTATCAATTCATGGCCATATTTCTTAAAATCTTCCTTTTTCATGGCTGTTTCTCCTTTCTTCTCATTTGATTAAAAAGGTTTTACCCTCCAAATCGGGCTTTTTGGCCTGTCAATTGGTATTTTAGCTTCAATTGCAGGCGATTTTAAAGTATTTTTGAGGCTAAAGCTGTCATTGATGCCATTTTTCTGCCTTAAAGCTGGTTACTTCCAACTAATTCTTTCTCCTGTAAAAAAATTTGGCATTTTTACTTGCTTTTTGCTTTCTTCTATGGTATAATATTAAAGTTGTCGGGAAGGGGAAAAAGTTATTCATCAGCTCGAACGTCTTTTTTATGATTTCTACTGCTAAAAACATTTTTGCTCTCCGTCATTTTAGTTGCAACCAAAACCTCTCGTCACACGTTTTTCTTATTGAGAACGAGAGATGAGAGAGCATAAAAACAAAAACCCTTTTTCACCAGAAAAAGTCTCCTTTCTCTAATCCCCCTCCTTTTGTGCCCTTAACCCTAAGCCCTGCTTCGCCACAAGCAGGGCTATCTTTTTTTTCGAGCAGCTGTCCAGCCCATTTTTTTCGTTCCGGGCTGCCCTTTTCCTTGACTATTCTTTTTGATGAGTTAAAATTATCAACTCAATGTTGCGGGTTTAAAAGACAGGGAAGTCCGTTTAAGGCGGACACAGCCCCCGCTACTGTAATCGGCGACAAATCCCCAGGATGGCCACTGCCTGTGAGGTGGGAAGGCCGGGGAGGAGGAGGACCCGAAAGTCAGGATACCTGTTTTAAACCCGGCGGACTTGTCTATCTTCGGGTGGAAGATAGAAAGTTGCCCGTCGTTAAATTTTCTTTAAGCGGGGGGAAAGGAGCTTAAATGAAAAAAAGCCTTTCTGCCCTTTTATTCTCAGTCCTGCTTTTAACTGCGGTTTCCAACCTGCCAGCCGATGATGAGAAACAGCAGGAAAAAATCCACCATGAAATTGTGGTCACCGCCACCCGTCTGGAAACGCCGTTAAGCGAGGTAGCCTCAGCGACCACCGTGGTTAAGGTAGAGTCATTGACTCCCGTTAGCCTGAGCCAGGCTCAAAATCTTCTGGCCCGGGTCCCCGGCCTCTTTTTTCTTCAAACTGGTCTGGCCGGCGGAACTGGTTCAGTCTTTATCCGGGGAGCCAATTCAGAACACACGTTATTTATGCTGGACGGCTTAGAGCTGAATGACCCGGTTTCCCCGGCTCGCTCTTTTAATTTCAACCTGTTTAACCTCGGTCTCATCGATCGGATCGAAGTTCTGCGTGGGCCCCAGAGCAGTCTGTATGGCTCGGATGCCCTGGCCGGCGTCATCAATCTTATTTCGACCGAACCAGAAAAAAATCAAGTAGAGCTGGCTGGCCTTTATGGCTCTTATAAAACGTTTAAAGGCGATCTCCGGCTGTCCCGGGTGAAAAAAAATCTCTTTTACCTTCTGGAATTTAACTCAGATGACAGCGGCGGTATATCTCAGGCCAGCAGTGCTTATAGCGGAAATCAGGAGGCTGACAGCTATACCCAGCAGAGCCTCTCTTTTAAATTTAAATATCGCCCCGTTTCAAATTTCAATCTGTCCTGGCAGACCAGGGCGCTCGTCGGTCGAGCCGAACTTGATGCCTTCGGTGGGCCTGGGGGTGATGACCCCAACTCTATCCAGAAGTCAACTTTCTTCTTCAATCGCCTGGAGCTTGATAGCTTTTTCTTCAATCACCGCTGGGAACAGAAGTTAGTCCTTGGTTTCCAGATGGGCCAGCGTCGGAATGACAACCCGGCGGACGAATTTCATCCTGAAATCGAACAGGCTCACTATAAAAGCCAGCTTTTTAAGCTCGACTGGCAGAATAATCTTTATCTTTCATCTCAGCATCTGCTGGTTTTCGGCTTCGAAGAAAAACTCGAGCAGGGCAGCTCGGCCTATTCTTATTTTAGTTCATGGGGAGATTATCAGAGTGATTTTCCGCGTCAGAAAGCCTCGCTGCTGAGCTTTTATCTTCAGGATCAATGGCGGCCCTGGTCCCGGCTGTCATTAACTTCTGGCGTTCGCTTTGACCACCACCAGAGCTTCGGACCGGCCGCCACCTTCCGGCTGGCAGCTAATCTTGACTGGCCAGAGCAGGAAGCCCGGTTCAAATTCACTCTTGGCTCCGGTTTTAAAGCTCCCTCCCTCTATGAGCTTTATGCTCCACCGGACAATCTCGGGCCAATTGGCAATGCCTCTCTGGAGCCGGAAAAAAATCTGGGCTGGGATGCTGGAGTGGAAAAAAGCTTTTTTAATCGCCTGACCCTTTCCCTGACTTATTTTGAAACCAGATTCAAACATCTGATTCAGTTTTACTATGGCACAGGCTATCAGAACCTCGGACGGGCCAGAACCCGTGGGCTGGAGGTGTCGCTGAAAGTTGCGCCCGTTAAAAATCTTGACCTGACCGCCAGCTGGACTCATCTTCAGGCCCGAGATCTGGATCATCAGACTGATCTTCTCCGCCGGCCAAAAAATACCTTTTACGCCAATCTGAATTTTTCCCGGAAAGCGGTGAGAATCAGTTCGGAAGTCTATTATCTCGGCCAGAGATATGACCTTGATTACTCTTCCTACCCCAACCAGGAAGTCTGTCTTCAGTCCGCTTTTCTGGTCAACCTTTTGGTGAGTTATGAGCTTAAATCTACCATGAGCTTTTTCCTTCGAGGAGATAATCTCTTCGACACCAGATATGAGATGGTTTATGGCTATGGCTCGCCCGGGGCTACAATTTCGACCGGATTTAGATTAAAATTATTTTAGCTTTCTTGCCTTTATATCCGCCTGACGGGAGAAGAAGGTCAGGAAGCAGACTTTTTTAACCTGTTTTTACTTAGCTGGAGTCACAGGATGGAAGAAATAGAAACTCTTGATAAAATATTCAAGCCACAGCGGATAGCACTGGTCGGAGTCAGCCCGAACCCAAAAAGCGTCAGCGGGAAAATTCTGTCGAACTTAATTACCGGTGGCTATCGAGGCGTTGTCTACCCGGTTAATCCAGCCGTCGAAGCAGTGATGGGAATCACCTGTTTCCCAGAAGTAAAAAGCCTGCCCAGGACGCCAGATTTAGCGGTAATTGCCGCTCCAGCCCCCCAGGTTCCGCCGTTAGTTAAAGAATGCGGAGAGGCCGGCATTCTGGGCATCATTATAATTTCCGCCGGTTTTCGGGAGACCGGTCAAGAGGGCCGAGCTCTCGAAGAAGAAATTCTTGTCCACAAAAAAAACTACCCGGGTATGCGCATTATCGGGCCTAACTGCCTGGGAATAATATCTCCTGGCTTCCAGCTCAATGCCAGTTTTGCGGCTGCCATGCCCCTGAAAGGGCATATCGCCTTCGTTTCTCAGTCGGGGGCTCTGTGCACGTCCATTCTTGATTGGTCACTCCGGGAAAAAATCGGCTTCTCCCATTTTGTTTCGATCGGTAATGCTATTGACGTTGATTTTGGCGATTTGATTGATTATTTTGGAGAAGACGAAAATACCAGATCAATTCTTCTTTATATCGAATCTATTGCTAATCCGAAAGCTTTTATGTCAGCGGCCAGGGCTTACGCCAGAACAAAGCCACTGGTGGCTTACAAGGCAGGTCGTTTTCCACAATCAGCCAGAGCTGCCACCTCCCATACGGGAGCGTTAGCCTCAGAAGATGCTATTTATGATGCAGCCTTTAAAAGAGCAGGGATCGCCAGGGTGTTTGAAATCGGAGAAATGTTTGATGTGGCTGAACTTATTGGCCGGCAAAAGATCCCGAAAGGACCGAGGCTGGCGATTGTCACCAATGCTGGCGGCCCGGGCGTCATGGCTTCAGACGCTTTAATCGAAGCTGGCGGCGAACTGGCCGAACTAACCCCTCAGACTATCCAGCAGTTAAATGAGATTCTGCCCCCAGCCTGGTCACATGGCAATCCAGTTGATGTGCTGGGTGATGCCAGGTCTAAGACGGTGGCCAAAGCGGTTAAAGCTGTTCTTGATGATCAGCAAACTGATGCTGTTCTTCTCATTGTTACCCCCCAGGCTATGACCAATCCGCCGGGTATCGCCAAAGAGCTCGTGCCGGTGGCCTCCGAAACTCAAAAACCAGTGCTGGCTGCTTTTCTGGGAGGGCCGGCCATGGATCAGGCAGTAAGCCTGCTCAACGAGGCCGGGGTGCCGACTTATGGAACACCCGAGCAGGCTGTCCGGGCATTTATGATTCTGGTCAATTATGCCCGAAATCTGGATAACCTGTATGAAACCCCGCGAGAGATTTCGGTTGAATTTCCGGTGGAAAGAGAAAAAATCCGCCAGGAAATTCTTCCTTTATTAACTCAGGGGACCGACATCCTGGATGAGCTGACCTCCAAAAAAATTCTTCAGGCTTACGGCTTGGAGACAACTTTACCCCGGCTGGCCCGGAGCAAAGAAGAGGCCGTCAAAATAAGCCAGGAGATTGGTTTCCCGGTGGTTTTAAAAATTCACTCTCCCGATATTACCCATAAAAGCGACGTGGGCGGAGTGGCCCTTGATCTGGAAGATGGCCACATGGTTGAAACCGCTTTTGAACGCCTCCTGGCGACCGTCAAAGAGAGAGCTCCGGAAGCGCGGATAGAAGGTGTTACTGTTCAAAAGATGATCAAAAGCCAACCAGCTGTGGAGATGATTCTGGGCAGCAAAAAAGACGAAACCTTCGGGGCAGTCATCATGGTTGGCTCGGGCGGAATAGCGGCCGAGGTGCTGGGTGATCGCTCTCTGTGTTTTCCACCTTTAAACGAAAGGCTGGCCAGGCGGGCTCTGGAAGAACTTAAAACCTGGCCTTTACTTAAGGGTTACCGCGGTCAGCCGCCGGTCAATCTGGATAAACTGATCGAGACGATTATCAGGTTTTCTTACCTGGTAGCCGACTACCCCGAGATCAAAGAAATTGATATCAATCCGCTGCTGGCGAGTCAGGTGGAAGTTATTGCTCTTGATGCCCGGATCATAGTAGATAAGACAGTTGCTCCGGAGAAAGCGAAACGTTATCAGCATCTGGTTTTAAGGCCTTATCCGGAAGAATTCATCCGCAAAGTCAAAATGAGAGACGGCACAGAAATCACGCTGCGGCCAATCAGGCCTGAAGATGAACCGGCCTGGATGGAACTGCTGGGCAGCTGCTCGCAGGAAACAATTTATTCTCGCTTTCGCTATTTCTTTTTCTGGCAGTCGCATGAGGTGGCTTCAAGGTATTGCTATATAGATTACGACCGGGAAATGGCTATTGTGGCTGAATTGCAGGAAGGAGATAAGCGCCGCTTGCTGGGAATAGGGCGCCTGACTGCTGATCCCAGCCGGACGGTGGCCGAATATGCTGTACTTGTTCAGGATGACTGGCAGAACAAAGGACTGGGGGGACTGCTAACCGACTACTGTACCGAAATCGCCCGGGCCTGGGGAGTAAAAAAGATTGTGGCTTACACCACGACTGATAACCCGCGGATGATAGCTGTGTTTCAAAAGCGCAATTTTGAGATACGCCACGATCCGGCCTCCAGCCTGGTCGAGATTCAAAAAAATCTTTAGCTGGCTGATTTTTTAATCCTAAGATCTTATCTAATTATTTTAAAAAGCAGGGATGCGGTCAGAATTACCAAACCAAAAACTCCCTCAGCATTAGACTGAATTCGCTTTATTTGTTATATATAACTTCATGATGAGCGGAAAAAGAATCAATAAAAATCGCGGTCAGCTTTTATCCTGCCTTTTATTCTGTCTCACTTCCGTCCTTCTGTCCATTTCCGTCCTGGTTTTTGATCTCCAGGCTGAAGAAAAAGAAAAAATTTCTCTGATCTTTAGCGGCTATATCAAAACTGATGTCATTTATGATACCCGGCAAACAGTTAACCTGAGAGAAGGCCATTTCCTGCTTTTCCCTCAAGACAGGCTCCTTGATCCAGCCGGGCATGATCTAAACGCTAAAGATACTTTTCATATTCTGCCCATTCAAACCAGACTGGCGCTAAGGATCAGTGGTCCACAGGCGCTTGGAGCTAAAACTTCAGGTTATATTGAAGCGGAATTTTTCGGCATGTCCGAGGCCGATATTAATGGCTTCAGGCTCAGACATGCCTACCTTAAATTAAACTGGAAGAAAGCGGAACTGCTGGTGGGTCAATTCTGGCATCCGATGTTCATCAGCGACAGCTATCCTGAGGTTGTTTCTTTTAATACTGGCGCCCCTTTTGAGCCATTTTCAAGAGCACCGCAAATCTGTTTTACCTGGAAGCCAGAGCCGGCCTTGTCTTTTTCTTTAACCGCCCTTTCGCAGAGAGATTTCGCCTCGACCGGACCAGCTGGAGTCAGCACTTCTTACTTCAGAAATGCTGCCTGCCCTGAACTTGATTTTAAAGTAGCCTATAGTCAGAAGAATTTCCTGGCCGGGGCTGGAATCAATGTGCTTAAAATTTTGCCGCGGCTGGCTACTGAGACCGGTTACCAGGCGAATGAATCTCTAACCTCGCTGGCTGGTTATGCTTTTGGCCGGCTTAAAACAAAGCCCGTGACCATAAAAGCCGAAGGTGTCTATGGAGGCAATCTTCATCATCTGACCATGCTGGGTGGTTATGCTGTCTCGGAGATAATTGATGTGGTCACCGCTCAGCGCGATTATTCCCCAATTAATACCGCTTCCGGCTGGATTGATATCCAGACTAACGGAGAAAAATGGCAGGTCGGGCTATTCTCAGGCTACACCAAGAACCTGGGGGCTAAAGGCGAGATTGCCGGTCCTGTTTACAGCCGCGGCGAGACTATTGACCACCTGGTCCGAATTGCTCCACGTTTTGTTTTTAATGCTGGTAAGGTTCGATTAGCTCAAGAAATAGAATTGACTTCTGCCGCCTACGGTTCGCCTGACAGCCGCGGCCGGGTCAACGGGCAAAGAACAGTCACCAACCTCCGTTTTCTCACCGCCGTCTATTATTTCTTCTGAAGATTTTCTGCCGGTAAAAAACTGAGAGCTAGTTACATCCCATATTTATCAATAATTTCCTGTTTCGTTTTGTGGAGAATATCAAACTTCTTGCCAACTTTGATGAAAGCCTCCAGAGCTTTGTCCAGGTGATGAAGTTCATGAGCGGCAGAGATCTGAGTTCTAATTCTGGCCTGACCCTGAGGGACAACCGGGAAGAAAAAGCCAATGGCATAAATGCCTTCATCATACAGAGCGACTGAAAAATCCTGGGCCAGCTTGGCATTATAGAGCATGATGGGAACAATCGGCGTATCACCTTCTTTCAGAATAAAGCCAGCTTCGGTCAGACCCTTTCTCCAGTAATCAGTATTCTTCTCCAGCTTGTCCCGGCGCTCGGTCGTAGCAGAGAGAATCTCCAGAACTCTTAACACCCCGGCAATAATCATAGGAGCGACAGTATTGGAAAAAAGATAAGGACGGGCTTTTTGACGGCACATCTCAACAATTTCCTTGCGGCCTGAGACGCAGCCGCCAGTCGCTCCGCCCAGCGCCTTACCAAATGTGGTGGTGATGATGTCCACTTTGCCCATCACACCAAATTTCTCATGTGTCCCACGCCCCGTTTTCCCGATAAAACCAGTGGCATGAGAGTCATCAACGAGGAGCATAGCATTGTATTTTTCGCAGAGCTCCACCATCTTATCCAGCTTGGCACAATCACCGTCCATGGAGAACACACCGTCTGTAACCACCAGCCTCAGTCTCCTGTCCTGATACATCTGAAGTTTCTGC
>JAKPCG010000143.1 GCA_029553365.1 Acidobacteriota bacterium | reverse complement strand
AATGAAGGCGTTATAAATAAAGAAGAGGGAAAGGAGGTCCTCATGCCAAAGCAATTAAAATTATTGTCATGCCTGTTTTTTAGCCTTTTTTTACTGGCTTCTATCGGGTTGACTCAGGAGAGAGGCTCGGTTAGAGGTCTGGTCAAGAGTGATGCCGGCCAGGCTCTGGAAAATGCTACCGTAGTTATTTCTGGCCCGGCCCTCCCTATGGGGAGAGAGTACTTAACAGGAAAAGACGGGAGCTTTATCTTCCAGGCTCTGCCTCCCGGTAAATATACTCTGGTTGTTACTCACCCTGAAATGATTGATTTTACTGCCGAGGTCATTGTAGCCGTAGCCAGAGAAACCTTTGTCAATGCCGTTATGCATCCCCTGGGTAAAATCCAGGAAGAAGTGACGGTGGTAGCGGCTACCCCTGTGGTTGATCTTAAATCCACTGAGGTTTCATCTAACTGGGTATCAGAGGTTGTTCAGAAATTACCTCTGGGGCGTTCTTATTCATCACTGTTCCAGCTGGCGCCTGGTGTAGCCGACAACCGTGACTTTGCACCTAATGCCGGTGGTAACAAGCAGGATAACGTCTATCTTTATGATGGCTCCAATATTACCAATCCTTTTTATGGTTTTCTGGGCGCCAATTTCTCCGAACTGGACATTCAGGAAGTAAATATAAAAAGAGGAGGGATTAGTGCTGAGTTTGGCCGGGCGGCAGGTATGGTAACCAATGCTATTACTAAATCCGGTTCTAACCACATCTCTGGAACTTTTCGCTTTATATTTGCTCCTTCTGATTTTACCTGGAAAAGCCACGATCCCAATCTGGTGACCAAGTACGATCAGTATACTCCCTCTATCGGGCTTGGTGGTCCGATATTGAAGGATAAAGTCTGGTGGTATGTTTCAGCTAATTTACCCTATTCCAAGACGACCGGCCGGATCAATAATCTTGGACCGGTTCCGGATGCTAAAAACACTGCCACTGAATTATTTGCCAAAATTACGGCTAACCCCTGGCGCTCTCACCTGTTTGCAGTCAGCATTAGAAACAATGATTATACAGAAAAAAATGCCGGTATCGGGGTCAATGACCATCCATCTGTGGCGGTCAATGGAGACGGTTTATCAAGAATTATCTATGCCTCCTGGGTCTGGACAATTAATCAATCAACTCTGCTGGAAGTCAAATATGATCATGTCAATGAAAATTATTCAAGCCTTCCGATTAATGAACTTGGTTATCTACCAACTCCGTTCAACTATGTTGAACCCTGGACTATGGGTTATTTCAGGACAGCAGCCGGTTTTATTGGTGGGGGGGCGACTGCTTCCGGACAGTATGTCGGGGCAGCTTCAGAATATAATACGCAGAACTTTTATCGGGATGAATTCAAACTGGTTCTGACCAAATATCTGGATTTTACCGGCCATTCCCATGTAATTAAAGTTGGCTTCAGTTATGATAATGGCGGCGAATATCTGGAAAGACTGGCCAATGGCTGGGGAAGCATTATCACTACCACCTACAGCGGGCAGCCCGCCTTTAGAGCCCGCTATTACTCGGAACAGCCTGCTCAGGATTCCAGCGGTCGGACCTATGGCCTTTTCATTCAGGATAATATTACCATCGGTGAACGATTCACTCTAACCCTTGGCCTGCTGGCCAACCGGGATGAGTTTAGCAGTAAAACTGACGAGAAACGCACTTTCTTGACCTTCAATTTTGATGAAGAGATCCAGCCAAGAATAGGGTTTACTTTTACCCCCAGCTTGACAGTTCGAGATAAGATATTTGCCAGTTTCGGACGCTACAATAATATGGATAACCGCTCGATTGCCAGAGCAGCTGCTCCCATCCGAATTTACAGAACAGATGCTTACATCGCTCAGGCTGATGGAACTGTTCTGGCCACAGTCATTCAGGGTAATGAAACAGGCAAGATAATTTTGCCTGATTTAAAACCGACTTATACTGATGAGTTCGTCGGTGGCTATAGCCGACCCTTGAATAATCACTGGAGTTTTGAAATCTGGGGTGACTATCGCTATGTTAAACATGTTATAGAAGATTTCCCGACTCGCAACCGTGAGACCAGCCCTTCGAGCTATGTCTATGGTAACCTGGACGGCCAGCTAATGTCCTGGGGAAATCTACCGCCAGAAATACAGGCTCTTATTCCGCAGACTGGTTTTACCGATTTTTATACCGGTAAAGCCAAAAGAACCTATAAAGCTGTAACTCTTGAATTGAAAAGGCAGTATGCTGATCGCTGGTCATTTAACCTGTCTTATACCTGGAGCCGTCTGGAAGGCAACTGGGACCTTGACTATCAGGCCGGAACAGCTCTGTTTTATGCTTCCTCTTATATTGAAGATGCGCCAGGATTATATCTAAGTGATCCCAACCGGGAAGGGATTCTATCTGGAGATAGAACCCATGTATTAAAAGTCTTCGGTACCTGGGAATTTGCCCGGCATTTTGTCCTTGGCGGCTATTTAAGAGTACAGAGCGGTGCTCCCTGGGAAAAACGCGGACTTGATTATTATGGTAACTATTTTGCCTACCTCGAACCGGCCGGTTCACATCGGACGAAAACCTGGGTTAATTGTGATTTGCAGTTAAGCTATGAGATTCCTCTGGGCAAATTCAGGAGCACTATTGAAGCCAGGATGATGAATCTCTTTGATACCCAGACTGCTTTAAGAGTAGATGTACGTGGCGATCAGCCGACCTACATGATGCCAACTTCCTTTGCTCCACCCAGGACCTTTGCCCTGACTTTATATGTGTCCTTCTGAGTCCAGAATTCAGAGATGGTCTAGAGCTCGGAAAAAGTCAGTCAGAAAAAAGATTAATTGCGGACAGGGGGTGCTAAGGAGCGCCCCCTTTTTATTGGCTTCTGCTGGTTTGCTTTTTTTCTGAAGCCAGAATGCCCGCCGACATGTACTCATCCGGTGGAAACTCTTGAATCCAGACTTTAATCGTGTCGAGGGGGGCATTAATTGATTGCTGGACAGCGGCTGTTACCGCTTCCAGTAAGGCCTTTTTTTGTTCTTTGCTTCTGCCGGCCAGCAGATGAATTTCAACCAGGGGCATAATTATTCTCCTTTTCCTAACTAAGATTTCTATGATCAGCCAGTCCAGCTGGCTTTTCTTTTTCGTTCAACAGGTCAATGAGTTCAGCCAGGACCATAGCAGTTGCCCCCCAGATTCTATAGCCATTAAATTCAAAAAAAGGCACCAGCACTGTCTGCCCGCGCAGCCACTGCCACTCTTCTTTCCTGTTTTTTGAATCGAGGAGGTGCGCCAGAGGAAGCTCAATAATCTCCGTCACTTCTTGAGGGTTCGGCCGAAAGTCCGGCCTCAGATCAGTGATGGCCACCATTGGATACAGGCAGTACTTACTGATTTCGATATAAAGAGGAGTTAATCGGCCGACCAGCTTGACCCGGGCCGGATCAACATTGATTTCTTCCTCTGCTTCTCTAATTGCTGCCTGTTCTAATGACTCGTTTTCTTCTTGTTGACCACCGGGAAATGAGATCTGATGCTGATGATGTCGGACCTGACCGCTCCTTTTAATGAGAACCAGATAAATATCTTCCTGGTGAGGATAAAACAGAACAAGGACAGCTGCTGGCCAGGCCGGCCGGCTTTTCCCCTGATCGTTAATAAAGGCGGATACCGGCCTGACGCTCATTTTTAGCTGGGAACTGAGCCCCGGCAGGGGGCGCTGCAGCCGGTCATTTAGATATCTTTCTAAATCAGTAATGGAATTAAAAATGTTTTTTTCTCGATTCATCTGGTAGCTGTCTGATCAAAAATATCCTCAATTATTTTCTCTATCTGAGGTAGACCAGAGTCTTTAATAACTGTTCTGCCAGTCCAATCTGGTAACCTTCCGAATGAAAAATAATTTCACCATTTTTCCTGACAGCAGCCACCAGCGGTAGTTCTTGTCGATCAATTTTCAGAGCCTGACTTAAGGCCGAAAATAGTTGATCTTCAAAATCGTAAATCACCACCGTATTAGTTGGTAGGCCAGGGTAAATGTCTGGCTTGAAACCAGCCGGGGCTCTGTCCCTGGCCACAGCCAGTACACAGCGGCCGGACCACTCTGAGAATGAAGAGCTAAAAGTCTGAAGTTCGTCCATTAAATGCTTGGTCGGTTCCTGCTCAGGTGCGATTAACAGCAGTATAAAATTCTTCTGGCCGACCAGACTTCCAAGATCCGTCAGACTTTTATCTTCGGCTTTAATTATTTGAAGATTGGTCATCAATGTTCCAGCCACTAACGGTGGAGCTGGTTTCTCTCTCAGGATCAAATTGATTTCTTTCTTTTCTCCAGGCTTGAGTCTAAAATGCAGTAAATGACAGAGGACACTACCGTCCGCTTGCCGGTTGCCGGAGATGAGCCTGTATTGACCCGCTTCGAGCTGGAGCTCGGCCGGGAATGAAGCCAGGGCTGGATCATTTTCAAAGTTGAGTGTCTGGTAACGATGTCCGTCAAATCGACCCAGCGTAAAATGGGTATAATAGACTGGCTTTTTGATGCCTGCTATTGTCTGGTAAAACAACTTTAAACTGGCCTTTTCTGAAGCTGAAGGAGCAACTGGATTGAATTCTACCCACTTATTTTCTTGAAGAAAAGCAGGCTGTCCCGTGACCTGGTCAATTCTGGCCGGACGACCAGCGGTTCTGGCCAGAGCCACCAGAAGAACCTTTTTAGAATAATCATCAGCCCGACCCAGCTCAATAACACGGTCGGGGAAAAGTGGAACATTATAGTAGTTACTATCATCTGGCCTGATATTTTTTTCCAGCCAGTCATCTATCAGCCGGGGATTAGCCCGGAACTTGTCCCACTGGTTCTGGCTGAATTTCAGCTGGAGAGCTGAACGCCAGGAGGTCAGCAGTTCGCGCCCGATGCGGGGTGAGATGACATAGTGCACATAGGTTTCATCATCCAGGCCAGCCATTTTTGCCGGTCTGAATCTCAGGTGATGGAGCAGGACTTCGGCTGGGGTATCTCTCAGATCCTTTTCAGTTATAGCCCCAAGCAAAGCCAGTCCATAATCTTTTTCTTCTGGTTTTAAACTTTCCAGAAATTTTATAATCTCTGGCCAGTTACCTCGGCTTTTTTGCAGGTAAGTCCAGGCTATCTCGGACGGAAAGCCTTTTTCTTCGGCCCACTGACGGGCTTTGTCTTCACTTATAAAAGTCGCTTCATAAGCCTGCCTGATCGCATCTTCCTGGCGCAGACGACGGTTATTTTCCTCAACTTTAGCCGGATCTAATGGCGGGACATTTCTGGCGGCTGGCGGGATGAGATCGAGATCAGCTTCTTCGCCAGACAGTTCGGTGCTGGAAAGAACCAGCTCTACCGGGCCCGTCTGACCGCCAGACACCTGTCTCCAGGCCATCCGCCCATCTTTTTCTGCCCAGATAATTAAATCGCCAAAACCGGTAGTCAGGCTGGCCTCTCCTTTTTCATCAGTGAGGTGGCTGACAAGAGGATAAAATTCAGCATAATTATAAAGGCAGAAATCGACACTGGCGGCAGGTACTGGTTGACCTTCAGTATCTTTAACCTGAACCTTTAGTTTAGCCGTCGGAGCATAAAAAGTCAGCAGATTAAGGCGAGTGAAAAGCTCTGATCTGGTAATTATTTCTTCCGGACCCTGGTACTGGCCATAAACGGTGGTATGGACCAGCATGGCTCTACTGGCCGGCCCGCTAAACCAGCCCCGATTCAGCTCTGGCTCAGGCTCACAGGCTCCGAGATAGTGCCAGCGGCCATTGACCCAGACTTCCACCCAGGCATGATTATCGTCGGTATGAGCCCAGCGTGGGGTATAAACCTGACGGGCAGGCAGACTGACCGCTCTCAAGGCGGCAACAGTAAAAGTAGACTCTTCACCACATCGACCAAAAGCGGTTTTAACAGTAGCCAGGGGAGCAGAAGTCCTCTCATCTGTAGCCTTATAGGTGACTTTTTCATGACACCAGTGGTTAACTTCCAGGGCGGCCTGATACATATCTAAATTTTTGATTCTCTCTTTGAGTTCTTGAAAAAAAACCTGCCTGGCTTCATCTGGGTTTTCATTATTCACCCGATAGGGCAGGACAAAATGGCGGAAAATATCTTCGGGGATGGTTTTCCCCCAGGAGAAGAACTCCCTGGCCTTCAGGGCCGATCTAACCTGATTCAAGAAATACTGTCCATCCAGATTAGCCAGATCACTGAGCGGCATAAAAGCGTACAAAAATTCCAGAGCTTCCTTTTCCTCTGGTGATAAAGGCTCCTTGAAGACACCAAGCAGGGCCTCTTGCCGGCCGGCGGCTACTGCCAGGCGCTTCTCAAATTGCTGCTGGACAAGTTGGCGGTAGGCCTGGTCGGAGATAAAGTGCCCTGATTGACGGCAGGAGATGATAAGTGCCGATGAAATGATTAAAACTAAAACTGAGACAAAAATTAAAATGGAATGTTTTCCTGACCATGTTTTTCCCATGATTGGTATACCCGTAAATTTATTTAAATGACTTAAATTGATATCTTTTCCATTCTATTCTGACCTCAGTTTGGATTCAAGTTTTATCTAGTGGCAAGTGTCGGCTCAGGCCTTTAACTCCGGTTGTCAACAGAAGCTTCTAGCAGCTAAAATTGTTTCTCAAAACCGATGAATAGTTTATAATCTAAGTGTTGAAGAAAATTGAGATCCAGAAATAAATCATCCCGGGGAGAAAGAGAATTATGAACAAAGTTCAAGGCAGGGCGAAGTATTATAAAAACTTCAAAAGAGACGTCAGACAAGTTTTACTGGTTAGCATTCTTCTGGTTGTCAGCCTGTGGACGAGCTGTCGATCAGGTGGCCCTCCGGCCTCAAAGTCAGCAGGAGCAGGGCTAAAAGTTAAGCCTGGTGTAGAGGTTTTTCTGGAAAAACATCTCGCCCTGGTCAGGGGGAAAAAAGTAGGACTGGTGACCAATCCTTCCGGTGTTGATTCCAGGCTGCACAGCACCGCCTGGCTGTTTAAAAATAATTCAGCCATTAATCTGGTTGCTCTTTATGGGCCAGAACATGGAGTCAGAGGTGAGGCCCAGGCGGGAGAATATGTTCCGTTTTATTATGATGAAAAATTCGGCCTACCAGTTTTTAGCCTTTATGGAGAATCATTTAAACCTGCTCCTGGTATGCTCAACAATATAGACGAACTGATGAGAACTTTTGATACCCAGTTGGCAGGTAAGATCCCGGAAGAAAAAATGATTAAAGAGATAGATGTACTGGTTTTTGATCTGCAGGATATCGGGACAAGGGTTTATACTTACGTAGCAACTATGGCCCTGGCTATGGAAAGTTGTGCTGAACTGGGGCTGGATTTTATTGTTCTCGATCGACCCAATCCGATTGGAGGGCAGATTGTAGAAGGCGCAATTTTAAAATATCCTGAATTCAGTTCCTTTGTTGGCCTTTATCCAATTCCGCAAAGGCACGGGTTGACTGTTGGTGAGCTGGCTAGATTATTCAATGATAACTTCCTGTCTAAAAAGGCCAGGCTGACGGTCATTCCGATGGAAGGTTGGAAAAGGGACAAGTGGTTTGACGAGACAGGTTTGCCCTGGGTCATGCCTTCACCCAATATGCCAACTCTGGAGACGGCTACTGTTTACCCCGGTCAGGTTTATCTGGAAGGGACGAATATCTCAGAGGGAAGGGGAACCACCCGGCCCTTCGAGCTTTTCGGCGCTCCCTGGATTGATGGCTGGGATCTGGCTAAGAACCTTAACAGTCTGAACCTGGCGGGGGTCACCTTCAGGGAAGCCTGGTTTACCCCTACTTTTTCCAAATACCAGGGAGAAAGATGCGGTGGCTGCCAGCTGCATGTAATTGATCGTGAAGCTTTTAGGCCATTTCTAACCAGTTTGTGGATTATAAAGACAATCATGGACATGTATCCTGATAAATTTGAATTTCATGTGGATTATTTTGATAAAATTATGGGCAATTCTGATATTAGATTGGCTCTTGAGTCAGGCCAAAGCCCGGAAAAAATTGTCATGGAGCTGCAACCGGATCTAAAAGAATTCGACAAACTGAGAGAGAAATATCTGCTGTACTGAGTTCTTAAAGGAAATTAAGATTGCTACCAATTCTGGTTTTTCCTTAAAATAAGGCTTAAATTTTTTCAATAATAATAAAATATGAGGGAGGTCAAGGAAGATATGAGTGAACGAGAGAAATTAGCCCTGAGCCATCCAGTTTCAGTTATGCTGGATAAGGAGCCAGCGGATTTCAAGCGTCAGGATTTCTTGAGGCTGATTGAATCAAAGCAACTGGAGAGAATCTCTTTTCATTATCTGGGGCTTGATGGGAAAATGAGAGAGTTAAAAATTCCAGTATCAGGCCGGTATCAAGTCGAAACTATTCTGGCGGAAGGAGAACGAGTCGACGGTTCTTCTATCTATAAAGGTCTGGTTGATATGGGACTGTCTGATTTATATGTGGTTCCAGTTTATAAATCGGCTTTTTTCAATCCTTTTGATGATCGAAGTCTGGATTTCGTCTGCCGTTATTTTGATGCCCAGGGCCGGCCAGCTCCTTTTACTCTTGATAATATTCTGGCTCAAGCCCACCGTTTATTCCGGAAGAATTCGGGTTTAGAGTTAAGAGCTCTGGGTGAACTGGAATTTTTTCTCATCGGCAATTTTGAACCTAAGTTGTATTTACCTGAAAAGAAAAGAAGTTATCAGGCCATGTCTCCTTTTATCAAAAGCGGTCAGATTCTGGATGAGATGATGCGCTATGTTACCCAGATCACCGGGGCTGTTAAATATGCCCACACCGAGGCCGGGTATGTTGATTCTGTCAGAAGTGATTTCGAAGAAATTGATGGCAAGCAGGCAGAACAGCTGGAAATAGAGTTTTTACCACGGCCGATTGAAGATATGGCCGATTATCTGGTGCTGGCCCGCTGGCTGATCAGAAATGTGGCTTACAAATATGGTCTGATTGCCACTTTTACACCAAAAATAGAAGAAGGAGTGGCAGGTAGCGGTCTGCATTTTCATCTGGAGATGACCAAGGAGGGGAAAAATATCATGGTTGAGCAGAATGGTCAGCTCAGTCAGGAGGCCAGGAGGCTGATTGGCGGGCTCTGCTATTATGCTGATTCCTTAACCGCTTTTGGCAATACAGTTTCTTCTTCTTATTTGCGGCTGGTACCAAACCTGGAAGCACCGACCAGAATTTGCTGGAGTGATCTCAATCGCTCTGCCTTGATCAGAGTCCCACTGGGCTGGACCGGGGTCGAAAACCTGGCCCGACTGATCAATCCTTCTGATCAGACCGATTTTACACGCCCTGAAAGCCGCCAGACGGTCGAGCTTCGATCTCCTGATGGCAGCGCCCTTATCCATCTTCTACTGGCTGGCATGGCCATGGCAGCTGATTGGGCTTTCAGGCCTGAACAGACCATATCGGGGGAAAATCAGCCACTAGAACTGGCCAGGAAGTTATATGTAAAAGGCAATATCTTCGAGGACAGGGAGCTGCTGGAAAGCCTGCCCCGTCTTCCGGGTAGTTGTGTCGAATCGGCCCGGATTCTCCGGGACAAAAGAGAATTATATGAGCGGGATGGAGCTTTTCCGCCCAGCATCATTGATTATACTGTCAGAATGCTGGAGGCTGAGGATGATGAATTTATGGCTAAAAAGCTGGCCGACGTTCCGGCTGATGAACGGTTGCGGGAGATTAGAAAAATTATGCATAAAGATTTACACAAACATTGAGCCAGCCAGAAAAAGGCTTGGTAAATTATGAGTTTATGAGGCTGGCTCTGCCTCCAGATCGAGTTAACTGCTCGTGTCTTTTCGGTTGAAAGTATTGGAATTCAGCCACTGACGGTGCAGGCTGAACTCGGGGGAGAGTCTTGTCCGGAGTGAATCATACCGTTGATAAAGTTCATGGTAAAGTTCGAGTTGAGCCGGTTCAGGCTGAGCAGTCAGATCGCCTGGTTTTACCAGTCTGGAAACGATTTCTCGAAGTTCTATTTTTTGTCCGTTCTGGCGGTAGTAGCACCAGATAGCCTGCAAAGCAGCACCAAAAGCAGCCGATTCTGGTTCCTTGAGTGTAATAACCGGTGTTTCCAGCATGGTTGAAATAATCTGCAGCCAGCTCTGACTTCTGGCCCCGCCTCCGGTAGCTCTGATTTCTTCGGGCTGAAGGCCAATCTTCTTCATCCGCGTAAACCCATAGTTTAAGTTCAGGCTCGTACCTTCCAGGATAGCCCTGGCCAGGCAGGGGGCATTGAAATTCTGATGGGTCAGACCAAAGAAAACAGCTGAAGCCTCCGGCAGAGCTGGAGTTCTTTCGCCATTAAGAAAAGGCAGAAAAATAAGGCCACTGGCCCCAGCCGGCGTACTTTTAACCAGATCTTCCAGCCCCTGGTTATCAGTTTTCAGAAGCTCCTTAAATAGCTCAGTAGCGTTGGTCACATTCATGGTGCAAACCAACGGCAACCAGCCGCCGGTACTGTCACAAAAAGTAGCAATTTCTCCCTCCGGGTCGAGAACCGGTCTTGAGCTGTAAGCAAAAATTGTCCCTGAGGTACCCAGGCTAAGGGTAAAAATCCCTTCTTCTACATTGCCGGTACCAATGGCGGCCATCATGTTATCGCCACCTCCGGCCGCCACCAGAACTTGCTTAAAGCCAAATTCGCGGGCAATTTCATTTTTCATATAGCCAACAGGCTCTTCGGAAGGTGTCAGTGGTGGCAGCTTGTTAATAAGCTCTGGATCAATAAGGTTGATTACGTCTTGCTGCCAGCAACGTCTCCTGATATCCATCAGGCCAGTTCCGGAAGCATCTCCAAACTCTATATGGAGTTTGCCGGTCAGATAAAAATTTAAATAATTATGGGGCAAAAGAAGACAAAAAAGGCGACTATAGTTTTCCGGCTCGTGCTTTTTTAGCCAGAGGATTTTGGAGGCCGTGTAGCCTACGGCCAGACCGAGTCCGATTTTGTCGATAAAGGCCTTTTTGCCACCTGCTGCCTCTATTATTTCTTCTGTTTCCCTGACTGTTGAGGTGTCATTCCAGAGTTTAGCCGGTCTGATGGGCCTGAGTTGATTGTCCAGCGGTACCAACCCATGCTGCTGACCTGAAACTCCCACGCAGACAACATCAGCCGGATCAATTTTCGAATTCTTAAGGGCTTCTCTGATAGCTTGATTCAAAGCTTTAACCCAGGTCTCCGGACATTGCTCTGATTCACCTGGTTTGAGGCTTTTTATCATCTCATGACGGCTGTAGCCGCGGCCCACGACCAGGCCACTGTCCATTTCCACCACCAGGGCTTTAGTTCCTTGTGTTCCTGAATCAAGCCCAAGAGCATACATGTTACCTTGTCTCCATGCCTCTAAACAGGTTATTTATTAACTTTTTTCAAACCTTTGACCTCTGGCTCCGCTCCAGAGTTTTGATATAATCTTAATAAGGGCCAGAGTGCTGATGACAAACAATACGGTCCAGAAAACACCCAGGCTGAGGCGGCCATAAATATAAGCTCCTGTTCCGAAGAGAGCAGCATAAACAAAAACGCAACCAGACACCCAGCCGGCCAGACACAGTGTTAAGCTATCCGATGATGGTTCAAGATTTGCTTCCTGTCTGATTTTGTTCCAGCCCGGACCAGCCGGCTTAACCAGCTGATAAAAAGAAATTAATTTGCTCTTTTCTACCGGCCTGGTGAGGAAGGTGACCACTAGCCAGACAACAGTCGTAAAGGCAATGGTAATCAAGAGAGAGATATGCTGGGGGACAGGATGACCGAGTTTGCCGCGAACAAAGAATATAATAGCCACCCCGAAAGAACTGGCCATGGCGGCTATTTCTGACCAGGCATTTATTCGCCACCAGAACCAGCGCAAAAGATAGATTAAACCAGTTCCAGCTCCAATCGACAGCATCAAATCGAAGCTGGCCTTAGCTGATTCCAGAATGAAAGTCAGCAGGCTGGCCAGGATCATCAGAACAACTGTTGTCAGCCGAGCTACACTCACATAATGTTTTTCTGAAGCACCGGGATGAAGAAAGCGGCGGTAAAAGTCGTGAACAAGATAAGAACTCCCCCAGTTTAAATGGGTGACGAGAGTAGAGACATAAGCGGCCAGCAGGCCGGCGACCATTATGCCCAGGAAGCCGTGGGGCAAAAAACGCAGCATCGCTGGATAGGCCATATCATGGCCGATAAGCTTCGGGTCAACGTTGGGGAAAGCCAGATGAATATCATTGAGGCTGGGGTAAATGATAAAAGAACAAAGAGCAACCAGGATCCAGGGCCAGGGCCTTATGGCATAATGAACAAAATTAAAAAAGAGTGTTCCTGACAGAGCATCTTTTTCACTTTTAGCTGCCAGCATTCTCTGGGCAATATAACTACCACCCCCGGGCTCTGCTCCCGGATACCAGACTGACCACCATTGAATGAAAACGGGAATAATGAAGATGGATAAGGCCAGAGACCAGTCACCGAAATCGGGGAGAAAGTTAATCGCCTGCGGGTGGAGGACTTCCAGCTTCTGGAAAAGGCCGGTCAGACCACCAATTTCTGGTTGTTTTAGAGCAAAAATTGCAGCTGCGAAGGCTCCTGTCATGGCAATGCCGAACTGAATTAAATCAACTACCAGCACCCCCCACAGACCGGCCGTCGCAGCAAAAATCACATTGATAATACTGCAAATAATCAGGGTTCTGCTCATTGGCCAGCCCAGGATGACATTGGCAATTTTGGCTGCAGCCAGGTTGACCGAAGCCATGATGACACAATTAAAAAAGAGCCCAAGGTAAATGGCTCTAAAACCACGGACAAAAGAAGCCGGCTTACCTGAATAACGTAACTCATAGAATTCAAGGTCAGTCAAAACCTGAGAGCGGCGCCATAACCTGGCGTAGAAAAAGACGGTCATCATGCCCGTCAGAAGGAAAGCCCACCAGACCCAGTTGCCGGCTACACCGCCGTTATTTCTGACAATATTGGCGATCAGATTGGGCGTGTCAGTGCTGAAGGTCGTAGCCACCATGGATATCCCGATCAGCCACCAGGGTGCGGCCCGACCCGAAGTGAAAAATTCAGCAGTGTTTTTTCCAGCCCGGCGGCTCAGAATAACCGGCGGTAAAAAGCAAATGGAAATCGATAGAATGACGATCAGCCAATCAATGCTATTGAGCTGCATTCCCTGATCCTTTCCATCTTACTTAATTGTTAAGCGAAAATTTATATCACGAGCTCTGAAATCAAGTCAAAATAGTTGCTCAGTATCTATTAAAATTATACTTTTTGCCATTCTGGCTTATGGTCATAAACCCATTGATAATAATTAGCCAGACGCAGTTCTGAAGCGGCTTCTTCATCCACCACGATAATAGCTTTAGGATGAAACTGGAGAGCCGAAGCCGGTACCATGGAAGTTACCGGTCCCTCCACCGTCCGGGCTATAGCTGTGGCCTTTTTTTTACCAAAGGCTATTAAGAGGCAAACTTTAGCCTCCAGGATAGTACCTATTCCCATAGTAATAGCATGATAGGGTACGTTTTCTTCAGCGCCAAAAAAAAGGGCATTGTCTTTTCTGGTTTGCTCGGTCAGCGTTTTAATTCTGGTACGAGATTTAAGAGAGGATGTTGGTTCATTAAAACCAATGTGGCCGTCTGTGCCCAGGCCTAAGATCTGTATGTCCAGACCACCAGCGGCCTTGATCTCTTCTTCATATTGCCGGCAATACGCTTCCACGTCGCTGGCCAGACCATCAGGGATATGAACATTTTCTGGCCTTATATTGACCTGGCTGAAGAGATTTTTCCACATAAAATAGTGAAATGAGGCCGGGTGATCAGGGGAAAGGCCAACATATTCATCAAGATTGAAGGTTACCACCTGGCTGAAATCCAGGCCTTCTTCCCGATGCATTTTAACCAGATGACGGTAGAGGGGCAAAGGGGTATTGCCGGTGGGTAGACCTAAAACTGGCTTTTTCTTTTCCATAATTATTTTTTTAACCAGCCTGGCAGCCAGCAGGCTGGCCTGTTCGCTATTGGGCTGAATGATAACTTCCATAGCTCTTTCTAACTCCTCATCTCTTTATTTCAGGCAGTGTCGCGGCAGCAACAGCCTGACCGATCCGACGGCTTTTTTCGTCTGACAGATGAATCGAAATGCTTTCTGCCAGTTGAGGAAAATCTGTCTTCAAGACAACTTCTGCCTGTTTTTTGATCAATTCTCCCCCTCGTCCAGAGGTTACCCGTCCCAGAATCAGGAAATGGTGATAATCATAGAAAAGCGAGTAGAGCTGGGCTGTGTAGCCAAGATAAGTACCTATATCCTTAAAAATCTGGCAGGCTGTTGCCTGGCCCTTCTCGGCCAGCGACTGGATTTCCTTAAGCCGCTCAGGTAGCTTTATCTCCTCTGGAAAATTGAAGCCAGCCGTTCTGGCCAGTTTGTTTACAGCTTGCTGAGAAAAATACATAGCACCAACACCCCGATCGCCAGACCAATCGTCTCTGGCTGCTTCTGGATTGAGATCAACCGGGGCGAAAGCCAGCTCGTCTAGCCAGCCAGGCAAATGGCCGGAAGGGTCAATGTAACCTCCAGCTTCGCTTGAACCCATGGCCACTCCCAGAATAGCTGGCTGATTCAAGCTGAGATAACCAGCCAGAGCAGTCACTTCTCCATCATTAATGACCACCAGCGGTACTCCCCATTGGCGTTGTAAATCGAGGAAGAAATTTTTTACCTTTTGATCAAACAGCTCTCTGGGAACCGAGCGAAAAAGAGAAGCAATTCTGACCTGGTTATTGATATAAATACCTGCGGCGCTCCCACCTATGGCCTCAACCCTGGGTAGTCTGGCCGCCGCCCTTTTGAGGCCGGCCTGCAGCTGTTCATAATGATAGGCTGTATCAGCTTCCTCCTGGGGATTCCAGGGAATTTCTTCACTAAAGACTACCTGCCCATCTTGAAGAGCAGCTACCTTAAAATCGCTGGCTCCCAGGTCAAAACCCAGCCGGCAGCCATCAAAATGACCGCCGAGGGAAATAGGACTCTGCCGTTCTTCGGGCAATTCTTCTTTTCTGATTTTAATGACAGAAAACGGTTGCTGATAAACCGTACTCATCAGATCAACATCGAAGGCTCGCTCACCTTGGAGGGAATATTGCTTTTTAATCTGTTGATAAATAATCTCCGGTCCATAGAAATAAATCTTGAAGGCACCCTTTTGCCATAAAAGGAATTTAACCAGCCTGTCTGCAAAACTGATAGTCAGAGGCAGAGTTTTTTCGTCTAGAGGAAGAATCTTTGTCTTCCAGGTCGAGATTAACCCGTTTTCCCGCTCCAGAGCCAGTCCCATCTCTTCCTGGCTATTCTCTGCCTGCCGTTTGTACCATTGGAAAAAGAGCCCAAGGGGAAGAAACTCCTGATCATAAACAGGAGATATCGATGGCATAAAATAAGTCTTCAGGTCTTTTAACCAGTCCATGGCTCCTGACCTCAACTTTAATTATTTTAGAAAATTATACCAGAAATTAAGATTCTGGAGACATAATTTAAACGCGGCTAAAGCTTTTGGTCTGGACAATTATTCTGTTTGACATCTCGTTGTTTCTAAAATAGCATTGAATTAACTTTTTAAGCTTTTTATTTTTTGGGACTGTTCAATGAAAAAAGGTTTCCTTAAATCAAACATTATCCGCTATCTGATTCTAGTTCTTATAAGTATTTTGAGCTGGACACTGCCGGGTCAGCTGGCTTCTCAAGAAAAGACGCCAGCAGGTCTTAAAGCAGGTCAGGAAAAAGCCGGGCGCTGGTGGATGAAGCAGACTGCTATGTCTGCTGACGGCAAGCTGGCCAGCCTCAAATCAAAAAAATGGTGGAAGGAGGCTTTGAGACTGAAGACAGGGGAGGGCTTTCTCATCCCGGAAAGAGGTGAGGCCAAGGACAAAATGCTGGTCAGGGCTGAAAGTTACAGGGGCCAGGACGATTATCAGATTACAGCTCTGGTCTGGGTGATCGATGATGATGGCAATGACAGTCTGGCCGCAGGGGGTGACTTCAGTCAGGACTGCTACCTTTATGATCTTAACCGGGATGGATTAATTGATCTTATGGTTGATTATGCTGATGAAGACGGGGATGGGCAGGCCGACTGGATGGAGATTAGGTTTTATGAAAATGGATATCTAGCCAGAATCTGGGGTGGCTTTGACTATGATAAGATCGGAGAAATTTTTAAATTCAAAAGCCCGCTGGATTTACTTGACGGCAGTTTCATCAAGAATCTAGCCGGCCAAAAATTATATTATAAAAATGTCTTTAATCCCCAGACCGGTACTTTCTGGCCAGCTGATATCTGCCCGGAAGCCAGCTACGATCTAAATCAGGATGGGCTGAGTGATCTGCTGATTCGCAGCCAGGTCCAACCGGCTGGAAGCAAAGAAAGCTTTATTAAACCTCTTGATGTCTGGTCGAAGGAACTTCAAAACCCGGTGATTAGAAGTCTGGAGGTGAGTTTTGACCTGTCCGGCGAAAATAATCATAAAAAAATTTTTAATTATGACTTCGGCCTGTTACTGGCGGGCCAGCTGCCATTTGATCTGGAAAAAACAAAGAGTTTTTCCGCCTGGAGGAGACCTCCTCAGGAGGTTTATTTTGTATCCAGGGAAGATCTGAAAGAATTGATCTACTCTTATCAATCGGAGGACGCCGGTTTTTCCTGGCGGGAGTATCCGGCTGACGAGCAGGTTGGATCAGCCTCAGTGGAAGCCAAAAAGGGAGAAGGAATTGGCTGGTTAGCAGAAAGAGTCGTGCTGCCTGGGACTTCCTCTTACCTTCAGAAATGGAATATAAGACGGGAAATTGCCCGGCATTTAAATGGTCCGGTCGAATTCTATTATAGTGGTCTTGATCGGAGGATTCATCTGTTTGGTTCGGAGGAAGGCTGGTGCCAGATCGGAAATATGGCTGGTTATCCTGCTGTGGGAGAGGTTCGGTATTTTGACACTGATCATGACGGATTTTACGATCGTCTTGAGGTCTATCTTGTTAATAGCGCCAGACCTGTTCTGATTGTTGCCCCAGCTAAGGTTGAAGCCAGAAAAATCCCTTTTGATCTAAAAAAACTGCAGGACTATTACCAAACTCAGGTTCTCCCTTCAGCCTTTGAACGGGATAACAGGTTGCTTCAGGCTATGAAAGGAATATATGACTTTGAACCTCCGGCTGGTTTACTGGAAGAAATCGACAGGGCTGCCGGTAGTGAAAAGCGTTATTTGCTGGATGTCTATTGTCTTATGTATTTCATAAATCTCAGGGATCACTTTTTAGCTCAGGCCAATCAGGTGCTTTTCCGATCAGGACCGGGCACCAGCCCGGGGCAACCGGCAGGTGATCTTGCCCCCTTCCACGTGCGCAGTCCAAGAGAGGTTGGTTCTTCTTTAAGATCTGATACAGCCTGGAAGCTGGCCGGCCTGCTCAGTCGCCTGGATAAGGCCTGGAGTCAGGTTGATCTGGAATCAGTCATCCAGGTTTTACAGGAGATCAAGAAACTGAAGCTTTAAGTGAGCAACCCTGGAAGGGAAAACCTGAGGGGATAGTCTGCTGTGTAGAATTGCGCTGAACAGCAGCCAGGTCTGTTGTTAGACGGAGTGGTTGGCTTTAAAACCCTTGCCAAGGACTTCATAAGTGTCATTGACAATAACAAAGGCGCCCGGGTCAGTCCTTTTTATAAAGGCCTTGAGTTCGGATAGCTGTTTCCTATGGATGACGGTGATAATAATTTCACCTTCTCGATTGAGGTAAAGTGAACGTGATTTAAGAGCGCTGCCGCTCCGCTCCAGCCGGTGTAATATATAATCAGCAATTTTTTCTGGCTCACTGGAAGTAATGATAACCATTTTGGAAAAATTCCAGCCTTCCAGTACAAGATCAATTACCCTGCTGGAGATAAAAAGTACAATATATCCATAAAGTGGTGCCTCCAGCTGCCTGAAAACCAGGCCGGAAGCCGAGATGATAATAAAATCAGTCACCATAATACCCATGCCCACTGATACGCCCAGATATTTGTTGAGGATGAGACCGATGACATCAGAACCACCAGTTGACGCCTCTCCTCTGAAAACCAGCCCGAGCCCCAGACCGAGAAGCAGTCCGCCATAAATGGCAGCCAGCAGCATATTTTCTGTGCCCTTGGGCCATTTAAGAATCTGATTAAAAAAATCAATAAAGAGGGAAGAGCAGAGCATGCCGACCAGAGTCGTAAAGACATATTTACGGCTAAGGAATCTATAACTGATCAGAAGAATCGGGACGTTCAAGATGATTATGACCAGACCTACGGGCAGAGAAAGCAGGTAGTTAATCATTATGGAAATACCTGAGAGGCCGCCCGGGACCAGATGAAAAGGAATCAAAAAAAGGGCATAGCCAATGCCCATAATGATTGAGCCAGCAATGATTAATAAAGCATCCACCCACAATCTTTTTAAGGTTACCCTATCTGTCAAAGCTATTTTTTTCATATAAGCTATCCTGCCGCGAGACAATTTGATGATTTTTATCACTTTAGCTGTGGTCTGTCAAACGGACCTCGGACGACAGAAGTGGAGCAATTGTTGTTTACAAGGCCGATGATTTAAGCTATTTAAATAACTTAATACTGGCCTGGTTTGAGCGACAATGGTAGAACCGAATCGTCTCAGGGAAACAGACAAGTTATGGACCCTGGACTTTGTTCTTGGAATTTTAGCTTATTTTTTCCTTTATCTTTCTATCAGCCTGTTTTTTATACTCCCGCTTTTTCTAAAGCAGTTTAATCCCAGGGCCAGCCAGGTCGGCCTGATCATGGGAATTCACAGTGTAACCGCCATCTTAATCCGGCCCTTTTTCGGTCGCCTGATTGACAGACGTGGCGGGAAGAAAATCTCGGTTCTCGGGCTTCTGATTTTAATTAGCGTCATGCCTTTTTTCCATCTGGTCAGAGATGCCGGGCACCTGCCCGTTATCCTCCGGGCTATCACCGGTCTGGGATGGGGAATCAGTATGACGGCCAATATTGCCATGTGCACGGATCTGGCTCCGGTGGAAAGTGTGGCCAGATCAATCGGGCTGGTTGGAGTGGCCGGCTTGATAGCCAATGCTGTCGGGCCCTCACTTGGTGAGGAAATCATCAATCGGTGGGGATTTCCCTGGTTGGTTAATTCTGCCCTTTTTTTTCTGGTCCTGTCTTTAATACTGGTTCTGATTATTAAAGAGTTGCCCAGAGATGTGCCAGATGAGGAAGTTTCTTCTGGCCGGGAGAAAAGCTGGAAGAATACCGCCTGGTTTGTTTTGATTTTCATTGGCTTGATGCCAGTAGTCCATGGCTCGGTTAGAGGAGCCATGATTTATTTTATGCCATTGCTGGTTAGTTCTCTGCAGCTCGGCCGGGTTGGGCCTTTCTTTATTGCGTTTTCGGTGGCAGCTATTCTGTCCCGCTTCCGACTGGGCGGGGTGTCTGATCAATACGGACGGAAAAAAATTGTCTTTATCTCCGCGCTGTTAATTGGATTTAATTTAATTTTGATTTCCAGAATTAACAGCCAGTGGTTGCTGCTGACGACCGGTTTTCTCGGTGGTTTCGGTCAGGGCTTAATCTTTCCAGCCCTGAGTGCTTATTTGATAGATTTCATGGGCCGCGGCAATAAAGGCCTGGCCATCAGTCTTTATAATTCTCTATTTGACGTAGGCATGGGACTTGGTTCAATATTTTATGGCTGGGTTTCAGAGATAATTGGCCTCAAACAGATGTATCTGGCGGCTGGCCTCTTATTGCTGTTAGTCAATTTTATTTTTAATTTTATAGCACCAGAACCAGGCCTGACTGGGAAAAAACGCCGTCAGGAATGAATAATTAAAGGAGAGGAGGTATCTGAGATGGAGGATTTTATAAGCTTGATCAGAAAAAGAAGGACAATCCGCCAGTTTCAGCCTCAAGAGGTGCCACTTGAGCTTCTTTTTCAGCTGGCGGACCTGGGAAGGCTGGCTCCGTCTGCCTCTAATCTTCAGCCTCTGGAATTTCTGGTGGTGAATGACGATAAGATAAAAAAGGAAGTTTTCTCCTGCCTGCGCTGGGCGGCCTATATAAATCCGGCCGGTGATCCCAAGCCAGGTCAAGAACCGGCTGCGTATATTATCATTCTGGTCAATACCAGAATCAGAAATAGGGGTTTTGAGTATGATGTAGGAGCGGCTGCCGAAAACATTATCCTTGGTGCCCTTTCGGTTGGGGTCGGTAGCTGCTGGCTGATCTCAGTTGACCGTGAACGGCTTCAGCCAGCCCTCAGGCTGCCTGACAGCCATCGGATTGATTCGGTTATTGCTCTTGGTTATCCAGCCGAGCAACCGGTAGTCGAAGAGTTTTCAGGTTCGGTTAAGTACTGGAAGGATGACAAAGGATGTCTCCATGTCCCGAAGAGAAATCTGCAACAGGTTACCCACTGGAATTTTTTTGGTCAGAAGTTTCCTCCGGACCTTAAAGTTTAAAGACCAGCTACTGTCATTTCCGCTATTTTGACAGATGGGCCGCAGATCTGGCTTGAAAAATCAAGATCAGAACCAATCATTTCTATCGAGTTCAAGACATTATTTAAATTGCCTGATATGGTTATTTCAGACACGGGAAAGACAATCTCGCCCTCCTCAATCCACAGGCCAAAGGCACCCCGGGAAATATCGCCTGTTACCGGGTTTAGCCCCTGGCCAATTGTTCTGGTCAGTAACAAGCCCTTTCGGGTTGACCTGATCATTTCTTCTGGCGTGGACTCACCACGTTCCAGATAAAAATTGTTGGGCCCGATACCTTCTGGCTCAGCGTTGCCGGTGGAGGCCAGCCCGAGCTTTCGTCCAGCGTAGGTATCGCAAAGAAAATTCTTTAAAACTCCGGCTTCTATAACCCTGGTGGTCTGGGTTGGGACCCCTTCAGCATCGAATGGCCTGGAGCCAAGTTTTCCTGGTAGCAGACCATCGTCCATAACCATCAGCTTATCGTTGCCTATCTTTTCGCCCAGTCGATCAGCCAGAAAGGTTGTCCTCTGATAAACAGCCTGGCCGGAGACGCACTGAAAAAGAAAAGCTAGAAGCCAGGAGGTCATCATAGGTTCAAAAATCACAGGTACCTGCTGGGTTTTTATTTTTCGTGGATTTAGCTGACGGACGGTTCTTTCTATAGCTTTCCTGGCCACTTCCTGTGGCGAAGATAAATCCTTCCAACGGCGGGCCGACGAAAACCAGTAATCTTCCACCCGCTGATCACCTCGTCCAGCCTGCAGCCCAAGACTCAGGCTGGCTTCGGTCTCGACGTAGTCGCCACTAAACCCATTGGAATTGACCAGGATTGTTTTAAGTTCACTGCTTTCAAAACTGGCTCCAAAAGAGTTGACAATCCGGTGGTCAGACAGGCCTATTCTTTCTGTTTCCAGGGCCAGCTTTATTTTTTCTTCAGGTCTTAAGACAATTAGAGCCGGGTCGGCCAGTTTTAAAGATAATTCGTCAACTTTGTACCTGGCAGCTGGCCCCAGCCCGGCCAGTTCATCGGGTTGAGTCCGGCTCGCTCTGATGATAGCTTTCTTGGTCAATGAATAAAGAGTTGACCAGCTCAGGTCTGAGCTGCTGAAGGTAGCTTTTCTTTTATCTTTAAAAATCCGGACAGAACAATACCTGGGATCAGCTTCTACCAGATGTTCTATCTGTTGCTGCCTGACCTGAACTTCGAAGCGATGGCCATCATAAATGGTAACTTCAATTTCATCTGCTCCTGCTTTCAACCCGGCACCAACCAACCTGTCGGCCAGAAGCCTGAGATCCTGATGGCGGCTTTTTCTGGCTTTCATAAGCGCCCTCCAATTGTCAT
>JAKPCG010000123.1 GCA_029553365.1 Acidobacteriota bacterium | reverse complement strand
GGGAAAGAATCCCGAATATCCCGAATATCAGAGCTGGCAGTTCCCGTCATCTGACAATCCGAAAATCAGGCCAGAGGATATCGAGCTGGCTAGAAAGACATTGCCAGAAAACGTATTCAAGCAGGAGTTTATGGCAGAATTTATAGAAGAGGGCGGAGAGGTGGTTCCGAATGTTGATGTTTCAGTTGTTCTGCCGGAGCTAATAGCTATCAAAGAGCCAGGGCATCAGTATTACGGCGGGATTGACTTGGCCAGGAAAAGAGACTATACAGTTATCACGATTTTGGATGATGAACTCAGGTTAATTGATTTTTGCCGCTTTACCGGTGTTAACTGGGATATACAGAAAACCAAGATAGCAGAGATGGTCAGGAAATACGATGCACTTACATTGGTTGACCAGACGGGGGTCGGTGACCCGATAGTTCAGGAGCTTCTGCTTTCTGATGTCTACGTCAGAGGTTTCACGTTCACCGCTGAGAAAAAACGGTCGTTGATTCAGAACTTGATATTTGGATTTGGTGAGAAAAAGATTCAGCTGGCCAATATTCCGATTCTGATTGAGGAACTGAAGGCATTGGATTATAAGCAGAGCGAGAGCGGCAATATCAGCTACCAGGCGCCGGAAGGAATGACAGACGACTGTGTGATGAGTTTGGCCCTGGCTTACTGGGCGGCAACTCGGGAAGCCTGGCCTGGTGTGAGGAGTATATGAGATGAGTATATTCTCACGGAAGAAAAAAGAAGAAGTGGTTCAGGAAATGAAGGCGGCTAGCCAGACAATACAACCGCCGTATTCGAGCGCCGGAATGTATTTCTGGGGGCTGGGTGGCTATCGTTCTGACCAATTCTCTAATGCTATAGACGCTTACTGCGGGAACTATGCCCTGTTTGCTTGCGTGACGAAAATTGCAAAGGCGGTCGGTGGATTAGAATTTGAACTTTGGGGGCCAAAAGGAAAGATTGACCAGCACCCGATTCTTGATATGCTCTATAACCCGAACTTATCAGAGGGAAGCCGGTCATTCTATCAGAGGCTTACCACTCATCTTCTTCTGGCCGGCAATGCCTATGTCTATATCGCTAAAAGCGGACAGACAGGAATGCTATTTCTGTTGAATCCCCTAGCAACTGAAGTTGTAATCAATAGCGAAACGGGAGAAATAGCTGGCTACAAATTCAAAGGGAAAAGAATTAGAGAGCTACAAAAAGAAGAAATCTGCCACATCAGACACCCGCACCCTGGAAATGATTATTATGGCCTGCCATTCTATCTTCCAGGTCAGCAATTGGCCGACATTCTGGCCCTGACTGAAAAATGGAATCTGGCGCTGCTACACAACGATATGAGGCCGCCCGGAATTATAGTGACA
>JAKPCG010000120.1 GCA_029553365.1 Acidobacteriota bacterium | reverse complement strand
GGGAAAAGGCTTAAAAATAAATTTGAGGCCAGCTCGACCGCCTCCTTTTCTGGCAGGCAATACTGCATTTCCAGAAAATTCTGACGGTAACGTTTAACTTCATCCCGGACCGGCTTGTTTTTCCTGATAACTTCAGCTATGAGGCCGGCCAGAATCTCAAAATCCTTTTCTTTCATGCCGAATCTGGTCATCTCCTGAACCCCCAGTCTGAGGCCGGATGATTCGAGGAAAGTTGTATCATCAGGCAGTGCCTGATAATTGGTGATGATATTATTGTCTTCCAGCCGCCGGGCTAATTCCTGGCCATTACCAAATTGTTTGACTCTGATCAGCACCTGGTGAGTTTCAGTAAAACCATCAGTTTCATCACCTTCGACCGGGATTCCGGTCTCTTTCAGAAAACGGGCCAGGGCTTTAGCATTTTTCCTGACCTGGGTCTGATAGGCTTCCTTGAATTCATTCATTTCATAGGTGGCCAGAAGAAGTCCAAGCAAAGTTCCTAAGTGATGATTGGAGGTTGAGCCGGGGAAAGCTCTGGTTTGAATATCGGTCCAGAGCTGCGGCCAGGGACTGTCCTGGGCGATGTTGCCGGCAATAAGTCCCCGCTGGCTGCCAAAAAAGGTTTTATGAGTGCTGCCCGTGACAATATCGGCACCTTCTTCAAAAGGAGCCTGAAAAGCTCCATAGAGGCCGAGCACATGGGCCATGTCATACATCAGAAGCGGACGATCCGGCCAGTCCTTGACCAGCTCATAAACAAACCTGACCGGCTCGGGATAAATGAACATGCTCTTGCCAAAAACGACCAGTTCAGGCCGGTAGTCCTGAAGAACAGCAGCCAGCCGATCCAGATCAGCTTTATAGGGATTATCCTCCCGAACAGGGATATTGACGACGTTCTCCTTGCCCGTGGCGGGATCTTCTTCCACCAGGTTGAATAAGGCACCCATCGGTTGAGAGCTTAAGTGTCCACCCTTGTTAAGGTCATTGTTCATGACGAGACGAAGCCGCCGGAAGGGTTCTCCCTTCTGTCTTTTCCGGTTGACAAACTTAACCAGTCCTTTAAAGACAACCTCGTTGGCCATCTGACCGGAAATCGGACGCAATTCGATATCCTGGCAGCCGAAATAGGCCTTCAGCTCTTTTCTGGCCTCCAGTTCGACGTCACGGATAAAATCAGTTCCCTGGTAAAAATAGACTTCCTGACCCTTCATTGTCCGGTGTTCGGCATAGCGCCCGCAGGGATCGGCAATTTCAGCCAGTTTGACCAGAAGAGAAGGCGTGTTTTCGGAAGGGATCAGGTTAAAGCATTCCTGCTGCCGCCAGCGATTATTCTTTTCAATTTGCTCTGACCAGAAAGTCAATTTTTCCTTGAGTCGGGTCATCAAGCTTCTCCTTGTTTGATTTTATCTGAGCCGGCTTCAGGCCACTTACCAGCCAGCTCGACTTCTTTTCACAGCTCAGCTAAGTCTTCTTGAAGTTTTCTTTTTCTAGCTCTTTTATTTTATTAATCCGGCGCTCATGCCGGCCACCTTCAAATTCGTTTTCCAGCCAGATTTTGACTATGGCCAGAGCCAGCTCCTCACTCAACACCCGGCCACCAAGGCAAAGGCAGTTGGAATTATTGTGGGTGCGGCTGGCTTTAGCTGTAAATTCATTCCAGCAAGGGGTGGCAATTATGCCGGGAAATTTATTGGCGACAATAGCCATGCCCAGCCCAGTTCCACAAAAAAGTATCGCCCGATCAAATTCACCGCTGACTACTTGCCTGATAGCCTTCGCCCCGTAATCAACATAGTCAACGCTCTCTCCCGCCCCGCAGCCAAAATCAAAGAAGTCAATTCCCTTCTGAGTAAGATAACGGGCAATAACCATTTTTAAATCATAACCGGCGTGGTCAGAAGCCAGGGCTATTTTCATTTCCATCTCCTCTCCGTCTGCCAGATAGTCAGGTCAAACGGTCCGGTTCCCTCATTTTAAAAAAGCGGCCGCTTCCGGCATAACCTCAATGGCTTTAAGCACCACCGGGTCAACCTGGCGTGAAACTTTCACGCCTTCTTCCGGGCTGACCACTGATGAGAAGATTTCCCGTTTGATTTCACCTTTGATTTCATCCAGAGCTTCGTTAAATCTGGCGGGATCGTAGGTGATTTTAGCCTGGTCAAGATAAGCCTTGAAGTCTTCAATAACTTCCTCTGTCACTTCAAATCCGGCACCAAAGACCTTCATACCGGCAGGTGGGGCATCACCAGTCTTTAGCTCCTGCGGGAAAACATATTTTTTAGACAGCGGCGTCTGATGCTGGCTAAAGCGACGGCCATAGCCAAAGTAGGCGCCTTTAAACATAAGTTCAACGGTGAATATCTTATAGGTGGACTTGACCTCATAATCAGGACTGATGCCGCCTTCACCCAGAACCTTGCGACCTTTCTTCAGGGTGTATTTTACATCCCGCTGGCTGTCGGGAGCTTTTTTGGCCAGATAATAATCTTCCAGATGAGAAAAATCACGCTGAATCAAACGGCCGCTCGGCGTGAGATAGCGGGCGGTAGTCAGGGCTAAAGCCATGTCGGCTGAGAGCGGGAAAACGGTCTGAACCAGGCCCTTCCCCCAGGAATCTTCACCGACAATGAGCCCGCGGTCATGGTCCATGACCGCTCCGGCTACGATTTCTGAGGCGCTGGCTGTACCCTGATTGATCAGGATAACCAGCGGCAAATTTTCATACTGGCCGTTGCGGCTGGCATAAAAATCGCGATTATAAGCCGGGTTGCGGCCCCGCATCGAGACAATTAAAGCCCCTTTGGGCAGAAATTCATCGGCCATATCTACCGCCTGGAAAACAGGTCCACCGGTGTTACCTCTTAGATCTAGAATGAGGCTGGTCATCCCGGCCAGCGAGAGGGATTTAAGCTTGGCTTCCAGCTCATCCACCGTATTGCGCCCGAACGACCGCACAAAAATATAGCCGATCTTTTTTGACTCATCGATCATAAAGGCATAAGGAACAGTGGCCAGAGGAATCTCTTCCCTGGTAATGGTCAGATCAAAAGGCTCTTCGAGGCCTTCCCGCTGAATCCTAATAGTTACCTTAGTGTCTTTTTCCCCGCGCAGTTTTTGCATAGCTTCAACGCTGCTCATCGGTTTGGTGCTTACGCCATCAATATGGGTAATGACGTCTCCTGGCTGAATCCCCAGCCGCCAGGCGGGTGTACCTTCAATCGGGGCAATAACCACCAGTCTGTCTTCCTGTTTTTGAATCTGAATACCAAGACCGTAGTATTTACCCGTATAATCCTCATTAAAGCGCATCGAAGATTCGGGATCTAAAAAATAGGAGTGAGGATCAAGGGTGTCCAGCATCCCCCGAATAGCAGCAAAGGACAGTTTTTGAGAGTCCTTATCTTCGTAATAATTTTGTTTGACCAGAGAACTGATCAAAACAACTTTATTTAAGCCCTGTTCCCAGGGGTCGATGGCTATCGAAGCCTGGCCAACCAGGAAAAAACCCAAAAAAAACAGCACTAAAGAGGCCGTAATTTTCGATCTAGCCGTCATTTGTTTCTCTAAGGTCAAGCTATAATCAGGTTAAATCTTACCAGAGGGGTTGGCCAAAGTAAAGTCGAATCTAACTTGACTCACCCTGCCCTTAAGATTATAGTTTATGAGATAGGTAAAGAAAGCATGTTTGGCAGTATTGGCTTACCTGAACTAATAGTCATCTTTATCATAGCCCTGCTCGTTTTTGGACCAAAAAAGCTGCCCGAAGTTGGAAAATCAGTGGGAAAAGCCATCAGGGAATTCAAAAAGGCTTCTGACGAGCTTCGAACTAAAGTCGAAGACGAAATAAACGCCAGCGAAATCAAGACCGAAATCAAGGAAGTCCAGAAAGATTTAAACAGCGTGAACTCCGATCTCAACGAACTTCAAAACTCGATAAAAAAGGACATAAAAGGCGATGAGCCGCGGGAAGGCCAGAAAATCTCCTGATGAAATGACCTTCCTGGAGCATCTGGAAGACCTGAGAAAAAGACTTTTCTATTCTGCTATCGCTATTCTGGTGGCGGTTGTCCCGGGCTGGATTTTCAGCCGCCAGTTGTATGAAATTCTGGCCAGGCCAGTTACTCAGTATTTGCCTGAAGGAACCAAGCTGGCCTATACCACCCTGACCGCTCCCTTTATGCTCTATATGAAAGTTGCCTTTCTGGCTGCCTTCTTTTTCACTTCGCCTTTTGTCTTTTACCAGCTCTGGTTGTTTGTCGCTCCCGGTCTGTATCAAAAGGAAAAGAAATATGTTATTCCCTTTGTCTTCTTCACTTCTTTTTTCTTTATCCTGGGGGCACTCTTCGGATATTTTGTTGTTTTTCCCTGGGCCTGTCGCTTCTTTGTCAATCTCGCCGCGGACTTTCAGCCGGTTATTACCGTTGACCAGTATTTCAGTTTTTCCATCAAAGTCCTGCTTGGTATTGCCTTGATTTTTGAACTCCCTACTCTGATTTATTTTCTGGCTAAAATGGGCCTGGTTACCGCCAGATGGATGACCAAAAGTTTTCCTTATGCGGTTTTAGCTGCCTTTGTTATTTCAGCCATTATCACTCCAACTCCGGATATTATTACCCAGAGTGCGGTGGCTGTCCCGATGATTATTCTTTATGGCTTGAGCATTCTTATTGCTCTCGTTGTCGGACGAAACAGAGAAAAACGGAAGCAGGAAACGGCCTTAGAACCGGTTACTGACGGTGAAGATGACGATCTGGCCGGCTGACCGGCTTTCAGCTATTATTTTGTTTTTCCTTCAAGTTGGGATATATTTTAGAACAGTTAATTTTCCGGCAGCAGCCTTATTAAGTTTAATAGCCGGAAAGGGTTAAACTGATTATTCCTTAGTGGCGGTTGATCATGACCGAAGACATTAAAGTTACTGATTTTTGTCTGATTGGACTGACCGGCACCAATGCTGCTGGCAAGGGAGAAGTGGCCTCGTTTTACCGGAAAAAGGGTTATGACTATATCTCACTGTCCGATATCATTCGAGAAGAACTCAGGAGCCGTTCTCTTCCTGTCTCAAGAGAAAATCTTATTGCCGTTGGCAATGAACTTCGGGAAAAATCTGGCCCTGACATTCTGGCTCGAAGAGCGGCGGCCAGAATTTCAGGGAAGACAATCATTGACAGTATCCGCCATCCGGCCGAAATAGAGTATCTGCGGAGCCTGGGCAGTTTTATTTTGCTGGCAGTTGATGCCCCGGTCGAAATAAGGTTTGAGCGGGCCAAAAAGCGGGGTCGGGATGAATCGGCTTCAACTCTTGAAGAATTTATCAAGCAAGAAAACAGAGAAAAAGGAAGCGGCGGAAATAATCAACAGCTTGACCGCTGTTTGGCTCTGGCTGACCTCATGATCATCAATGACGGCAGCCTGGAGGAACTGCAGCAAAAACTGGAGAAACTGGGATGAGTGAAACTCAAAATCATTCTAACCGACAGGACATAAGAATTTCCAAAGATGAATATTATCTGGGCATAGCCCGCGAGGTATCGAGGCGAAGCACCTGTTTCCGTCGGACCATCGGAGCTATTATTGTTCGCGACGATCAGATCATTTCGACCGGCTATGTTGGGGCCCCGCGAAAAACCAAAGATAGCCTTCAGCATGGTTTTTGCCTGCGCGACCGCCTGCATATTCCCCACGGCCAGAGATATGAGCTCTGCCGCTCGGTTCATGCCGAGCAGAACGCCATTATCAATGCAGCCAGAGCCGGGGTCAGCCTGCTGGGCGGCGATATGTTCATTTTTGGCAGTGACTCAAAAACCGGGCAGCCGATTGATGCTTTCCCCTGCTTTATCTGTAAAAAAATGATTATTAATGCCGGGCTCAACCGGGTGGTGTGCTCAACAGCCGATGGTAAGTGGACAGTATTTTCTGTTGATGACTGGGCCCGTGACTGGCGTGAAAATGATATCCTCGATGATACACACCAATATGGAAAAACCAACGAGGGACAGCATGAGTAAAAAATCTACTGGCCGGAAAATGTCAGAAAAGGTAGCCTGGCTGGCTTTAATCCCTATTATTTTACTAGGATTTGCGGCGGCTGCCGGGAGCCGACAGCAGGAAACAACTGGCAGCCTGCTGGAGCTACTGGGAATTGAAGTCTCACCTGAATCCCTCGATTACCTTCAGAACAAAACCCAGTTTCAGCTTCATACCCTTCTAACCGAGCAGCGTCATCCGAAGACCTGGAATCTGAGCGAAAAAATAAAGACAGATACAGCCGCCGGCCTGCATCTGCTCTTCTCGGTGGATGAAGACATCGTGGCAAAACTCGACCAGCTGGCAGCTTCACCCACCCTTATTGAGCAGTTAGCCACGGAAATAAAAAAGACCATTCTCAGCGGGCACAAAATATATGTTTATGGCTGCGGGGCAACCGGGCGCCTGGCCAAGCAAATGGAAAGCACTTTCTGGCGACCCTTCTGG
>JAKPCG010000079.1 GCA_029553365.1 Acidobacteriota bacterium | reverse complement strand
TCATCGTCACTTATCTGCCCTGTCTGGTTGAGGTTTTGGATGTACGCCTTCACTGCGTTGGGGTCAAATGTCTTGCCAATAGCTTGTCCGTTATTATCGTACTGGGTATATACATACAGCCTGTCAATCATGTCTGCGTACTGCTTGATTCTCTGGCTTGATGCCCGATCCCCCTGTTGCTGTGTCCTCTGCTGTGCATTATAAGCCGAAGTCTGAGCGTTCATCCTGCTTGTCTGTGCGTTCATCCTGCTTGTCTGTGCGTTCATTCGTGCAATGTCCACATCGGCAACAGTAGCATCCATAGGCAAACCAAGTATTTGTGCCTGTTCGGGTGAGGTTATGCGTCCGACTGTCTTGAACAGCTCAAAGGCATTCTTCCATCTCTGCTGTTCAGCTTCACTTGCCGCCGCTGCCGCCGCTGCTGCTTTTTCTGCTTGTGCCTGTATCTTCTTCCGCCTCTCGGCATACAGGTACGGCACTAATGGGTCGTTCGGGTCAAGTGTGTTGATGTACGCCTGTATGTCGTCATAATGCTGTGCCGCTAACAAAGCTGCCTGTCTTGCAAGTTCATTATGCTGTGCTTCTCTGCCTTCCAATGTCAATTCGCCTGTGGAAGTCTTGCCCTGCGCCGCAAGGTCAGCCACTCTCTGCTTCCACCTCTCGGCATACAGGTACGGCACTAATGGGTCATTCGGGTCGAGCGTGTTGATGTACGCCTGTATATCGTCATAATGCTGTGCCGCTAACAAAGCTGCCTGTCTTGCAAGTTCATCTATTTCATATCTTTTCTCCTTCTGCTGTGCTTCTCTGCCCTGCAAGGTCAATTCGCCCGTGGAGGTCTTGCCCTGCGCCGCAAGGTCAGCCACTCTCTGCGCCTGTATCATACGCATGTTGTCGATGTAATTCTGCAATGTCTGCGCGTCAATGTCAGCCATAGCCGCCGCAACATCAGATTCGTATGCCGATTCTATGCCTGAACGTCTGCGTGCTATGTCGGCGCGTTCCGCCGCCTCTTGCCTGTTCAATGCGCCAAGCTGCCCTTGCAAAGCGGCATTACGGTATATCTCAGGCAATCCCGCCGCACTTCCACGTATGCCCTGCGCCGCCAT
>JAKPCG010000077.1 GCA_029553365.1 Acidobacteriota bacterium | reverse complement strand
GGATCAATGCCGCTAAAGCCAGCGGCCAGCATAGCACAAATAAAATCAGCCAGAGTAAGAATTTGATCATGCTTATTTCATCCTTCTTTATTCAGTATAAACGAAAAGCCAGGTCAAATAGTTCACTCTTTTTAATCTTTTGCTTATGACGGCACACTTCGAAATCAAGCTAAACCTCTACTTTTCTGCGGGAAAGGGAGAACCCCGGCTTATCTGAGATTTTCTTTTATGAAAAGTGGCTGTTGTCTGGATTCCATGGGACTGGGACATTGCCATCAAAAACCAGCACGCTTTCCAGTCAAAGCTGGCCAGATCTTCAGGGCTGCCGGGTGCTACTCTGGCCGCAAAAGCTGGTGAAGGGGCAATAGCGGCAACTGTCTTCAGCCTTGAATCTGGCTGAAAAAGGCTGGCTGCTATCAACAATTTCCAGGAGCAATTTATCAATGACTTGCTTTATTTTTTCGAATTTTTCCTGCCGCGCTGACTTCTCTTCATCTGATTCTGCTAAGGGGAAAATGTTCTCCCCCTGGCTACTTTGCCTTTTTCCTTTTCTCCCTCTAAGCGGCGAATATTCAATCTTTTCGTTAAGATGGTTTATGCCCAGAATGATGACCGCTGAATAAATATCTTCAGGTGGCAAATTATATTCGGCTGAAGCCAGAAGCTGATAAAAAGGCAACTGCAGACTTTTAATAGCCTGCGGCCAGCTGGTTCGATCTTCAATCTCAAGCTTATCAATATTAATTACCTGATTCCTTTCGCTGGCTGAAGTTTTATAATCAAGAAGGCAAAGATATTCGCCACGCTTTTCTATCCGATCAATCTTTCCTTTGAGATGAAAGGTACCAGGGCCGAGATCGTAATCGCGTTTTAGATCTTTTTCGAGCTCCAGCAGAATTGGATTCTGGCCAGCAGCCCGAAGTTTCTGGACGACTTTTTGCTGATAATTAAGAAGAAATTCCTCTAAATGCTGTTCTATTTGCTTTTTCATTAAAAAGAAACTGCCGGAAAGCGGTGAGGGATAACGCCGTTGGCTGAATTCCCTGTCAATTAGCTTTTTTAATCTGGCGGTATCGGCTTCTTCCAACGCCCTCTGTTTCTTCAGGTCAGGCCAGAAATACTGCCTTAAAATAGCATGGACTAATGTGCCAATTTCATCTTTTTCTAAGGATTCGGTCAGCTCTTCTTTTTCGCTCAGCCCGAGAACATGAGTATAGAAAAATTCGACCGGGCACTTTAAATAAGTATTCAGGCTGGAGGCGCTAAAGGTCATATTGTTAAGATAGCTCAGGATTTTTTTTGTTTTGCGGATTTCAGGTGGGCTTGGTGCCTGCAGGGCCAGACGGTAGATGACTTTCTTAACATATTTATTTTCGTCTATTTCTTTTTCTTCCTTTTGCTTTTCCCAGATGGCCTTTTCCACATACCGACTTTTCTGCTTTTCATCATTTTCGATAAAGAAATAATGAATTTTCTTTGCCCCGGCTACTAACAGGCTGAGGTAATATTCAATTCTCTTTTCCAGACTCTCGTAATCAGGCAGAGCAAGAGCTTTTCTTAAAGGTGCGGGCAGAAGAGAGTCAACTTTGCCTGTCCCGGGTAAAACATCATCATTCACATCAAGAAGATAAACCTCATCAAACTGGAGGCAGCGCGTTTCCCAGAAACCAAGGACCTGGAGGCCACGAAGCGGTGTGCCTGGAAAGCGGACCCGGGCCTCAGAAAGCAAACGCCGGAATAGCTGAAAATAACCTGAACGCCGGCTGAATTTCTGTTTGGTCAGGAGCTGGCTCTGGAGAATTTCCAGTTGCTGGTAAAAAGCCCGGGCATAAGGCTCAAATAAAACATGAAGAGGAGCGGTGCTTTCTTCTGAAATAAAATCCAGGAGACAGATTAATTTGGCGGCGAAATCATTGATATTTTCCAGATTCAGGAAAGGAATAATAGTCTTCTGGTGTATCGAACGAAGATGCTCAATAAATTCAGAGCTTCGAGGGTAGGCGGGATTTTCACCGGCATATTTTTCCAGGCTGTCCTTGAGATCCGGATCAGCCGCCAT
>JAKPCG010000091.1 GCA_029553365.1 Acidobacteriota bacterium | reverse complement strand
CCGGGCTCATTTTCGTCTTGACCACGGATAGAACTTCAGTTGAGACATCCTTGAATGATTCGGTAATGCGGGCGGTCTGACCGGCTGCTGGAATTTCCTCAGTTCTCGTCCTGGCCAGAAAACCGTGTTTAAGATAATCTTTTTCTGGAGTGCTGGCCGCCTGCACCGAGCCAAAAGCCACATGATGATTGGTGATGAGAAGCCCCTCTTCGGAAATGAATGAGCCGGTAGCGCCCAGCTGAACAACAGCATAGAGCAAGCTCTGTTTGGCTGGATCATAAATAAGAGAGGGATCCATCCTCAGCCCTTTCTCACGTAAATTAAGCTTCTGAATTTCGCTGAGCGGCCACATGCCCTCATCCGCTCGAACTGATAAAGATACTCCCCAGAAAATTAAGACCAGACTGAAAACAGCCAGAATATTTTTGGCCTTGAATAGTTTTTTCATCCTAACCTCCTGTTTCTCGATAATCCAGAAAATAAACTCTCCCATCTGTCAGGTATTTTTGACAGGCTTTAATCTCAGATTTTTTCTCAAGGCGATTATTTTAATATAGCTATGACAGCTGTGGCACCGACCCTGATAAGATTTCGTCCGACCACAACTTTAGTTTATAAAACCTGAAGCTCGGCGGTCAATCCCTCTCTTTATCTTCTGGAGCCCGGCTCCGAGCTGGGTTAGCTGCTCGGGCTGGTGCCCGACCTGTCAGTCAGAGTTATATTTATTGAAGGACGGATTTTATCTCGTGGATGTTTTCCGGCCGATAATTACGGTAACAGAAAAAAGTTTAATAGAAAAAGTCGCCTGAATAGTCCAGGCACAGGATTATCGTCGTGCAGTCTCCGAACTGTCGCCAGAAAAGCTCCTCTCTCGTCCTGTTATCTGTTCTCCTGTTTTTTCCCGGTCAGACGTAGAAACAAACCAGCGATGGCTGCATCCTCCACACCAAGCCCGGTGAGGTCAGCCACGGTGATATCTTCGACCGAGCGTCTTCCCGTTTTTCGGCCGAGAATCAGTTCACCAATTTCTCCGCTGATTTTGTCTTCAGGAATCACTCCAGCTTGAAGAGCGTGATGAACTTCTCCCAGCAAGCGGCATTGGCTAATCGAATCGCAAAAGATAAAGTCGGCCCGGGCCAGGACCTCTGGATAGAGTTCCTGCTTGTCCGGTCCATCAGAACCCATAGCTGTAATATGAACTCCCGCTTTTAGCCACTCAGCTTTGATTAATGGCCGGCGGCTGGGGGTGGCGGTTATTATTAAATCTGCTTCTTTTACCGCCTCTTCCGGCGTCGGAGACGGATAAAATTTAACCCGGGGGAATACGGCTACCATATCCTTGACATACTGCTCGACATTCTCCGGTTGGCGACTCCAGACGAAGACCTCAGAAAAAGAGCGAACTTCAGCCAGAGACTGGAGCTGGAGACGAGCCTGAACACCAGAGCCGATCATTGACACCCGGTTGATGTCTGCTTTAGCCAGATATTTAGCCGCCACTGCCCCGGCCGCAGCTGTCCTTAGATCAGTTAAATACCCGCGGTCAAAAAGAATGGCCTCCAGCTCGCCTGTTCTCGCTTTATAAGCCAGCATCAGTCCGTCGCCAGTCGGAAGTCCATGGAGAGGATTTTTATAGAAGCCGGAAGCAACTTTGATGACATAATAATTATCATCCTGAAGGTAAGCAGCCTTTACATGAACTTCACCTTCAAACTCCGGCAAATCAAGGTTAATTACCCCGGGCAAAATCGCCCGGCCCGAGCTGTAAGCAGCCAGAGACTCCTCGATAGCCGGGATGGCCTCCTTCAGGCTGATTAAATTTCTTATCTCTGGTTCAAAATAGGAACGCATCAGTTTTTAATTTCTCCAGTTATAACTTCCTTGTCTTCAACCAGCTTAACCTTGAGAGGAGGGGTCTCGCCCTGTTTGTTCTGGCCCGGGAACAGGGTCAGGTGAGGAAAAGGAATACTTATGCCCTTCCGGTCAAAAGTTTTCTTTAACCGGCGGTTAAATTCGCGGCCCACCTCCCACTGCTTGCTGGGTTTGGTCGTTGTCCTCGCCCTGACTATCACTGCTGAATCTTCAAAGCGGTCGAGGCCCAGAATTTCCAGCGGGGAGACAATATTTTCAGCGAATTGCGGATCTGACCGGAGTTCCTCATCAACTTCTTTTAAAGTCTTAATGACTTCGTCCACATCTTCAAAATAACTGACGCCGATATCAAAGACAAATTGTGAATATTCTTTAGTCATGTTGGTGACAGTATCAATCAGATTGTTAGGAATATAATGAACATTCCCATCCAGACTGCGGAGAACAGTCATTTTCAGGTTAAGCCCTTTGACGACACCACTGCGCCCGGCAATTTCCACTACATCGCCGACCCTGATCTGATCCCAGAAGATAATAAAAAAACCATTGATAACATCCTTAATGAGTGATTGGGCAGCAAAGCTAATGGCCAGTCCGGCCACGCC
>JAKPCG010000032.1 GCA_029553365.1 Acidobacteriota bacterium | reverse complement strand
TGAAAGGATTATGTTTAAGAATAACATCAGGACAATATGAAGGTTCAAAATATAGAATAAAAACAAATAATTTTTATTCTCTCGAAATTTTAGATACATTCCCAGAAATTTTACCAAGTGATATAGAATTCGTATGTTATGCAGATAGGTTAAAAATTACTATACCGAATAATACTTTATTGTCAATGTATAACATAAATAAAGTTAATGTATATAGAAGTGTATCTCCTGATACAAAAATATATTATTTGGAAAATACTTTCGATTATTCTGGAAATTCAATTAATTATGAGAGTAATCAAGCCGATAACGATTTATTAAATAATCCAATATTTAATGTTAATTATATACATTTACCTATTTGTAAAAAGATAGAATTATATAATAATCAGTTATTTGTTATAACAGAAGATAATTTAATTAGATATAGCGATGAAGTTGATTTAACTAATTTTAGATTAGAGAATTACATAACTTTTTCAATACAAGATGGTGGGCTAATAGAAAATATAAAAGTATTTAATGATAATTTACTTGTATTTTTACAGAATAAATTATTTGTAATCTATATGCAGAAACAAGATGAACAAAAATGGCGAATAGAAAATAGAACATTAGGAATAAATTATAAATTATTTTCTAAAAATTCTATTGCAGAAACTCAATATGGAATAATCTTTTTAACTGATGAAGGGTTTTATATTACCGATACTTTTAATGTTAAACCTTTATTCGCTTTAAATAAATGTGTTAAATATATTAAAAGAATAAATAAAGATTATTTATTCTTAATTCAATCTTTTGTTTATGAAAATAAATATTATATGACTTTACCACTTGATAATGTAGATTATTGTAATTATGTTTTTATTATAGATTTATCTACAAGTGCTTTTTATGTTTATAAAGATTATGATATTTATTATATTTCTAATCAAAGAATAAATGATAAAAATATATATTATGCAAGTAATAAAAATATTGATAATAGTATTTGGTTAAAGAAATTTATAAGCAATAATCATTTTGACTTTTATGATAAAGGGACAACAGACAATGCAATATATATAAATAAAATTATAAGCAATTTAAAAAAATATGAAACTAATTCATTAAAAAATAAATATATAATGTTTTTAGAAGATGATAATAATGTGCATTCTATATATAAAATAAAAGATAATTATGAAACAGATATGCCAATAGATAAATCAGAAACAATATTAAATAGAAGTTTTGAAGATTGGGAAAAACTATTTTCAAGTATTGGGGGGATCCCTCATTATTATTATAGACCTCTAAATTGGTATATTACACACGGGGATAAATATGATAATAATTTTTTATATGCTTGTAATAAAATATCAGGAAGAAGTAATACTGCAATGCAATTAGTAGGACAAGCAGGCAAGAAAACGTTTTTTACTACATATTATACATCAGCAAGTCAAGTTATAAACTTATTACCGAATACTAAATATAAAATATCAGGTTATTTTAGAGGCAATAATACAAATGGAAGTAATACTTTAAATTTAATAAATTCTTTTAAATTACCATTGACAACAGAATGGACATATCAAGAGTTTATTATAACAACTAACGATAATACTTCTTATACTTTAGAATTAAAAACAGAAAGTTCAAATATTAATCCTATATTAGAAGTAGATGAATTGAGATTAGACTTATTATTAAATTATGCAATAGAATTAGAGGAAGATTGGCAAGGAACAAATTTAGGAAATCCTATATATCCTATAAATAAACAATATGTTATTATTACTCCAATTGAAGCCAATATAATTCTTGGCAGATATAATTTTGATATTGTAGATTATGAGAAATCAATGAGATATTTAGAGATATTTTTTAAAAATTTATCATCAGAAAATATAAAAATAGAATATTCAATCAATGGTGGTGCATATAATTTATTAACAGAAAAAGAGATATTAGGCAGTTATCCTAAACATATAGGTTATTATACATCTGACATAGAAAAAATAGATTATTTTGATAGATATAAATTTGTATTTAATCAAACAAAAAGATTTGATACGATTGATTTTAAAATTATACATATAGGGTTAAATGAATTTCAAATAAAAAAAATTTTATATTATTTTTTAATACATCCAATAAAGAGGAATAGAATATGAAAATATTTTTATATAAGATAGATATTGACAATATAAATTATATATTAGATTATATTTATAAAAAAATAAAACAGAATTATGGTTTTATAAAAGATATAAATCAATTAAAAAAAATATTTGAGAAGATAAAAAATAATTATTTTATAAATCTAAATTTAAATTATGAAAACTATAATATTGCTAAAATAAATAAAAATTTCGATATGATATATTCTTATATAAGGAGAAATAATTTATGAAATTTAATATAATATTTTTAATTATAATAATAGCAGTAAAATTATTCAGTTATGGTAGTGTGAATGATCCATATATAATATTTTATAATGATACAAATATATGGCTTGATAATAAATTAAATGTAATATCAGGAGAAAGAATTTTTAGAAATATGAATGATTTACAAAAAGCAATAAAAGGTATTGCTAATGGAGATACTTTAAATAAAGTAGTGGTAAAGGAATTATATTTTAATAATAAAGATTTAAATAAATTTTATAATGATTTTATTATTTTAAATGATACAATAAAAAACTTTACAAATATAGATACATCAATATTAAATAGTTTATTGATAGATAGTGGAATAAAAAATATTAGATTAAACAATTTAGAACAATGGGTAATTATATTTGATAGTGATAGTGATATAAAAGATTATAGAATATTGAAATTAGAAAGTGATAGTGGAGTAAAGAATTCAAGATTAGTTAATTTAGAGTATTCTATTAACAATATTAAAAGTGATAGTATAATAGATGATGTATTTTTACGCAAAGATAAAGAAGATACAACAAATAAAATAAATATAATAAATGGTTTAAATGTAAAATCAGATACAATAATATTAGGGAAAACAGATATATATGGTAATTTGACAGATTTGTTTTTGAATTGTAAAATTCATAATAATTTGATACCAGCAAATAATAGTTTAGAAATTGGATCTCCTAATGCTAAATGGTCAACTATTTATATTGATACTATTATAGCAAGTAATGTAGGGGGTGAAAGTATTAATATCGCAGGAATATTGTATAGAAGTTTTACTTTAAATAGTTCAAAAGATACAGGAAATATTTATCTTGTATTTACAACTTCTGATAGTATGGAAGAATATCCTACTTTATTATTTGATGTTAATAATAGAAACTTTTTATTTAATAGAGATTTAGTTATAAATGGCAATTTAAATATTGCTGATGAATTATATTGCAATGATATAGTTTATAATAGTAATAGTTTAACTATATCTTTATCTAATATTCAACAAAGAGTAGAAGCAGAAACTATAAATTTATACAATACTATATCTAATATTCAACAAAGAGTAGAAGCAGAAACTATAAATTTATACAATACTATAAATAATTATAAAAATTCAGTTTATAATGAAACATTGGCGATAAATAATACAATAAATTCAATTTTGAATTGGGACACTGTCAGTAAAAGTGAAATAAATCTATATTCTAATTTACCAGTTGGCAGTATTATTGATTATTTTTATATTGATGGAATTTATGATACCTTTTTCCCATTTAAAAATTTATCATATCAATTTATATATGATTTAGATACTAATTGTTATGATTTAGATGGTGGAAAATATAATTATTTTTATACTTTTACAAATGATACTTATGAAAGCAATAGAAGTTATAATATACTTGAAGTTAATACTTTATTCACTAATAATAAAATTTATAAATATCCAAATTATAGTTGGGGTGAACAAGAAAAATTACTAATTTATCAATTAAGTAATTTACCTTCTGATGATACAAATGCCCCTAATCCTTATCCTAATATTCCTTCTATTAAGTTCTTTCTTTCTTGGTATAATTCATTTCAACCTATATATTTTATACTAGAAAGTGCAAAATTAAAAATAACAAAAGTAAATAAACCTGGTGAGTGGAGTAATTATTATAATGATAATGATAAATATGTAGGTTTAAAAATTGATGTAGATTTTAATTTTAAATTTGTTTATAAGGGTTTACACGAAAGGTATCCTCTTACAGAAGAGTTAGGTGTAATAAATATAAAACAAGACGAAGTTAATAAAAGCCAGAAAAAAATAGGTACTTTTACTAAAACATTTCCAATATGGGGTGAAGAGACGACATTTCCACTGAGGGTGAATATTAATGCAGTTTTAGATTTAGAAGTTTTATTTAAAAGTAGTGATATTGGGAAAGATAGTGAGATTACAGAATATAATTGTAATATTATAAAAGATACAGATTTTAAAAATAGTAATTCTAAAATATTTCAAAGTTATGAGACTTTATTTAAAGGGAAAAATGAGATAAGAAAAACATTGTATAGAGGTCAATATGAAAATACTTACAATGCAAGTAATTATTTATGCGAAGACGATGAAATGAAAGGATTATGTTTAAGAATAACATCAGGACAATATGAAGGTTCAAAATATAGAATAAAAACAAATAATTTTTATTCTCTCGAAAT
>JAKPCG010000024.1 GCA_029553365.1 Acidobacteriota bacterium | reverse complement strand
GGTTGGCCCGGTGACCAGGATAATGCCCCACGGTCGGTGGATGGCATCCTGAAAAATTTCCAGCGATTCTGGCTCAAAGCCCAGCTGGGTCAGGTCGAGCTTGAGCATTTCTTTGTCGAGGATACGAGCCACAATCTTCTCGCCAAACATGGTCGGAAGTGAGGAGACTCGCATATCAACTTCTTTTCTCTTCCCGTTATCCAGCTTGACCCGTAGCTTAATTCTTCCGTCCTGAGGGAGACGCTTTTCAGCAATGTCCATGTTGGCCAGAATTTTGACCCTCGATAAAACCGGGCTCCTGAATTTTAAAGGCAGGTCGGCCACCTCATAGAGATCGCCATCTATCCGGTAGCGAATACGGAATTGCTGCTCATAGGGCTCAAAATGAACGTCGCTGGCCCCCTTCTTAATGGCATCAATAAAGGTCTGATTGACCAGGGTGATAATAGGAGCCTCGTTACTGGCTTGCTCCATTTCGGCCACATCGTAGTCAGAGCCTTCAGCAATTTCCTTTTCATCAATGACATTGACCCGGCTCTCGTCAGCCAGCTCAATGTCTTCAATCAGCTTCTTAACTTTGAGGGCATCACTTGTTCCATAGTATTTGTTGATGGCATTGGTTACGCCCGTTTCGGTGGAGATAACCGGCTGCACACTCAGTCCGGTCCTGAATCTGATATCTTCAATCACTTCGAGATCAGTCGGGTCGACCATGGCCAGGGTCAGGAACGATTTAATCTTGTGGATGGGCATAACCAGATTTCTCTTGGCTGTCTCGGCTGGAATAAGACTGATCACTTCCGGGAAAACTTCAAATTGGTCAAGGTCAATGTAGGGATAACCGAGCTGACGGCTCAAAGCCTGAGCAATTTCTTCTTCAGTCAAGAAGCCCAGAGCCACCAGGGCAGAACTTATCGGCAGATTGTTCTTTTTTTGATAGTCGATTGCCTGGCGCAGCTTTTCCGAATCGATAATTTTTTCCCTTAAGAGCAACTCGCCTAATTTAGATGCCATCTTTTAAAACCTTTCTACCATTCTGAGCAAATTTTGTCAAAAGAAATCTTTTCTGCCCTCTACATTCTTCCTCAATTTCTACTTTCTCCCTGATGGCGTCAATACTCAACTCCGGCTAACCCGGGGGTGAAATTAACATTTTTTGTCTCACCCGCAAAGGTTAGCTTTGCACCTGTAAACGATGAGGATTGGTCATGATGGAGAATCTCCGGATTGGGATTAGCGCTGTTGACTATCCATTATGCCTCAATTTGCCCGATGCTATTTAATAAACCAAAACGAAAAATATTTCAAGTACCTTTAGCTATTATTTTTTTCAACTTTCGACCGGCTGGGGCGACTAATCATTTGGAGGCGATGAAGTAGAGGTCTCCCCCGATGACAGTTGAAGATTTTAAAGAAAGCAACCAGGAAATAATCAAGGCAATTATAAACCATACGCGCGAAGGCATTTATGTTACTTCGCCTTTCGGTTTTGAATTTGTTAACCCGGCCTTTGAAAAACTGACCGGCTTTAAAAAAGAAGAGATTTATTCAAAAAGTTTTAATTTCCTGCGCCTCGTCCACCCTGATGACCGTCATCTTTTTTCCACCACTACCAGGTCCTTTTCCAAACCCAATCTGCCCGGCGGGACAGGCCTGGTGGAGTTCAGGCTGGTTAATCTTAAGGGTGAGGTCAGGTACGTTGAAGCCAGCACCTCCCCCCTTGAAACGAAACCCGGTTACACCCTGGTCATTTTAAGAGATATCACCTCGAGGAAAAAAACTGAAACCCAGCTGGTAGAAACTCTGGCCAAGCTAAGGAAGACCATGCGGGCCACGATCGAGGCCATTTCTCTCACCATTGAATCTCGTGATCCCTACACCGCCGGACATCAGCGGCGGGTATCAGATCTGGCCCGTTCAATTGCCACCAGACTGGCTTTTCCAGCTGAAGAAATTGACGAAATCCGTCTGGCTGCTCAGATTCATGATCTCGGGAAAATTTCCATTCCGGCTGAGATTCTTAACAAGCCTGGCCGGCTCAATTCCAACGAATATGAAATGATTAAAGATCATCCCCGCGTTGGTTATGAAATTTTAAAGACTATTGAGTTCCCCTGGCCGGTGGCCGATATCGTCTATCAGCATCATGAAAGACTCGATGGCAGCGGCTATCCCTTAGGACTCAAGGATGACCAGATTCACCCCATGGCGAAAATTCTGGCCGTAGCCGATGTTGTCGAAGCTATGCTGTCGCACCGTCCTTACCGCTCGGCTCTCGCTCCTGACCTGGTCCTCCAGGAAATAAGTACCAATGCCGGGACGCTCTTTGAGCCCTCAGCTGTCAGGGCCTGCACCGACATTATCCAGGAAAGATATAACCTGCCGACTTCCAGCCTGGCTTAACTTAATCATCGGATTTCTTCAGAAAAAGAAAAACGCGCCTGGAGGGATTCGAACCCCCGACCCGCTGCTTAGAAGGCAGCTGCTCTATCCTACTGAGCTACAGGCGCATCAACTTCTCAGGTAAGAAAATCGGGGAGATCGGATTTGAACCGACGACCTCCTGCTCCCAAGGCAGGCGCGCTAAACCAGGCTGCGCCACTCCCCGTCTTTTAATTCCAGTTCCTAAGAACAAGGGGCTTATTTTGGATTAAAATCTTAACAGAAAGCCCGCCAGATTGTCAATTTAACCGGTCCGTCCCGCCTGGCGGCCCAGTGTCTTCTCAATTTTATCACGAGAAATTTCAACGATAATTGGCCGGCCATGCGGGCAAACGCCGGGTTGTGAGGTTTGAAAAAGCTCGGCCGCTAAAAATTCCATCTCGGCCTGACTCAACGGCTGACCGGCTTTGATAGCCGCTTTACAGGCCATAGTGGCCAGCATTCTATCTCTTTTGCTTTTAAGTCGCTCCGGCCCGCCCTCGGCCAGAATTCCCCGAAGAATTTCTGTTGCCCTGGCCTCATCAAAAACATCAGGAAAAGCCCGCAGAGAATAACTTCTCTCTCCAAGGGACTCCAGTTCAAAACCCAGTCCGGCCAGTTCCTCCTGCAGCTCCTCAAGATGTAAAACTTCCTCCGGACTCAGTTCCAGAACCTGAGGGAAAAGCATCTGACGGCTGGCCCAGCCTTTTTCCTCATCAAGTTTTTTAAACTTTTCAAACAGGATGCGTTCATGAGCGTTGTGCTGGTCAACAATCATCAGCCCTTCTTCCGCCGTCACCACCAGATAGGCATTTAGATATTGACCCAGAATGTGCCGCCCTGCCCTGGGGGTGGCTGTGCTTTCTGCTACCTGCTGAGTTTCGCCCGGCTGCCGCCAGGTCTGGCTGGCCTGTCCTGCCCACTCTGGAGCTTGAATCTTTTCTCCCAGCTCTTTTTCAATGCCCCGGTCATTCTCTTTCTGCTCCTCTTTTTCCTGAAGATTGAGCTCCGGCTGGCTTGTTTCTTTCGACGGCTGTCTTTTTTCTCCGCGCCCGGCTTCGCCTATCATGACCGGCTTGATCAGGCTTTCACTTCTGGCCGCCAGTTCAATTGCGCGTAAAATCAGCCCGAAAACCGCCTGCGGTTCTTTAAATCTGATTTCTGCTTTGGCCGGATGGACATTGACATCAACCAGCTCGTAGGGCAGATCAAGAAAGAGAAAACATTCAGGACTTTTTTGTCTGTCCAGCATGCCCAGATAAGCCTGAGTCAGGGCGGCACCGAGAACTCTGTCTCTTATCGGCCGGCGATTGACAAAGAAGAGCTGGTGCTGACGGTCAGCTCGCCCGGCAAAAGGCCTTGAGCTCAAGCCGCTCAGCCGGTAACCGCCTTCTTCATAGTCAACCGCCATCAGACCATCAAGGAGCTGCCGCCCGTAAAGCTGATAAACTCTTTCCTCCAGAGTAGAGACAGCCGGACAGTTTAAAAGCTGCCGGCCATTATGAACAAGAATAAATTTTACCCCAGGAAAAGCCAGGGCAGCCTGGGTTACATAACTGGTAATCAAATTGAGCTCGGAACGCTCGCCTCGCAAAAATTTGCGCCTTGCCGGAAGGTTAAAGAAAAGATCTCTGACTTCAACCATTGTCCCCCGCGGGAAAGCTATTTCCAAAAAACGGATTAAGCGATCGCCTTCCCTTTCCACCTGATAACCACGGTCACCCTCACCGTTATAGGTCTTAAGAGTCAGCCTGGAAACAGCCGAAATGCTGGCCAGCGCTTCGCCTCTAAAACCCAGGGTGGCTATGTGCTCGAGGTCTTCCTCTTTTTCCAGTTTGCTGGTGGCATGGCGTTTAAAGCAGAGAACAGCGTCTTCCTGGCTAAGACCGCAGCCGTTATCCTGAAGGCGGATTAATTTTTTCCCGCCTTCCTCCAGTTCGATTTTAATCTCGGTCGCACCGGCATCCAGGGAATTTTCGATTAGCTCTTTGACGACCGAGACCGGCCGCTCAACCACCTCTCCGGCCGCAATTTTCTGGGCCACCTCCGCTGGCAGGACTTTTATTCTGGCCATTTAAATTACCTCACCCTTAGTTTCAAGCGGTGAGACTTCCTTGATTCTAACCTTAACCAGCTCCCTGACCTCGACTCCTGGCGATTCACTCAAGGAGACCTTGATATAATTATCAGTCAGGGCTTCGGCTTTAGTCCCTTTTTTTCTGATAACCACAGCTGGCCGTTCTTCATTTAAAAATTTCATCTTAAAAGCCAGATTTTTTTCTCTTGAAATTTTCCTGAGTTCAGTGGCTCTTTCTTTCTTTATTTTTTCAGAGACTCCTGCCCAGCGCGCAGCCGGGGTCCCGGGGCGCGGCGAATAGGAGAAAACATGGAAGTAAGTCAGCGGCGATTGCTCGAGAAAGCTTTTTAAAAACAGATAATCTTCTTCACCCTCGCCGGGGAAGCCGACAATGATGTCTGCTCCCAGGCTGGCTTCAGGGCGACGCCGATGGAGGTAATCCAGAATCGCCGCATATTCTTCCGGTCGGCTCCGCCGTCCCATTTTCTTTAAAACTTCAGGCGAGGCATGCTGTAGAGACAGGTGAAAATGAGGGCAGATTTTCTCTTCGCCGGCTATAAATTCAAGCCAGCTTTCGGGTAGAAGCCGCGGGTCAAGCGAGCTCAGGCGCAGGAGCTCGAGTCCTTCCATTTTAACTATTTCCTGAAGCAGGTTGAGAAGAGTCACCGGCGGAGTTAGGTCTTCTCCGTAGGCACAAAGGTGAATCCCGGCCAGGACAACTTCCTTAAAGCCGCGGACAACAGCTTTTTCTATCTGAGTAATGATACTTTCAACCGGAACACTCCGAGCTGGTCCCCGGAGATAAGGTATAAGGCAAAAGGTGCAGCGGGCATTGCAGCCGTCCTGAACTTTAACCAGGGCCCGCGAGCGGTAATTAACCGGCTGAATTTTTTCCTGAGCCAGTCGGGTTTCTCCGGTCAGACTGACCACTTCCCTGACCAGATTCTCCTTGGCTGAGTTGGGAACAATAGTCGAGACATTGGCAAACTTTCGGAATTCTTCCCGATTTTTTTCAGCCAGACAGCCAGTCACAACCACCCGGGCGGAAGGCTTTTCGCGATGGAGTTTTCGGAGAAACTGCCTGACATCGGCCTCGGCCCGGCCGGTTAGACCGCAGGTATTAACCACAACTACATCTGAGGCCCGCCAGTCCTTATCAACCATCAATCCAGCTTCGGCCAGTTTCTCGGACCAGTCAAAAGCTTCGGCTTGATTTACCCGGCAGCCGAAATTATGAATGAAGACCCGGGTCATAATTTTTCTTTGAGCCTCCTCGAACTCTCCTCAACTTTTTCAGCCATCTTCTGACGGTAAGAGATAAGCC
>JAKPCG010000218.1 GCA_029553365.1 Acidobacteriota bacterium | reverse complement strand
TCAATGACAATCCTTTTTCTGACTGTCACCAGGCTGGTTTTAAGAAAGACATCCAGCTTAATCATAAAAGGTTCTTCATAAGAAAAGGGTAGGGGAAGCTGAATTAAATGGGAGCCCTTCGACCACCAGCCACCGAGCAGTGGCTGTCCCTCCAGTTGAATTTTATAATAGGCATCAGCCGACAGGTCAAAGCCCAGGCGGAGCATTTCAGGGATAGTCCGCGGTTCGGCTGAAGCCGGAACCAGAAAATTAAGATTGGTCAAGAGGGGGTAGTCTCTTTCCCATTTTCCCCAGAACTCCTGCCAGGGATTGAATACGCTGAAGTCTAAAAATTCAAACAAAGGTTCGGCCAGATTATATTCTTCAAAATAATTAACAACAGCCTGTTTTTCCTTTTCGGTCTGCCCCAGCCGATGATAAATATAAGGAAGAATGGCCAGGGCCTCCTGGCGGTCAGGTTCAGCTAAGGAGGGCAGGCTGTTTTCCAGAAGTATTTGTGCTTCCTCCCATTTTTCTTCTTTGAGATACTGATTGATATCTGTTTTCCAATCAGCCAGGGCCAGGGACGGAGCTAGCAGGTAAAAAACAATCAGATAGATAACAGTCTTTTTCTGGTCAGTCATGATAGGTAAAAATCAGATAAAATTCGAGACTTTTTCCCGGAAAATCAGGTGGCAGAGGTGGAAATGGTGTACAGAGTTTAACCGCAGCCACTGCCGCTTCGTCCAGCACCGCACTGGTAGTGGAGGTGGTAATTTCTAAGGATTGTAATTGTCCCTCTCGATCAACCCTGATCATTAGAGCCACTATCTTTTCCTTTGGCAGGACAGCTACCTGTGGCAAACTCCATTTAGCCTGAATTAGATTGATGACTTTTTCTGCCCAGGGTCTGATATCGTAACTATAGCCACTGCCGCTGCCAGAGCCAGCTAATCCCCCGCCTACTCCGCCACTACCAGGGCCTCCTCCAGCTGGTGGAATAGGCTTTCCAGCCGGGGTAAAGCGCAGATTTTTTCCTGATTGTTGATAAGCCTTAGGATCAACATATCCAAAAAGATCAGTTCGGAGTCCAGGTGTAGTTTCTGTCACTCCAGTTTCTTTTTCACCTTCCGGGTAAACCGGCAATTTAAGGCTGAAGTTATAGCGGCCAGAACTCTTAAATCTGGTAGAAAGGTTCATTCTGAAACCCGAGGGTGGATTTATTTCGTTTCTGCCGGCTGCCAGATAAGCATCAAGGTTAAAAGGGATTGATGGTTGGTTGCCTTCCCCGCCTGCCTGCCCGCCTTGAATTCCGGCAGCACCCCCACCTGGGCCAGAGCCACCACTGCCACCCGCTGGTTGTTGACCGCCGCCAGGGCCGCCCTGGCCTGGGCCTGGTCGACCGGGCTGACCGGTTCCGGGCTTTTGACCCGGACTGGCTGAAAATAAGTCTTCGCTGACCGGAGGCTGGTTTATAACCTCTTCCAGGTTAGAAGGAAGTGATACCGGTGGATAGCTGGCTATGGTTACTTCCGTTTCACGACCAAAGGGTAGTATATTGATCAGGATTTTGGCCTGCCTCAGATAAAGAATAAGAGCTAGGTGAAATAACAGGGCTATGGATAGACTTATAATCTTTATTTTTAAATCTGATTCTTCAATTTTTTCCAGCCAGGATTTAAACCGGCTGAGCAAACTTGATTTAGTTATTTTCATTAAAGACTACTTAAAGTCAATTTACAGCAAACATTCTTATAAAGGTATTATATAAAAAGTCAGTGGCAGATATAAAGTTGCATAGAAAAATTCATGTTACCGGGAAAAATTTATTACCAGTAGATATATAAACCCGAAGGAATTCATAATAATTAACAGATAGAAAAGAAGATTTAAGCCGAGAAGTGGTATGAAGATTGAAGATGCCAGCAAAGCGCCCAGAAATGAACCAAAAAGGTCAAGAGCATAGCCCAGCCCATAACTGGCTCGAAGGTTGAGAAGCAGAACATTGCTTGTGGAAAAAATTGCTCCACCTAAAATACCCATCATCAACAGTAGAAAATAATAGATAGCTTCAATTTCTGAGGACAAACCCAGCCGGCTCAGCACCAGGAGAAGAACCAGGCCGGCCTGGATGGCCATCAGCAGCTTTAAGCTATCTGTTTTTTTCAGTTTTTGAGCCAGTTTTGAACCGAGGTAAAGCCCGAACATAAACATAGTAAATAGAAGTGAAATTCTGGCATAAATAAATCCCAGCTTGGACTGAAAAGCCAGGATAAGGCCAACTTCAGTCACCATGGTGGTAAAGCCCATCAGCCAGAGAGGCAAGAGATAAATGGCTGAACTGGCTTTTTTCTTCAGGCTCAAAACAAGCATGGTTAGCAGCAGGATTATAAGGGGAAAATCAAAAAGCCAGAAAGTCCGGATTTTATTGAGCTGGCTGAGCACTTTTAGCTCGGATCCTCTGAATTGCTTACTCCACAGAACAGCCGAAAAGAAATAGCTGATAGGATGGTTATCATAATTGAGGCGTGGCCGCTCGACAGCCCGAATACTGTCCATTAAATATTGCTTTTTGGCCGGATTAAGCCGGCTGCGCAGGAATTCTGGACGGAAAAAAACGGTCTTTAGTTCGGTCTGCTGCCATCTCTGACTCAAAATCTCATCTGAATCATCAATCGGTCCCTCTGAAGCGAGAAAAATATTACTGTCTCCTGGTATAACTCTGACGATAGAGAAAATGCTCTTTAAAGAATAATAAAGGCTGGCCAGAAGTTCAGCCTGTTCACTGGAGATATAATTCTCAGAAGAGGGGACTATAAAGGAAAAGACTCCATCAGGCAGGAGTTTTTCTTTGACCAGGGCAAAAAACTCAACGGTGTAAAACCTGTTAATCTGGGCCGAAGAGGGTTCTGGTAAATTACTGATGATGACCTGGTAGCGATGATCGGTCCGACGAATAAAATGGCGACCATCCTCAATATAAGTTGTAATGCGCGGGTCAGTCAGAACAGCTGCTGCCTGTGGTAAATAATAACGGGTCAGTTCTATAATCTCCGGGTCAAGTTCCACATAATCAACCTCAACCTCAGGGCAGGCAAGAAGTAGCTCAAGGCTGCCATTGAGGCCACCTCCAATAAGCAAGATATTTTTGGCCTTGGGACGCTGCAGAACAGAAAAACAAACCAAGTCTTCGGCTATCTGTGGATCAGGGTAATTAAAGACCAGCAGGCTGTTGCTATAAAATGAATATTGTTCCTCGGATTTGATTACCTGAAGGCGGGAATAAATTGAATCCCGGGAAGCCAGCAGTTCGAAAGGCTGCCAGGTCACTTTCTGGGAAGGAAAATCAAATAACCAGAGGGATAAAGCCAGAAGGCAAACGAAAAAACCTGTAGCTCTTGTCTTCCAGCTTGAGCTGACCAGAGCTATAGCGAGCGAAATTAACAGGATAACCACTGCTGCCGCCTGCCAGTTGGAAAAATAGGGGATAAGAAAAAGGTAGACAACGAGCCCGCCGGCGGCTGAGCCCAATGATTCCATCTGGTAGACTCTAAGAAGTTGTCCATCCGACCAGTGAACATTAGCAACAAACAGAGCTCCTAGAGGGAAACTCAAAAAAATCGAGATCAAAAAAGAAATTATTAGGACCGGGAAAAGGCCGGCTGCCTCCGCTGGAAGGTAGCCGGCAAGAGGCCGGAAGAACCGCAGCCAGACGAGCAGAATAACGAACAATATGAGAACAGAATAATACAGTCCCGACGGGCTGAATCTGGCCGGGATATTTTTTTTAACCAGCCAGCTGCCCAGACTGCTACCCAGCAGCCAGAAAGCCAGAACAAGCCCATAGACCAGTTCATTGGCCAGCAGGCTGGCTTCGAATTCACGCAGGATCAAAATTTGAAAGGAGATGGCTATAAAACCAAGAAGAAATGGATAGTAGCTTCTTCTCAGCTCCAGACTCCGGGAATGATCTGATGGCAGTGACGGCATTTATTACCGCTCAGGCTGTTTTTTTTGATCGTATAACCATATCTCTCGATTACCACCTGTCCACAATTGGGGCAGTAAGTATTTTCACCTGGATGACCGGGCACATTGCCCAGATAAACATAATGTAAACCTTCCTCGAGGGCAATATCCCGCAGCCTTTCCAGGGTGGAAATAGGTGTCGGCGGCAGATTTTTAATCAGATACATGGGCTGAAAACGAGAAAAATGCAGCGGATAGTCGGGACCAATTTCTGTTTTCAGCCAGCGGGCCATTTGCCTGATCTCTTCTGCTTTGTCATTGAGAGTTGGAATGACCAGGTAAACTATCTCCAGCCAGACCTTAGAGCTGGCAATTTGCTTGATCGAATCCAGGACTGGCTTCAGTTGCCCTCGAACATAATTGGTATAAAAATCTTGGTTAAAGGCTTTTAAGTCAATCTTTATAGCCTCGACAACCTTGATTAATTCAGCCAGCGGCTCTGGATTGATAAAACCATTGGTGATAACAGCATTTCTCAACCCTTTTTTTCTGGTTTCAAGGCTGGTGTCGTACATAAATTCATAAAAGATAACCGGTTCCGAATAGGTATAAGCCACAATCGGACAATTATAGCGGGCAGCTGCCTCAGCTACCGCTTCAGGCGGGAGATAGCGACTTTGCACCTGTTCCGGCCTCATCTGAGAAATTTCCCAGTTCTGGCAGAACTTGCAGGCCACATTGCAACCGGCGGTCGCCAGAGAAAAAGCCATGGCTCCAGGCAGAAAATGGAAGAGGGGTTTTTTTTCGATAGGGTCAATGTTGTAACTGGCTACCTGCCCATAAACCAGCGTATAATATTTGCCGTTCTGATTTTCGCGAACACCGCAGAACCCCCGTTCCTTATCTCCTAGCTGACAGAAGCGCGGGCAGAGGCGACATTTTATTTCCCGATCAGGGAGGCGATCATAATATCTGGCTTCAACCCGCGACAGGCCAGCAGCTGTCCTGGCCTCTGTGGCCAGAAGTCTCTGTTGGCCTGTTCGCAGAGAATTGGAAGTTAGCAGCCAGCCACTGCCAGCTGCTGTTCCTTTTAAAAAATCACGACGACGCATCCTTGCCTCTCCACTTATTATACTTCTTCTTCTATTATCTCGATATTATCGAAATGAGCCAGGCCCAGACCCGAGTTTTCGGCTGTCTGTAAATAGGTTGGTTCCCGTCTTTCCTCTGACAGGGTGGGCAGCCCTTTTTTCGCTCGTAAATTTTCAATTAGTTTCCAGCCGACTGCATCTACAGCTACAGGGTCGAAGCCAAAAATTAACTGATTGGTCTTTTCATTCCACTGGGGATGGTAAGATGGCCCCCGATGATACTGAACCCGCAGAGCATCGAGAATGGTCAGCCGGTGCTTTTTTCTGATTAAATCGATCTCAAACAGGTCAGCCAGATAAGGATCGCAATTGCTGTCATGGTATTTGTTGGGGTTGTGGATGGCACCAAAGTAGTTTTTCATACCTCCCGTTATCCCCGCTATTCCGTGATCCTTAAGGAGAGCCAGACTGATAGCTGAGTCAACCAGTTCAGCCTGAATTCTGGAAAAAAGACTGGCTACACTCCGATTAATCACAGGCTGAGATGTATAACCAATCCCCGAGCTGTCAGTTCCCATGATTCTAAGGCTCCCCACTGATCTCGAAAGTTTATAGCCAGCCTCCTTCAACTCTTCGTTGGTTCGATCCCAGATGATGATCTTATCTTCGTGGCCCAGAGTCTTTCCCAGCCACAAGCCCAGGGTAACAGCCATTTCCGGATAGGTACTGATAGCCCTCCGGCCGATCGTATTAATTTTTATACCGATATTTTCCGCTGGCTGGAAGAGTTGGCGCAACGCTTCTTCAGCCTGGTTGCTGCCGGTCAAAATTTCCAGGCCTTTCCTGAACATTCTCAGCATAGAACTCGGGTCGGGCAGACCATTGGCGGCCAGAGCTCGCTCTGATCTGATTATAACCACTCTGGCTTTTTCCATGATTCAAACTCAAATTCATGATTATCTATTATCCCTGAATTGTCAATTCGAGCTGACTTTCGCGGTTGCTTTAAACAGACAAAAGTTATATATTTTTGTCAGGCGGAGGACGAAATGAAGAGACTACCCAGTCGGGATCTTTTGTATGTTTTTATCCTGATACCACTGATCAGTCTGTTAGTTTTTATTGGTCAGGGATGGGCACAGTCTGGGGCTCAAACTACGGCTACAGCCAGAGATATAAGGTCGTTATTGCCACGAATCGATGGCTGGGAATTAACTGAAGATCCCCAGATGTACAATCCTGATACCCTCTTTGAATATATAGATGGAGCAGCCGAAGCTTATCTCGGCTATGATTTTCAGCAGCTGCTGGTCTCAAATTATGAAAAGGAGGGGGCAGAGAGTTCTGTGACTGTTGAAATTTACGACATGGGTTCAGCGCTTAATGCCTTTGGAATTTTTAGTTCCGAACGTTATCCGGAAATACCTGAGGTGCCCTTTGGCCTGGCTGGATATCTGGAAGGAGAAGTGCTTAATTTCATTTCCGGTCCCTATTATGTCAAGCTAATATGCTACAATGGCGAGGAACAAACAGCCGATTATTTGAAGGAATTTGCTGGGGCGGTAGATGAAAAGATTAAAGATAAAGGCAGCTGGCCAGTTCTGTTTAAGCTGTTTCCGGCAGCTAATCTAATAAAAAATTCTGAAAAATATATTAAGAAAAATTTCATGGGTTTTGACTTCCTGGCCAATGGTTATGCGGTCAGTTACCGTCTGGACGGGGATCAATATGAGGCTTTTATCATTGAAGCTAAGACAGAGTCTGAAGCCAGTAACTCCCTTCAAAAGTTACTGGATTTCTATTCTGGCGAAAAAGTGCCTTTTGTTCAGGAAGGGGATAGGTATCGCCAGGTAAATAAATATGGTCAGGTTATTCTGATCAGTCAGGTCGGGAAATATCTCTTTGGCCTGAGCCGGGTGCCGCTGGCTCTAACTGACCAGGCCGTCCAGATCTTTAATCAGTTAAAAACGAATTTAGAAGTAGCCAGGTAACTGAGCAGAATTGACCGGATCAGG
>JAKPCG010000207.1 GCA_029553365.1 Acidobacteriota bacterium | reverse complement strand
GTTCAATGTCCCGCCGAAAGGAATAAATTGAGAAATCTGACCATTGACATCGTTGTAGTCAGTCTCATAGCTTTCCACTGCTTCCAGTCCTGAATAAGAGGGGTTTACGTTACTTCTCCGTGTATAGCCGAACTGCATCGTTGGATAAAATTTTTCTTTTGATTTGGTCAGCGCTGCCGCTGAAATTTCCGGATTAAGTTTCTGGACGGAAACTCCGAGATTATTCTGAATCGTGCGCAGAATACAATCTTCGAGCGTTAGCTTTAAAGGCTGTTCTTCCTGGCCCTGAATTAACCAGGCGCCAGCCAGGAGCAACCCTGAAAGCAGCCCAACCATTCTAATCACTTTCTTCATTTATAATCCTCCACTTTTTGGTTAAACATCATCCCGGTCTGATTCAAGATAGCACCTGACTCATTCATAACGAAGCGCTTCAATTGGGTCAAGCCGACTGGCTTTTCTGGCCGGGTAATAGCCAAAAAAGATACCGACTGAAGCCGAAAACAGGAAGGCCAGAAGGATAGAGCCTGGAGTCACAACTGTAGAAATGCCTTCGAAAGTTGGGACATATTTCATCAACCTGGAGACACCGATACCGATAATTATGCCGATTAAGCCACCTCCGACGCTCAGGACAATCGCTTCGATCAGGAATTGCAGTAATATATCTTTTTCCCGGGCGCCAACCGCCAGGCGGATACCAATTTCCCGGATTCTTTCTGTGACGGAAACCAGCATAATATTCATAATGCCAATGCCGCCAACAATGAGAGAAATACCGGCGATTGATCCCAGCAAAATGGTCATAATCTGACTGGACTGAGCCGCACTCTCCGCCACATCAGTCATATTGCGAACCTGGAAATCGTCATCAGCTCCGGGAGCGATTCTGTGCCTTTCCCGCATCAGTTCTTCTATTTGCCGTTGAGCTTCGTTAGTCATATCGGCGGAAATGGCCTCAACATCGATAGAGCTGATATAATCAACACCTCTTAATCGTTTCATGACAGTAGTATAAGGAGCAGCAATCATATCGTCCCGGTTAAAAAAGCCGCCTTGCTCTCCTTTGCTTTCCAGTACACCGATGACCTTAAAAGGAATCTTATTTATCCGGATTGTTTTGCCAATCGGGTCTTCATCTTCAAACAGGTTCTGCTTGACCAGGCTGCCCAGAACGCAGACTTTGGCAGCTGCCGCTACATGAGTTTCATCGAAATAAGTGCCTTCGGCCACATTCCACTTTCTGACCTGAGGAAATTTTTCGCCTGTACCCTGGATCTGAGTATTCCAGTTTTTATTGGCGTAAACAACCTGAGCTCGGGTTGAAATGGACGGGGAGACAGCAGCAACTGCGTCGCAGTACTGTTCGATAGCTATGGCATCTTCCGGTTTTAAAGTGACATAACCACCGGCACCGGTTTGTACTCCCCGGAACTGACGACTTCCGGGCTGCACGAATAAAAGATTGGTCCCCATAGCAGCAAATCTTTCCTGTATACCTTTCTTCGCACCTTCCCCGACACTGACCATGGCAATGACGGCCGCCACACCAATAATGATACCCAGAATGGTCAGAAAGGATCTCATTTTATTCCGGGATAAAGCCCGAATAGATATCTGTAATATTCGAAAAATTTTCACAATTACCCTCCTTGGACTGAAGCCTGACTATCCGCTTTGCCGTTGATTTCTTCTCTTATAATCTGACCATCCTTAAGATAGAGCCTCCTTCTGGCATAAGAAGCGATGACTGGATCATGAGTGACCATGACCAGCGTAATTTTTTGTTCCCGGTTCAGTCTGGTAAAAATGTCCATGATTTCAGCCCCGTTTTTAGAGTCGAGGTTACCAGTGGGTTCATCAGCCAGAATGATGGAAGGTTCATTGACCAGAGCGCGGGCAATAGCCACTCTTTGCATCTGGCCGCCAGACAGCTGATTGGTCCGGTGATATTCCCAGCCTTTCAGACCGACTTTGACCAGAGCAGCCAGAGCTCTTTCTTTAGACTCCTTGCTGTTGATATTGCTGTACAATAAAGGCAGCTCCACATTCTCGAGAGCAGTCGTTCGAGACAGGAGATTAAAATTTTGAAAGACAAAACCAATCTTCTTATTCCGGATAGCAGCCATCTGGTCTTTGCTGAGCGAAGAGACATCTTCACCTTCCAGAAAATAGCGGCCCGAAGTCGGCCTGTCCAGCAGGCCCAGAATACTCATCAAAGTGGTCTTACCTGAACCTGATGGCCCCATAATCGCCAGAAACTCTGATCTCTCTATGCTATATGAGATGCCCCTTAAGGCCTGGACTTCTACTTCACCGATTTTGTAAATTCTGACAATATTTTCCAGTACAATTATTTTTTCATTCATCCTGATTCCCTTTAGCTCCAGAAGTATTTTTTAAAATCTGAACACCCCCGGGCCGCCAGGACGCTGACCTGATTGTCCACTGGCGGTCGAAGAGGCTGTCATGATACCAACAATCACTTCATCGCCCTCTTTGAGATTGCCATCTACAATTTCAGTATAAGAGGTATCAGTCATGCCGGTTCTGACAAAAATTATCTTTAAATTGCCTTTCTCATCCAGGGTCCAGACCTTGGGCGGAGTTCGCCGCTGAGTTTGCTGGCCGGAAGCGCCAGGCATACCCATACCGCCAGGTCTTGGACCTGCCGGGGGTCGCCCGCTGCCTGGTTGGGCCTGCCCCACTTGCTGTCTTTTTGCCGCCATTTCTTCAAAGGCAGCTTTCATCAGTTTTTGTAATTCTTCCTGCTTCAGGTTGGGATTAAAACGCAGGGCGGTGTTAGGTACTCGCAGAACATTTTTCACCTCGCCGACAATAATCGAGCAAGTGGCCGTCATCCCGGGCAGGAGCTTTAAACTGGAGTTATCAACATCCAGAACAGCTGTATAAGAAACCACATTGGATTGAACTTGAGCAGCATATCTGACCTGCCTGACTGTGCCCCAGAAAACATCATTCGGATAAGCTTCAACAGTGAATTTTACTTTCTGGCCTTCTTTCACACTACCTACATCAGCTTCATCCACCAGGCACTCGACCTGCATCTTGGCCAGGTCATTGGCGATCTGGAAAAGAACAGGAGCCTGGAAGCTGGCCGCCACAGTTTGTCCGACATTAACATTTCTGGAGACAACCACGCCATCAATCGGCGATTTGATGATGGTGTAGCCAAGATTGACTTTGCTGGCATCAAGTTGATATTTAGCTTGAGCTGCCCTGGCTTCAGCCGAGACCAGATCAGCTTTAGCCTGGAGATAACTGGCTTCGGCCGTATCTTTTTCCTGAGAAGCAATGAGATTTTTTTCATAAAGACTCAAAGCTCTTTCATAATTCTTTTGAGCTATCTCCATAGCGACTTTGGATCTTTCCACCGAAGCGACTGAGCTCTGGTAATTAGCCTGATTTTGCTCGATCTGGGCCTCAATTTGAGACTGGTCAAGTTCAGCCAGGAGGTCGCCCTGTTTCACACTCGAATTAAAATCTACATAAATTTTTTCTATCTTGCCTGAAACCTGGCTACCGACATCAACCAGAATAACTGGATTCAAGGTACCGGTAGCCGTGACTATCATTTGGATATCACCACGTGCCACTTTTTCCAGGCGATATTTTGGCTTGTTGTTTGAACTTTTACCCATCAGGGTAAAACCAACTACTAAACCTGCAATCACCACTAAGGCGATGATGATGAGAGTCTTCTTTTTCATCTTCTTTCTCCTTTATTTTTTCTCATCGGGTGGGGTTTCTTCTTTATCCTTCTGGCGGCGCCGATCCGAAGGTGCCTTCTTCCGCTGCTGCATGTAGCGATCCATCATTTCCTGCATCTTTTTTTGTTGTTCAGGAGTAAGGATGCTATCTATGTCAGTTTTCAGCTGGTTACGCAGTTCCCACAGACGACTATGAATTTCCTTCCCGAAAGCTTCAAACCGAGCTTCACTCTGCCTGAAGACTTCTTTCATCCTTTCTTTTTGCTCCGGGGTCAGCTGGAGTTCCCGTGCCATGACTTCAATCGTCGGGAAAGGTTCTGGCCTTTGACCTGGCTTGGGCCTGTTTTTTTTCAGGTAGGCTCTATCGCCAACCACTCCAACTACTACCCCCAGGCAGAAAACAACAACCATAGATAAAGCAACCCACAGTTTATATTTATCTTTCATTATTACCTCTTTGATAGCTCTCCATATTTTCCAATCCGGCAAAGAGCAGTTTTAACTGTCGGTTTTCCGGTCTTTCTTCCTCAAACAGAGCCTGCATTTCTTTGAGCGGATTCTGGTTCTGGAAAAGCAGCATCTCTGACTGACTCAACTGCCGTTCGGCCGGCTGCACAAGAAATAAAACGCCGACCAGCAGAGTAACCATGATGAGAAAAACAGGAATAGCCCGGGCATACAACCTTTCGACGGCCGCCCAAATAGATGGCTTCGGTTCGGACGATAATCTGGCTAATAGCCTTTCGGTAAAATAAGGCTGTGGCTCAGCCTCAACTTTAAGCTCCGCCGTCATATTCTTTAACTGCTGGTAGTCTGAAGCTAACCGGGCGCAGGCAGGGCAGTTCTGAAGATGATCTTCGAGCCAGGCTGATTCTCTGGCTTCCAGCCGATTATCAAGCTGTTTTGAAATTAATTTTTCAGCTTTACGGCAATTCATCTTTTCCCTCCTTCCTGGCCCAGAGCCTGAGCCAGCTTTTTTCTTAAAAGCCTTCTTGCCCGATGCAGCCTGGAGTCAACTGTCCCGGCTGATAACTTCAACATCCTGCTAATCTCCTCATAACTTAAACCCTGAATATCTCTCAGAGATAAGATTAGACGATATTTCTCCGGCATTTCTTCCAATTTCTCTCTGAGAAGTTTTTTGCGCTGTTCTTCTTCCTGGCTGTCGGCCAGCTGCTCTGAAACTTCTTTTTCTTCTGTGCTTATTTCAGGAATTTCATCCAGGCGCAGGTCATTTTTTTCCTTTTTATGCTTTCTCAAATAATCCCGAATATGATTAATGGCTATTTGATAAAGCCAGGTGCTGAATTCCGATTGAAAGCGGAATCGAGGCAGGGCCTGATAGGCTTTGATAAATATTTCCTGGGCCAGATCGTCAGCTGTTTCATGATTGTGAACGATATTAATGGCCAGGCCAAAAACCTTATTCTGATAGTTTCTGACCAGCACTGAGAAGGCTTCCCTGTCTCCTTGCTGAGCCAGTTTAACTACTTCATTTTCTTCCATTGTTTAATTATCTTCAGTTCTGTTAATTTAGACGAAATATTTGCTTTTTCCCTTCCTGAAAAGGCATTATTATTTAAACTTCTTTTTTCTGCCATGGTTACCAGGATAGATATTTTAATTGTCTGCCCCGATATTTGCCATTTTTAGACCTGATTATATCTTAATTCTGGTTGATTCTAAAGGATGGCAAGGTTATAATCAAATTATGGACTGGGAAAAAATTGCTAAAGAACTAACTCAACCTACAGATTCAAAAATTATTCTTCTGGTCATGGATGGCCTGGGTGGATTGCCGGTTAATGGTCGGACCGAACTGGAGTCTGCCCGGCGGCCTAATCTGAACGAGGCAGCCAGAAGAGGGATATGCGGGGTAACTGATCCGGTCTTTATGGGTATCACGCCCGGTTCCGGACCTGCACATCTCTCTCTCTTTGGTTATGACCCGCTTAAATATCAGCTGGGACGGGGGATTCTGGAAGCCATGGGCACCGGTGTTGAGGTCGGTCGCGATGACGTAGTAGCCAGGGGCAACTTCGCCACTTTCAAGGATGGGCTGGTAGTTGACCGCCGGGCTGGCCGCCTGGCCACCTCAGAAAACAGCCAGCTTTGTGCCTTTATCAATGAAAAAATCAAGGAAATCAGGGGAGTTAAAGTATCAGTTTATCCAGGCAAGGAACACCGTTTTGTCTTCAAGCTGTCCGGGCCGGGTTTGTCTGAAGCAATCAGTGATGCTGATCCTCAAAAGGAGGGCCGGCCTCCACTAAAAGCAGTTGCTCTCCAGCCCGAAGCTGAATTCACAGCCAGCCTGGTCAATGAGTTTCTGGCCAGATTAGCCGAGATCCTAAAAGACCAGCCAAAAGCTAACTACGCCCTGCTGCGGGGCTTCGCCAAATTTCCTTCGCATCTACCACCAATGCCCGAACTCTACCAGTTAAAGCCTGCCTCCATCGCCAACTATCCTATGTACAAAGGGCTGACCAGACTGCTGGGCATGGAAGTGCTGGAAGTCGGACCGGAAACGGCCGAGATTTTTGATGTCCTTGAAAAGCACTATGCTGATTTCAACTTCTTTTACCTCCATTTCAAAAAAACCGACTCAGCTGGTGAGGATGGTCGTTTTGAGGATAAGGTCAAGGCCATTGAAGAAATAGATCAATTTATTCCCAGGCTATGGGCTTTAAAGCCTGATGTCCTGGTTATAACCTCGGACCATTCGACCCCGGCTGTACTCAAATCTCATTCCTGGCACCCCAATCCCTTTGTTTTGATTTCTCCTCAAGCTGAAGGGGACGATGTAACTGAGTTCAGCCAGAGGGCCTGCGCCCGGGGAGCACTGGGGCGTTTCCAGTCAATTTATGCCATGCCTTTGATGCTGGCCCATGCTTTGAAACTAAAGAAATTCGGGGCCTGAGCGCTGGACCGCCCTGCGGCTCGATTCAGTGCTAAACCTTGTTCGTTGCTATACACCCCATTACAGGGTAAAATCTGATTAATGCGAAATCAGTCTGGTTTTTTAGTGTTACTGATTATGATATTGGTAACACTGGCCACAGCCCTGAGCCCTCAGACTCAATCTCCGGCTGAAATCAGTGGCTTACGTTATCATCAACATGCAGATTTCTTCCGCCTGGTGCTGGAATTAACCAGGGTTCGGGAATATTCGGCCGCCGAGCTCAACCAGCCCGAGAGACTTTATCTCGATATTTATCAAGCCAGGCTGAATCCTTCCCTTCAGGGCAAAATTTTTGAGTTTAATTATCCTTGCGTCCGGGTGCTGCGGCTGGCCCAGAGAAATGAAACTACGGTCAGGGTCACCCTTGAGCTTCAGACCGGGGCCAAAGAAAAAGAAAAAATCTATTATCTCAAAAATCCAGACCGACTGGTCATTGATATTTACCATCGCCAGTCAGAGACAGCCACCGGCCGGCCCACCGGGTCAGCTGAGCCTCAGCCCTCGGCCCCTGGTCGACAGGCTGGTGAAAGGGCAGTAGAACATACTCCGCAGGCGGCGACACCAACTGGTTCTGGCTATTCGCTTGTTCGCCAGCTTGGACTCGGAGTGAAAAAAATTGCATTGGACCCTGGACATGGGGGAACCGACCCTGGCTGTCTGAGCAAGAGTGGCTTAAAAGAAAAAGATGTCGCTCTCGATCTGGCCAGGAGATTAAAAATAATCCTGGAGAATCAGGGGGGGTTGGAAGTCTTTCTGACCAGAGAAACTGATATTACCCTGCCTCTCGAAAAAAGAACAAGGCTGGCCAACGAGAAACAGGCCGACCTATTTATCTCCATTCATCTTAACGCCAGTCCCAGGAAAACCAGAACAGGGGTGGAAACATTTTATTTAAACTTCAGTCCGGATCCGGCCGTTAATGAACTGGCCGCCAGAGAAAATGCTTCTTCTGATAAAAATATCAGGGAGATGAAGCTCATCGTGGATAAAATTATTAAAAATACAAGGTATGAAGAATCACGAGCCCTGGCCGAAAAGATTCATCACCAGCTGCTCGGGCACCTTAAACAGCACTTTGGCCCGCGAGATGATCTGGGAGTCAAGGGTGGCCCTTTCTGGGTCCTCATCGGCAGCGAGATGCCCGCTGTGCTGGTTGAGGTTTCTCACCTGTCCAATCCAAAAGAAGAAGAGGCGCTGAAAACTGATCTTTACCGGGAGGCTATAGCAACTGGACTTTTTCGTGGTATTATGGAATACATCAAATCCTTAGGAAAAGGATCATAAAAGTGGAACGAAGGAAATTTATTAAAGAGCTCGTCATAGGAAGTATGGCTGTGGGATTTTCACCCCGGCTTTTCGCCCAGTCCGGTTATCCTGAGCTGGCGGTGGTAACAGGCGAATCCCCGGAAAAGATTACCAGAGGAGCGGTTGAGCTTTTAGGTGGAATGAAACGCTTTATCGGGCGGGGCGATAAAGTAATTATTAAGCCTAATATCGGCTGGGACCGGACGCCCGACATGGCGGCCTGCACCAATCCAGAAATCGTCAAAGCAGTCGTGACCCTGGCTCTCGAAGCAGGCGCTAAGGAAGTCATTGTACTGGACCACACCATCAACCAGCCCAAACGCTGCTACATCCGCTCTGGCATTCAGGAAGCTGCCCAATCGGCTGGAGCTAAAGTCTTGCTGCCCGATGAGCAACGGCTGAAAAAAGTCAATATAAAAGGCGAGTGGTTGAAAGAATGGGAAGTATTTGTTGATTTTCTGGAAGCCGATAAAATAATTAACATGCCGGCTACCAAAGTTCACAGCCTGTCTAAGGTTACCTTAGGCATGAAAAACTGGCTGGGAGCAGTTGGCGGCAGTCG
>JAKPCG010000206.1 GCA_029553365.1 Acidobacteriota bacterium | reverse complement strand
TATTAATGGCAAACCAACTGCATTTAATTTAGAAAAAATGAAAGAACTAAAAGCCAAAAACTGGTTATGTGATCCAACTCCTTTTTTTACAAATTTTAATTTTAAACCCAAATATAACTTAGAAAAAGGTATCATAGAGACAATAAAATGGTATAAAGAACATCATTGGTTATAAATTATTTTAAACAAAATGAAAAGAAGGAAATAGTTTTGTTTAACTTTTAGTGATATTTTATTTTGTAATTTTAAAACCTCAAATCTCCATATAAATATAATTTTTTAATACATTTATAAGTTTGATAATTATTTTCTCTATTTCTAAAATATTTCTAAAAATATTAGATAAAAAGGCAAATTAAATTAAAAATAATTAACACATTAAAAGTTAAACATTAATTTAAAACATTAAAAATCACTTTTTTTATTTAGATTATTATTTAGACTAACTTGCTTTCAGACATAAAATTCTAACAGATTTTTATCAAAATATCCATATCTTTGGCTATACTTAAAGTCATATTAATAGTTGTATTGCTATATTTTTAAGAATTTTATTTTTGAGAGTATTTCCACTTCTTTATATGGTACAAAATTAGACATTCTCACATTTACTAGTTAGCCATATTGATAATTTGAATTATTCTATAGACAAACATAATTTAATAGATTATAATACTCAAGTGATTACAGATTAAATTTTTTTTCAATAAATATTATTATTTCCCACAAAAATAATGTCCAAATTTATTTAAATAAAGCAGTCTTACCAATGAATTATTATATTGTAAACTATCTATGCACAGTAATATCGAATAAAGAAAAATTAATACAAAAATTTCTTTTTTATTTAATAATAAATATATGATTATATAAAAAATTTATATTTTTGCAAAAAAGTTTAATTATATTAATTTTGCCAAAATTTATATAAAATATCCATAATTTATGGTAGAAGTTCATTTTTTTATATTTTTCTTAAAGTATTTAGCTTTAATACTTATTTATTTTATTATTGGGCATGGCATATTGAGATTATTTAGAATAAAAGTGCCTATATCATCGTTTGTTCAATATTTTGCATGGAGTGCGGGGTTAGGTTTTATTTTCAGCTCGGTCATCATAGCATTAATATTTTCTTATGGTAAAACTATAGCATTAGCTGCTATTCTACCCTTAGCATGGTTTATTTATTCATTAAAAAAAGATGAAAATATAAGTAATCAGCAAAATTTAAAATTAGATTTTGATTTAAAAGAAATTTTGTTGTTTATAATATTTATGGTATTACTTTATATTTTTTACTTTAATAATGTGTTTTATTATGATAGTTATAAAGATAGCATTTTTAGAGCAAATTTGTC
>JAKPCG010000202.1 GCA_029553365.1 Acidobacteriota bacterium | reverse complement strand
GCAGCCGGTGACGAAAGGTTTTACCACCATCAGACAGGCGGGCGAATGTGTTTCTATCCTGCTGGAACTGGAAGATGGGCAGCTGGCAGTGGGTGATTGTGCGGCTGTCCAGTATTCCGGGGTTGGGGGGAGAGATCCGCTATTTCTGGCCGAGCATTATCTGCCGTTCATGGAGCAAGAGCTCAAACCAAGGCTGACCGGAATGGAGATTGGGACCTTCCGGCAGATGGCCGATAAATTTGAAAATCTGACTTTTAACGGTAAGAAAATGCATACAGCTATCCGTTATGGCCTGTCTCAGGCTCTGCTGGATGCCAGAGCTCTGGCTGAGAAAAAACTAAAAGCGGAAGTAATCTGTGAAGAATACAAGCTACCAGTTATTGCTGAGCGGGTTAAGATTTTTGGTCAGTCAGGAGATGAGCGCTATCTTAATGCCGATAAAATGATTCTTAAAGAGGTGGATGCGCTACCTCATGCCCTGATTAATAATGTTGACGATAAGCTGGGACGCAATGGTGAAAAGTTACGTGAATATCTCAGATGGCTGGTAAACCGGATTAAAAGGCTCAGAAGAAGAGCCAGTTATCATCCTGATATTCATATTGATGTTTATGGCACAATTGGTCTTATTTTTGATTCGAATATCGACCGGGTAGCTGACTACTTGGCTTCGCTGGAAAAGGAAGTTGATGATTTTAGCCTTTATATCGAAGGTCCGGTTGACATGGAAGAAAAATACCGGCAGCTGGAAGCCCTGGCTGCTATTACCAGGAAGCTGGAGTCGCTGGGCTCAAAGGTAAAAATTGTCGCCGATGAACATTGCAACACGCTGGAGGATATTAAAGAATTTACCGATGCCCGGGCCTGCCACATGATCCAGATTAAAACTCCAGATCTGGGTGGAATTCAAAATGTAGCTGAAAGCAATCTTTATTGCCGGCAACATGGGGTGGAAGCCTATCAGGGTGGAACCTGCAATGAAACTGATATCTCTGCTTTAACCTGCGTCCATGTGGCCGTGGCCACCAGGCCGGATAGAATGCTGGCCAAGCCTGGCATGGGTTTTGATGAAGGTTTTATGACTATCAACAATGAAATGGAAAGAATCATCCGGGTGTTAAAAATGAAATACGGGGAGAAAAAATAAATGGAAAAAAGAAAAAAACTCCCACCTTTTAAGATTTTATCCACCACCGCTATCCTTGGTTATGGCTTTCCAGAAAGTTCCTTTAAAAAAGGTTTAAGCAAAAAGCCGGATTTAATAGCGGCTGATGCTGGTTCGACCGATCCAGGGCCTTATTATCTAGGCAGTGGGAAATCATTTACCAATCGTACCGCCGTGAAGAGGGATCTACGGCTGATGATCAAGGCTGGCGTGGAGAGAAATATACCAGTAATCATTGGTTCGGCCGGCGGCTCTGGGGCCAGACCTCATCTTGAATGGTGTCTGGATATAGTCAGAGACATTGCCAGAGAAGAAAACCTTCATTTTAAACTGGGAATAGCAGAAGCTGATATCCCAAAAGAGACAGTTTTAACCGCCTTGAAAAACGGTCAGGTTTCCTCTCTGCCTTTTGTCCCTCCTTTGACCCCGGCTGTCGTTGAAGAAAGTGAGAACATTGTCGCTCAGATGGGAGTAGAACCGTTCATCAAGCTGCTGGAGGCCGGGGCTCAGGTAATTGTTGCTGGTCGCTCTTATGACCCGGCAGTTTTTGCTGCCCTGCCTATCTGGCGCGGTTATGACCCCGGTCTGGCTTTACATCTCGGTAAGATTCTGGAGTGTGCGGCCATAGCGGCTACGCCTGGCTCAGGTTCAGATTGTGCTTTTGGGACACTAACGGAAGATTCTTTTATTCTCGAGGCATTATCGTCTGAAAGAAAATTTACGCCGGAATCAGCTGCCGCTCATACTCTTTATGAAAAATCTGATCCCTATCATCTGCCCGGTCCGGGCGGTTCCATAGATCTAACGGGATGCAAATTTGAAGATCTCGGTCAGGGTCGGGTCCGGGTTAGTGGCAGCAGGTTTATACCCACTGATGGCTACTGGCTTAAACTGGAAGCTGTTCGCTTAGCTGGTTATAGATCAATCAGTGTAGCCGGGGTAAGAGACCCGATTATGATTGATCAGATAGACGATATCCTGAAGGCGGTGGAAGTCAGGGTCAGGGATATCCTGGGTAAAGATAGTGAAGGCAGTCAAATTTATTTTCATGTTTACGGGAAAAATGGGGTCATGGGAGAGCTCGAACCGGTTAAAAAGACCAGAAGCCATGAGCTGGGGATAGTAATTGAAGTTGTCGCCCCGACTCAAGCTGAAGCTGATGCTGTTCTGGCTCTGACCAGGTCGGCCTTGCTTCATTATGGTTATGAAGGACGCATCGCTACCGCCGGCAATCTGGCTTTTCCCTTTTCACCATCTGATGTTGCCATGGGCAAGGTTTATGAATTCTCCATCTATCATCTGATGGAAGTTTCTGACCCGGCCTTTTTCCCGGTAAGAATTGAGGAACTGTGAGGGAAAAGCATGAAAACCAAAGGTAAAAGAAGTATAATGAAAGTGGCTCGAGTTATAAGGTCAAAAAATTCCGGGCCATATGAGTTGACCCTGGACATTATGTTTAAAGATAGACGTTATTATGAACTGTTTAAGAAGAAAAAATTGATTACCGCTGACAAGATAGCCGCTCTTTATGGCGTCGATAAAGCTGCTGTCCTTAAAATTATCTATTTTGAACCGAGTCAGGCAATTAAGGTAACTTTAAAGAGGAAAATTCCTTCAGGCACCCCTGGTGATACAGATATCTATGGTGCCCAGCAGCATGCGCCTCTTTTAAATATAAAATTTTAAAAAAGGGGGAGAATGGACCCCAAACAACTTTCTAGAGTCGATACTCTGATTTATGCTGTTTATTATGCCCCTCGGGGCCGCTACCGGCTTTACATGGTAGCCAGTGAGATTGCCAGACGATATCTCTCACCAACTGATTATTTAATCGGGATCATCGGAGATGAGGGTTCGGGTAAATCAACTCTAATCCGCGGTCTTTTCCCTGGACTCGAATTAACTAATGAGGACGAAGGCGTCAATCTCAGGGAAGCTCCTATCTATTCTTTTTCTCCTGATGATTATTTTTCCGGGCATACATTCCATATTGATGTCAGGCATGAACTGGCCTTCAAGCAAAAATATAAAATCAAAGAAGCCATCAGGCGAGCTGTCGAACATAAGCGGCGGGTGGTGGTCGAACATTTTGATCTTATTTACGATATATTAGGCTGCAATGCCCACGTGCTTATCGGCATTGGCGAAGAGATAATTGTGGCCAGGCCAACTGTTTTTGGCCCCTTTCCCGAGAATATTAAGGCCATTGTGGAGAGAACTATAAAATACAGATTAATGGCTCACTCGGCCGAAGATATCACCGTGGCTATTCTGGAGCGCGATTATCATTATCGTTCCCCTGGCCCTCTCATTCATTCTGATGTCCGGCATGGATTTGTCATTAATTTTCCGCAAAGGCCAGATATTGATATAGACGAGCTGGAAGAGAAAGTTAAAGCTATTATTAAAGCTGATGTGCCTATCAGTCAGATAGGAGAAGAAGCTATTCAGGTAGGTGACATGAGAATCTATTGCACTGGCCCGAGAACTCATGTCCATCGCTCTGGCGAAATAGAAAACTTTCGGTTGCTTAAAGAATTTCGCCTTAATCCGCTGACCAATGATTATATGCTGGTGGGAATGGTTGGACAAAAAGCTATAGCCGGCTTTGAAGATATCATTGAGTATATGGATATAGAAGATTAAGACGTCTGTTCTTAAGTTGGAGGGAAAAAATGAGATTTGAATATGTACCTCTTTTCCCCCTGGGAAAAGACAGAACAAGTTATGAGCAATTAAAGTTAAGCTCAACCCCGGTAAAAACAATAAAAATCCCGGGCAAAAGCTGTCTTCTGGTTGAGCCCTTTGCCCTGCGGGTTTTGGCTCGAGAAGCCCTCGGCCGGGTTAACTTTTATTTTCGCAAAAAACATCTGGAGAACCTGGCCTCGATCCTGGATGATCCGGAAGCTTCAGCTAATGATAAATTTGTAGCGGCCGGACTGCTCAAGAATGCAGCTATTGCTGCTGAGGGGCTTCTGCCGCTCTGTCAGGATACGGGGACAGCTATTATTATGGGATTTAAAGGGGAAAGAGTCTTAACTGGAGTTGATGACGTTAAATATCTGAGCCATGGCGTTTTCGACGCTTATACCAAACTCAATCTGAGGGCCTCTCAAAATGCTCCTTTATCCATGCTGGAAGAGGTAAATACCGGCAATAATTTGCCGGCCCAGATTGATATTACCAGCTGCCAGGGGGATGAGTACCATTTCTGGATAATGGCCAAGGGTGGTGGGTCGTCAAATAAGACAGCTCTTTATCAGGAAAACAAGTCTCTGCTTAAAGATGAAAAAACCCTTTTGAATTTTTTAAGAGAGAAGATAACTTCGATCGGGGTAGCAGCTTGCCCGCCTTATCGTCTGGCTGTCGTGGTTGGCGGGCTGTCACCGGAGATGAATCTTAAAACAGTTAAGCTGGCTTCAGCCGGCTTTCTGGATGATCTGATCGATCACCCCACCGGACGCCCCCATGGTTACCGTGACCTTGAGTGGGAAAAGAAAGTTATGACTCTGGCCAGAGAAACCGGGCTGGGTGCCCAGTTTGGCGGTAAAGCGTTCGCTCTGGAAACCAGGGTCATCAGGCTTCCCAGGCATGGAGGTTCGTTACCAGTTGGTATTGGCGTCAGCTGCAATGCTGATCGGAATATCAAGGCGAAAATAAACAGAAAAGGAGTCTGGCTGGAAGTCTTAAACTATGATCTCAAGCCATTTCTTAAGAAAATAGAGACTTTTGAATCTGCTCAAGCCCCGGCTATAAACTTAGACCAACCGATAGATGAATTGGTCTCCGAGCTTTCTCGCTATCCGGTTGGAACGAGATTAAGTCTATCCGGCACACTGATTGTTGCCCGGGACCAGGCTCATCTACGGCTCAAAAAGATGATGGACGAAGGACGTCGGCTCCCTTCTTATTTTAAGCAGCATCCTATTTATTATGCTGGACCAGCCAAAACCCCACCAGGTCTGCCCACCGGTAGTTTTGGTCCGACCTCAGCCCAGAGAATGGATGGCTACGTCGAGGATTTTATGAAGGTTGGTGCTTCGCGAGTCATGCTTGGCAAGGGTAACCGGTCTGACCGGGTCGTCCAGGCCTGTCAGAAATATAATGGCTTTTATCTGGGGACAATAGGAGGGGCGGCGGCGCTGGTAGCTAAAGAGCATATAGTTAGCTCTGAACTCCTGGACTTTGAAGATCTCGGGATGGAAGCCATAAGGAAAATTGTGGTTAAAAACCTGCCCGCTTTTATTATCAT
>JAKPCG010000181.1 GCA_029553365.1 Acidobacteriota bacterium | reverse complement strand
AACCAAAGTGGCTGGAGAGCATCTGGCTGATTATTATGTAAAAAAATTTAATCTCGATGTCCGTGGCTGCCGTTTTCCAGGAATTATCAGCCATGAAGCTCTGCCAGGAGGTGGAACCACTGACTATGCTGTGGCTATTTTTTATGAAGCAGTAATTTATAAGAGATATAACTGCTTCCTGCGTCCGGAAACCAGGCTGCCTATGATGTACATGCCTGATTGCCTGAAATCCATCATAAATCTAATGGAAGCCGACTTTTCCAGGCTAAAACATCATTCTAATTTTAATGTTACTGCTATGTCCTTCTCTGCGGCTGAACTGGCCGCAGAAATTAAAAAACATCTGCCCGATTTTGAAATAAATTATCAGCCTGATTTCAGACAGGCTATCGCTGATTCCTGGCCTGAATCAATAGATGATAGTGCTGCCCGGGAAGAATGGGGCTGGCAGCCAGATTATGATCTCACCAGAATGACCTCCGATATGCTCAGAGTTTTACAGGAGAAAAAAGCCCGGGGCAACCTATTTTATCCAGGTTAAAAGTCACCGGCTGGCCTGGAAGAAAAGAGGGACTGTTGCGTCTAATCAAAAAGGAGGCTCAACATGAAAAAAGTTTCGGTTCTAATCCTGTTAGTGGCTCTCAGCGGGCTGCTGGCCCTGGCTGAGGAAATCAATGTCACCGGCAACTGGACCATGACCGTCACCACCCAGAGAGGAGACAGGTCAAATGAGGTCACTTTCACCCAGGAAGGCGAGAAGCTAAAAGTGACCATGAAAAGTCCCAGAGGCGATGTCACGGGAGAAGGCACAGTCAAAGGTAACCAGATCGAATGGACCATTACCAGAGATACCCCCCGGGGTCAGTTCGCCACCACCTACAAAGGTAAAATCCAGGACAAGAATAATATGAGTGGCGAAGTCCAGATGGGGGATTTTGGCACCGCTACCTGGAAAGCTGTTAGACAAGGGGCATAAAACCCTTACAGTTAATTGAACCAGCAAGGGGAACTTAAGATAAGAAGTTCCCCTTTTTCTTTTTTGGATTTTTAATCTTTTAATGGACAGTTAAAAGAAAAACAGAAACAAAGCTAGCTCGCTTCTTTTGATTAGAGCTTTTCAGATTATTGAACTACATGGAAACGTGTCTGGAACTGGCCAGCAGCTGACCATAACACAGCTGGAACTTAAATCAACTCAGGCCGATAGCCTGCCGGAAAAATACCGGCAGAGCAAAAGCGGCCCGGTGAATTTCCTCATTATAATATTTGAGACCAGCAGGAATTCTCAACTCTTTTACCTTAAGGGGGTCAATCCGGTCGGAGAGAAAATTGTAGCACCAGGTTCCAACCGGGTAGGTGGGAACCGGCCCTGAATAAAAGCGGCTAACTTTGAACATTTTCTTCAAAAATCTGGCCTTGTCTGCATGTTCTTTTAAATGAAGGATCTGTGACCCCGATTGGGCAGCAATGATACCCCCCGGCTTTAAAATCTTTTTCAATTTAAAATAAAAATCACGCTGATGCAAAATGGCTGAAGGTCCAACTGGATCGGATGAATCAACCAGAATAACATCAAATTTATCCCTGGTATTTTGAATAAAATCAAAACCATCAGCAATAGCCAGTTCGGCCCTTGGATCAGACAGGCTCGCCTCTAACCAGGGAAAATACTGTTCGCAGGCCTTAATGACCTCTTCGTCAATTTCGACCAGCCAGGCTTTCTTCACCGGATGTTGCAGAACGTGCCGTAGTGCTCCCCCATCCCCGCCCCCGATGACCAGAACGTTTTCCGGAGCAGGATGCGAGCAGAGGGCCGGCTCAACCAGCATTTCATGATAGAAAAACTCATCTCGTTCGGTCGTCTGGACCAGGCCATCGAGAAACAAAACACGCCCATAAAAATCATTTTGAATAATCTCTATCTTTTGAAACTTTGATCTTTTCTCATACAGGACTTTTTTTACCTTAAAAAACAGGCCTGATGATGGTGTCTGATTTTCTCTGGCTTCTTTCCGATCTGAAGATAAAGCTTGAGCTTTCACCTTGTCCTCCCATAAAATTTTCAATTAAGCCTGAGTAGTATAAAGGACAGCCAGTCTCAAGTCAACCAGCCGTCAGCCTTACAGACTAACAGCCAGAATCAGGCCGGCCAGGGCTAACCGGTATATAACAAAAGGAAAAAGGGTTTTGGTCTTAAGAAAAGAGAGCAAAAACTTTATAGACAAAAACCCTACCAGAGCCGAAGTGAAAAAACCAACTATAAAAGGCCCATTAATCTGACTCCAGGAAATTTTAGGCAACTCCAGCAGAGCCGCCCCAACGATCACCGGAGTTGACAGCAAGAAAGAGAAACGAGCAGAATCCTGCCGCCTGAAGCCAAGGAAAAGAGCAGCCATAATGGTCATTCCCGACCGGGAAGCACCGGGTAGAATAGCCAGGCTCTGAGCCAGCCCGATGAGCATGGCCTCGGCCAGAGTCAGACTTTCCAGACTTTTCTGGTTTTTAGCCAGACGATCAGCCAGAAAAATCAACCCGCTAAAAAAAATCAGGCTAAAAGCAATCAGTTCCGGCTGCCGGAAAACTGTTTCCGCTTTTTCTTCCAGAAGATAGCCAGCCAGAGCTCCAGGAATGGTGGCCAGAAGAATATACCAGAGATAATGTCCCTCCGGAGTCTTCGGCCGACTGAAACCTTCTTTTATGATTTGAATCCAGTCTTTCCAGAAGAAACACACAATAGACAGGAGAGTGCCCAGATGTAGCATCACATCATATTCAAGCCCCTGATAGTTCCAGTGAAAAAGAAAAGGGACCACTGCCAGATGAGCTGAGCTGGAAATTGGAAGAAATTCACCCAGTCCCTGAAGAAGACCCAAAACCGCTGCTTGAAGATAGGTCATCAACCAGGCTCCTTCCCGGCTTGACTTTGGAAATAAAGTAAGTTTTTATTCCTAATTAAAAAGGATGTCAACTCTTTTCAGGCAACTTAATCGATCTTTTCCACCTTTACCTGGTGATAATAATGCTTGAGAATATCCTGGTAGCTGGCCCCAGCCCTGGCCAGGCCATAAGCACCTACCTGGCATAACCCCACTCCATGTCCCCAGCCACGGCCAGTAAAAATAAAATGAGTCAGCTGTCCACTGGCATCAAACTCTCTGTCCAGATAAAACAAAGTATCCTTTAAACTTAAGACCCATTTGATTCTAAGGCCGACAAGATTAACCTGTTGGCTATCACCGATGATTTGAAGTGAAACCACACGGTTAGAGCGGCCTCGGCGGACAACCTTTAGATCAAGCAAACGGCCGAGGTGAGGGTAATAACGATGAATATTTTTTTCCAGTTCATCCCGCCCGACCCGTTCTGTCCAGCGATTGAAAACTGAATCCCGATCAAGAACATTGGTCGGCGGCGGATAGTCAACCTGTAGCAGTTTGATCTGGCCGTCC
>JAKPCG010000179.1 GCA_029553365.1 Acidobacteriota bacterium | reverse complement strand
AAGGATCAATCCACCCAGATGATAGTCATGGACAAGTTGCTCCAGCTGCTTAAAATCTTCATCCTGTCGATTATAGAATTCCCCGTGATAGCGGACAATTACAAGCTGCCCGATTTTTTCCTCCAGGCTCATTTTTTTCATGGTCTTTTCGACCCATTTTTGCTGATCGGCCAGCCGGCCCGGTTCCTCTACCGGTTTGACTGCGGTCAGACAGCCAGCCATAAATACTACTAAAATAGTAGGAATTAAACTTTTGAGAATTGATTTGATCTTCATCTCACTCCCTGTCAGGAATAACTCATATTTTTTCTTTAAAATCGTTGACTCCAAACGACAGCCAGCTAATTAACTTATCATCAATCTGGCTCTTGTTCCATTTAACCTAACCCAAGAAATATCTGGCCAGAAGCAATAGCGAGATAAGATAGACCAGCCAGTGAACTTTTTTACCTTCTCCTTTAAATATCTTCAGCAGCGAATAACTGATGAAGCCAAAAGCCAGGCCATCAGTGATACTAACGGTTAGCGGTGTCACCACCAGAGTCAAAAAAGCCGGTATAGCCTCGCTTATATCTTCCCAGTCAATCCGGCCCAGAGTCTTCATCATCATGAAACCAACGATGATAAGAGCAGGAGCAATTACCGGACGCAGCACCTGACCGTCAAACTCGTAGCTGCCACCGACCATTTCTGCCAGCGGGTTTAAAAATAAAGCAGCCAGGAAAAAAATAGAGGTAAAAACGTTAGCCAGTCCGGTCCGCGCTCCTTGGGCAATACCGGTTGAACTTTCCACATAGCTGCTGACGGTGGAAGTCCCGAGCAGCGTGCCGGTGACAGTACCGAGAGCATCGGCCAGCATGGCCTCATTAGCCCGCGGTAGTTTTTTCCCCTTGAAGAAACCAACCGGACCGCACACCCCGACCAGCGTTCCAACGGTGTCAAATACATCCAGAAAGAAAAAAACAAAAATAATCGGAATCAAACCGCCCTTCAGGGCGCCACTGATATCCAGCTTCAAAAAAGTTGGAGAAAGGGAGGGAGGAGCGGAAAATAGACCATGAAATTTGACCACGCCCAGAGCCAGTCCGAGAAGAGCTGAAGAAAGGATCCCCCAGAGTAAGGCTCCAGGAATTCTTCTGGTCATAAGGACAGCAGTCATGACCAATCCGAACAGGGCCACGAGGACGGGCCGGCTGCCCAGGTGGCCCAGGCCAACCAAGACACCCGGGGTGGCCACCACCAGACCGGCATATTCAAGACCAATCAAAGCGATCAGCAGTCCGATGCCGGCGGCAATAGCCTGTTTTAGAGAATCGGGGACAATATCTACCAGCTTGCCAGCCACACCCAGCAAAGCCAGAAGAGTAAAAAGACAGCCGGAAATAAAATTAGCTCCCAGGGCCACCTGCCAGGTATAACCCATCAGGCCGCAAACAGTGACCGCAAAGAAAACGTTATGGCCCATGGCTGGCGCCTGAGCAATGGGATAATTGGACAGCAATCCCGTAAGCAGAGTAGCGATGGCACTGGCCAAACAGGTGGCCACCATGACTGCCCCGGTATTCATTCCGATTCCGCCCATGATTGCTGGCTGGACAAAAATGATGTAGGACATGGTCATAAAGGTAGTTAGCCCACCGAGGAATTCTGTTTTGACATCAGTCTGGTTTTCCTGTAAGCGAAAGGTTTTTTCCAACCAGGACTTCATTCTCTTTCCTCCTTTTGGAACAGGAAATGTTTAGACAGTTATCTTTTGCCCGGGTCAGGCAATTTCCATTCGCCAGACTCCTCCCAGCCTGACCCTTCAGAATTTGATCAGGGTATAAACAGGAACTTCGGGATGAGCAGCCCTCATACGTTTAACCCCTTCGAGCGAAGTCAGTTCAACTACTGACTCAAAAGCCGCTACCTGTCCTCCCAGTTGCTCCACTATCTCGATGGCACTGATACCAGAAGAGCCGGTGGCAATCAAATCATCAACGATGATCACCTTTTCTCCGGGCTTGATGCTGTCTACATGGGCCTCAAAATATTCGACCGCATACTCGTTGGGAGCCAGGATCGTAATGGTTTTCCGGGGAAGTTTGCCTTTTTTCCTGATCAAGCTGAAACCAAGCTTGAGATCCCGGGCCAGAGCCGCGCCAAAAATAAAGCCACGCGACTCGACAGCTGTAATTCTGTCTGGCGAATACTCCCTGGCTATTTCTGCCAGCTCATCAATCACCTGATTAAAGGCCTGCCGGTCCTGGATAACAGGCGTCAAATCCTTGAAGACCACTCCTTTCTTGGGAAAATCAGGAACGTCAACAATCATTGATTTAAGGTCCAACATGATGCCCATCCTTTCAATTAGAAAATTGTCTGCTTATCAATTTAATATATCTTATTAATTCATCCAAAAATTTTTTACCAGACTAAAATAGCTCATCACTGCTCTATCCGGCCACCCTGTCTGGCCGGTCAGGTCTTCCTGTGATCCTGACCCCAGATGAAATCAGATTCGGGCTCCAATCCAGAAATTGTTATTCGGCGCTGGTCTTCATCTATGACTTCGATAAAAATCTTTATCACCTTAATCCCTCTAATTTCATAGGGCAATTTTTCTGCCCATTCAATAGCTACCACCCCACTCCCCAGCAAGTCCTCCAATCCCAGATCAACAATTTCTGCCGGGTCAGACAAACGGTAAAGATCAAGATGATAGAGGGGCACCCGCCCTTGATAGATATTGATCAGGGTAAAAGAGGGACTGCAAACATAGGTCTCATCGCCGACGCCCAGACCAGCAGCCAGGCCAGCCACCATCAGCGTCTTTCCAGCTCCCAATTCCCCGATGAGGAGAATAACCTCATCCCCTTTCAGGCTTTGCCCCAGTCTTCTGGCCAGTTCGAAAGTTTCTTCTTCTGAGCGGGCCAGGAAAGTTAAATCGCAGCTATCAATCTTCGTCATCCTGTCCACCTCTGGCAATAAAAGAGAGAGCTTGAGGCAGGTAATGAATAATATCGGTTGCAGTCAGCGGCCTCTCCCCGATTTCAGCTGCGGCTAAATCGCCGCTCAGTCCATGGACATAAACAGCGTTAACTACTGCCCGGGTAAGTTCTCCTGACTGCATAACTTCTGAGGCTATAAAACCGGACAGCACATCGCCGCTGCCACCTGAAGCCATACCCGGATTGCCAGTTGGGTTAACATAGGCTGTTCCTTCCGGTGAAACAATCAGCGTTTTATAGCCTTTAAATACGAGATGGATTCTGTATTTTCGAGCCAGGTCAGGCACCACCTGGAGCCGCCGCCGCAGGGCTTCTCCGGTTGGGATTCCAGACAGTCTGGAAAACTCGCCGGGATGAGGGGTCAAAACGGTTTTGGGGGGAAGTAATGACAGAATTTCTGGCCGGCTCGAAATGATATTCAGTCCGTCAGCATCAATAATAACCGGTATGGTGGCGTTTTTTATTCGCTCCAGTAAATTCAAAACCAGTGCGGAGGTTTCGGGATGGGTGGACAGCCCCGGGCCAAGGAGCAGGGCATCTTTTCCCTCCACGAGCTCGAGGATCCGGCCGAGTGCCTGACTGGAAATGGTTCTGGCCGCGGTTTCAGGCAGAGGTTCTGTCATCAGTTCAGGCATCATGCTGGCCACAATCGGCAGGCAGCTTTCGGCCGTAGCGACAGTGACCAGACCAGCACCCATTTTCAGAGCCGCCTGGCCGGCCATGGCCGCTGCTCCTGTTTTGCCCAAAGAGCCAGCCAGGATCAACAGATGGCCGTAATTCCCCTTGTGAGAGTCTCTGAGGCGAGGACCAAAATAGGGCTGAAGAGATTCTATTTCGACCAGTTCGAGAGAAAAATCCGGCCGCTCAAAAAGAGAAGGAGGAACGCCAATATCAGCCAGATAGAGCTCACCCACATAATCTTCAGCTGGCGGAAAAATATGGGCAATTTTAGGTGCAGCCATGGTTACGGTAAAATCAGCCCTGACGGTCGGCCCGATAATTTCGAAAGTATCAGCTGACAGGCCCGAGGGGATATCAACAGAGACGACCAGTGCTCCCGAATTGTTTATATCCTCAACCACCCGGGCCATCAGTCCGGTCAAAGGATTTGACAAGCCTGTGCCAAACATAGCATCGATAATAACCGTTGACTCCTTCAGCCGATGGCAATTTTTATCCCAAAGAGTTTCAGTCGGAACCTCTGTAATCTTTATACCAATTTTCCTGGCTATCTCCAGATTGACCAGAGCTTCACCTCTGACCTCTTCCTGCCGGCCGAGGAGAAGGACCTCACAGGTAGCTCCCTGATTGACAAGATGGCGGGCGGCTACCAACCCATCTCCCCCATTATTCCCCTTTCCAGCGATAACCAGAATTGGCCAGTCCAGGTCAATTTCAAGTTCGTTCAAGACAAGGTTGGCCACTTCCCGGCCGGCATTTTCCATCAAGACCAGCCCCGGTAGACCCAGTTCTTCTATGGCCTGACGGTCAATTTCCCTCATCTGAGCAGCAGTTAGAATTTTCATTTTAAACCTCTTTTCTTGAGAAAAAATTCTATCATAAAATCAGGCCGTAGATAACAGATTTTACGACAATTTAAGTCCAGTTAAACCTTGATTCAGCTTTCCTTCTATGATAAATTTATTAAAAAATCTGATAACAAGGAGGTATTCTATGGCTATAAGGGTTGGCATAAATGGCTTTGGAAGGATTGGGAGGAATTTGCTCAGGGCTTCATTTAATGATCCAGAAATTGAATATCTGGCTGTCAACGATATCACCGATGCTAAGACTTTAGCTCATTTGCTGAGGTATGACTCAGTTCTGGGTATCTTCAAAGAAGATATAAAGGCAACCGACGATGCCATTATTCTTAATGGCAAAACAATTAAAGTCCTGGCCGAGAAAGATATAACCGGGCTCAAGTGGAAAGACCTGGGAGTGGAGGTGGTGGTCGAATCGACCGGTAAATATACCAAGCGACCGGACGCCATCAAGCACATCGAACTGGGAGGTGCCAGAAAGGTCATTATTTCCGCTCCTGCTACCGACCCTGATGTCACCATTGTCATGGGAGTCAATGAAAATGATTATGACCCGGCCAGGCATCACCTGATCTCCAATGCTTCCTGCACAACTAATTGCCTGGCGCCGGTGATCAAGGTCATTCATGAAAAATTTGGCGTTGAAAAAGCTTTTATGACCACTGTCCATTCTTATACTAACGACCAGAAAATTCTGGATGCTCCTCATAAAGACCTGAGACGGGCGCGGGCAGCAGCTGTTTCTCAGATTCCGACCACGACCGGCGCCGCCAAGGCTATTGGACTGGTCATCCCGGATTTGAAGGGCAAAATTGACGGTATCGCCATTCGTGTGCCCACACCCAATGTTTCTCTGGTTGACCTGGTAGCGGTTATCAATAAGCCAACCACGGCCGAAGAAGTTAATGCCGCTCTAAAAGAAGCAGCCAATGGCGAGCTCAAAGGGATTCTCGATTATACTGAAGAACCTCTGGTCTCAGTAGATTTTATGGCCAACTCTCACTCTTCTATCGTGGACGGGCTGTCCACCAAAGTCATTGATGGCACCCTGGTTAAAGTTCTCGCCTGGTATGACAATGAATGGGGTTATTCCTGCCGCCTGGCTGATCTCATTAAATTTGTGATGAAAACAAAATAAGGCAAAAGGAGGGCAGCATGAAGTTCCTGGAGGATATTGACGTCAAAGGTAAGGTGGTTTTTTTGCGGGTTGATTTCAATGTACCGCTGGATGAGAACCTCAAGATCCGGGATGAAACAAGAATTCAGGCCTCGCTGCCGACTATTAAATATCTACTGGAAAGAGGCGCCCGGCTGGTAGTTGCTTCTCATCTGGGGCGGCCCAAGGGTCAATTCAACCCCAAAATGAGTCTCAAACCAGTAGCCGAACGGCTGCGCGAGCTTTTGCCAGGAACCAATATCATTATGGCTCCTGATGTTATCGGGCCAGAGGTTGACCGGCTGAAGGCCAGCCTGAAAGAGGGCGAGCTGCTACTTCTGGAAAATGTCAGGTTTTATAAAGAAGAAACAGACAATGACCCGGAGTTTTCTAAAAAGCTGGCGCAAGACTGCCAGGTTTTTGTCAATGATGCTTTTGGCTCCTGTCATCGGGCCCACGCTTCGGTTGTAGGAATCGCCTCTTACCTGCCGGAGAAGGCAGCTGGTTTTCTGCTCAAAAAAGAAGTAGAGCATCTCAGCCGGGTCACCCATAACCCGGAAAAACCCTATGTTGCTATCCTGGGTGGGGCAAAAATTGAAGACAAGATTCCGGTCTTGGAAAGCCTGATTAATAAAGCTGACGTTTTGCTCATTGGCGGCGCTATGGCTTACACCTTCCTCCAGGCGCAGGGCAAAGGAGTTGGTAAATCAATAGTTGAAGAGGATAAGCTGCAGATTGCTGCCGATATCATGAAAAAAGCCGAGAACAGCGGTGTGAAATTAATTCTTCCTCTTGATCACGTGATGGCTACTGCTCCTGACAGCCAGGAAATAGCTCTGGTAGCTGATTCTTATCCGTTGCCTGATAATCTCATGGGTGTTGATATCGGACCTAAGACCATCGCTGAATATGAAAAATACATCAAATCAGCTAAAACCATATTCTGGAATGGACCACTGGGGATCTTTGAAGTCAAACCATTTTCCAGAGGAACAGTAGAAATAGCCAGGGCTGTGGCCGAATCTGGTGCTTTTTCGGTAGTGGGCGGTGGAGATTCTATTGCTGCCATCCAGCAAGCAGGCGTGGCTGACCGCATCAGTCATATCTCGACTGGTGGCGGCGCCTCACTTGAATACATTGCTTATGGAACTCTGCCAGGCATTGAGGCTCTAAAGTAGAGGTTGCCAACAGTAAACAATAACAGGAGTGAGAGCAATGGAAAAATTGGCCAGACCGGTGATAGCCGGCAACTGGAAAATGCACAAAACCATAAGCGAGGCCAGACATTTAGCAGCGGACATTGTCAGTCAGGCAGCTTCTCTGAGCCAGGCCAGTCTTATTCTGATTCCGCCTTTTACCGCCATCCAGGAAGTTAAAAAAACGGTCAGCGGCAGCCACCTCCTGGTCGGAGGTCAGGATCTTTTCTGGGAGGAAGAAGGAGCTTTTACCGGGGAAATTTCTGCTCGCCAATTAAAAGAAGCCGGTTGCGACGTTGTTATTGTTGGTCACTCAGAGCGAAGACAGTATTTCGGCGAAACAGATGAAACGGTCAAGAAAAAAGTCCTGGCTGCGCTCCGCCACGAACTTAGACCTATTGTCTGCATTGGTGAAAATCTGGAAGAACGGAAAAGTGGCGAGACGCTGAAAAAGATAAAAAGCCAGCTGGAAAATGGTCTGTTTGGCTTGCCGGCTGAAGATTTCAGCCAGGTTATTCTAGCTTATGAACCGATCTGGGCCATCGGCACCGGGCAGAATGCCACCCCTGAACAGGCCGAAGAGGTACATAGTTACATTCGCCAGTTAATTGACGTGAACTATGGTCAAGAGCTAGCAGCCTGTGCTATAATCCTCTACGGCGGCTCAGTTAAGCCAGCCAATGCCTTTTCCTTAATAAAAGAAAAGGACATAGATGGATTTTTAGTCGGTGGTGCTTCTCTTCAGGCTGAGTCCTTTATGGGCATAGTCAGCGAAGCCTGCCGGGCAGACGAGGGATAGAAGTGACTACTTTATTGATTATTGTCCACGTAATTATTTGTATCGTGTTGATTCTGGCTGTCCTACTTCAGTCGGGCAAGGCGGCTGACCTGGCCGGAGCTTTCGGTGGAGGCGGTAGCCAGACAGCTTTTGGACCCCGGAGTAGCCAGACTATTCTGAGCAAAATTACGACGGTCTGTGCTGTTCTATTTATGCTGACCTCAATTGGGTTATGGATTTTATCCGGTAAAACTACCTCAGTGGCCAAAGATATTCCGGTTCAACCGGCAGCTACCGAAACCCAGAAAAAAGCGGAAGAAAAAGCTCCAGCCGGTCAAACGGCTCCGGCTGAAACCAATAAACCAGCCGCTGAGACAGAACCGGCTAAGACAGACCAGACCCCAGCTGAACAGACCAAAAATTGACCGGTTAATTTTATGCCGAAGTGGTGGAATTGGCAGACACGCTAGCTTGAGGGGCTAGTTCCCGCAAAAATGGGAGTAGGGGTTCGAGTCCCCTCTTCGGCATTTCTTCTTAAAGTCAGACTTTCCAGAAATTCAAACAATTTGT
>JAKPCG010000177.1 GCA_029553365.1 Acidobacteriota bacterium | reverse complement strand
GAGGATCAGGGGAAAAAAGCAGACACTAAGTTCCGTCAGGCCAGGACTTTGTTTAATCAGGGAATGTATGAAGAAGCTATTATTTTTCTGGAAGAGGCTATTCGCCTTCGTCGGGATAAGGCTGATTATTTCTTATTGCTGGCAATGGTGGAATCGAAGCTTCCCGCTTATAAGAAAAAAGCCGAGCAGGATTTTCTCCATGCTATTGAATTGCAGCCCTGGAATGCCGAGGCTTACCTCGGGCTGGGTATGCTTTATATGAATGAAGGATTGAAAATAAAAGCCAGAAAGCAACTGGAGAAGGCACTGGAGATAGATCCCGAACGCCAGCAGACCAGAGACCTACTGGCTGAACTTGATAAGCAGGAAAAGAAGACCGGGCTTAAGTCATTTTTAAATCTCGATTTTTCTGATCTATTCAAAAAGAAAAAATAATTTAACGCTGGCCAAGAAGAGCCAGGAATTCTTTTTCATATATAATTTTAACTCCAAGTTCCCGGGCTCTGGCCAGTTTAGAACCAGGTTCTTCACCCACTACCAGATAATCTGTGTTACGGCTGACCGAGGAAGAAACATTTCCTCCCAGCTGTTCTATTTTTTCCTTGGCTTCGTCTCTGGTCATAGAAGATAATGTGCCGGTCAGAACAAAAGTGAGCCCTTCCAGAGGGCGGGAACCACTTTCTTTTTCTGTCTCTTTAAATTTTAAGCCAGCTTGTTTAAGCTCTTTAAGCAGTCCCCTGTTTTCAGGCTGAGAGAAAAAGAACACAATTTCCTTAGCCACCTCTGGTCCAATACCTTCAATTTGCATCAGGTCTTCTTCCGGGGCAGAAGCCAGTCGCTCCAGGTCTTTATAACGGCGGGCCAGGGTCTGGGCCATTTTTTCTCCAACATGTCTGATGCCCAGGGCGAAAATCAACCGCCACAGTTCCCTTGATTTTGAGGCCTCGATCTGATCAAGAAGATGGCGGGCGCTTTTTGGTCCCATCCTTTCCAGCTGAACGAGGTCTTCGTATTTTAGATGATAGAGATCAGGTATTTTTTTAACCAGGCCAGAAACCAGCAACTGATCGACCAGCGCTTCGCCCAGCCCTTCAATGTTCATAGCCCGCCTGGAAGCGAAGTGAATGATTGACTCACGGATTCTGGCCGGGCAGGAAGGATTAAGGCAGTGGGAAATAGCTTCGTCTTCTTCTTTATAAAGAGTCGAGTGGCAGACCGGGCACTTTTTTGGCCAGACAAATGGTTTTTCCTGGCCAGTTCTCCTCTCTTTCATCACCGAGACAATATGCGGAATGACATCGCCGCTTCTTTCCAGCAAAACATAGTCACCAATACGGATATCCTTTCTTTTAAGTTCTTCTTCATTATGCAATGTGCAACGGCTGATAGTTGTGCCTGAAATCTGGACGGGTTCCAGAATGGCCACCGGTGTTAAGGCTCCGGTTCTTCCAACCTGAATAATAATATCCTTGATTCTGGTCGTGGCCTGTCTGGCTGGAAATTTGAAGGCGATGGCCCAGCGAGGCGATTTAGCTGTTGCCCCCAGCATCTGACGCTGCCGGGTGGAATTAACTTTGACCACAACACCGTCCACATCATAGTCAAGGCTGTCCCTTTTTTCTGTCCACTCACGGTGATAACTGATAACCTCTTCAATATTCTGGCAGAGCCGGGAGTGGGGATTTATCTTAAAGCCAAGTTTCTTAAGTTGCTGCAAATTTTCCCACTGGGAGGGCATTTCCTGACCGTTGATAAAAATATAATAAAGGAAAATATCAAGACGACGACGGGCGACTTCTTTTGGGTCGAGCAGACGGATGGAGCCAGCAGTGGCATTTCTGGGATTGGCAAAAAGAGGCTCGCCGTTTTTTTCCCTTTCCTCATTGATTTTTTGGAAGGACTCGTAAGGTAGATAAACCTCTCCTCTAACCTCGACGTCCTCAGTCAGGGGAATAGTCAACGGCAAGCTACGAATGGTTTTAACCTGGGCAGTGACATCATCACCCCTGAAACCATCACCCCTGGTCACTGCCTGCTGATATTTCCCACCATTGTAGCGGACGGACATACTGACCCCATCGATTTTCAGTTCAGCCACATATTCAATCTTTTCTCCGGGCAAAAGCTTCCTGACTCTTTCGTCGAATTCTCGCAAGCCATCAACATCATAACAATTTTCGATGCTGAGCATTGGCCAGCGATGTTCGACAGTCGGGAAACCTTCGACTGGCTGTTCGCCAATGCGCTGGGTGGGAGAATCGGGGGTAATAAATTCGGGGAAAGCCTTTTCCAATCTTTTGAGCTCGGCCATTAACTGGTCGAATTCATAATCTGAAATCTGTGGATCATTATCTACATAATATTTTTTTTCATGATAGATAATCTGCTGCCTGAGCTCTTCAATTCTCTTCCTGGCTTCTTCCCGGGTCAGCTCTTTTTCCATTCTGCCCCTCCTTCACAATTTAAGGATATTTTACAAAAAAAAAGAGCGGGAGTTAAGCCAGCGACGATAGCATTTTACTTTTTGCTGGTAATCAAAAAATGGCAGAGTTCCTTTTATTTCTTGTTCACTGATTATTTCACACCGAGTCTTCTTTTTGTTTCCTCGATGAGCTGATTGAATTTGTCAATAGCTACCTGTTGCTGCTTCTTGAGGCCTTCAATTTCGGCTTTCTTGGCTTCAATATCTCCCAGAAACTCTTTCATCTTTTGTTTATCTCTATCTGATAATTCTTCTTCGCTTTTACCGCCGAATCGTTCATTGAAAATCTGAGTTAGCTCTTCCAGCTCTTTAGCCTTATTCTGTATAGCCAGGACGGTCTCGTTATATTTAAGATCTTTGTTCATCGTGTAAAAAAGGCTTTCAGCCATCTTCATGGCCTGCTGGGAATTAGGATTGGGAAGAAGAGCCGCTTCCAGTGAGTAGCGGATAGCCTCATTCACGACAGACGGATCACTCTGGGCTTTTTTGGCCAGTATAACGGCAATAGAAAAGGCCACTTCTCCGCTCCTTTTCTTGCTGTAGGCTTCCTTCAGGAAGGTTAAGGCTTCATCATTTTTGTTCGCTTTGACCAATAACTGACCGAGGAGCAGAGCATCGTTGGGGTCTTTGCTCTGATTATAAATTGCCCGGAAGACTTTTTCCGCTTCAGTATAGTTTTTAGCGTCGTAAAGTTCTTTGCCCATTTTCTTCAAGGGAGCCAGAACCTTGGGGTCCTTGAGGAATGAATAGGCTGTCAGATAGGCCTCAATGGCTCCATTGGTGTCCTTAGCCTTTTCGGCTGCACTGGCCAGGGTCAGATAGCCAGCACCGATCATTTTATTCCACTGGTCAGGATTAGCACCCTCTTTATTTTTGTTTGTTTTAGCTATCTCAATCACCTGGTTAGCATAATTTTTAGCTTTATCCAGATTCTGACCCTGATAGGCATAGATACCGCTCAGGGTTAATAAGACCTGGCATTTAGTGGTATCATCGAGGCCGCCTAGGCTCAGGGCTTTTTCGCCATAAGTAATCGTTTCTTCCACCGTCTTGGTCTTACAGGGTGTCAGGCAAAGGTTGGCATAGGCGTAGTTCTCATAGGTTGTGCCTTTTCCAGCGTAAGTATTGATATAATTTTTTAATAATTGAACTCGCTGGCAGGGGTCACTCGTTTGCATGGCTTTAATATAAGCTTCGTCAGCTGGGTTTTGAGCCAGAGCCAGGCTGCTGGCCAAAACTAAAAGTAAAAACATCAGCTGGATTCTTTTCATCTCTAAACCTCTCATTTAAATTAATTTGCTAATTATCTTGCCCTTAATCAACTAAAAAGTCAATTATTAATTAACCTGCCTTGAAATCGAGCTTGCCTGGTACCGCTTTCCAGACAGGCAGGGTTAGACTTAACCATCTCACTTATATATAATAAAAAACTAAAAAAAAGAAAAAAAGATGCAAGATTTTGATTTTGAACAGTTTTTTCAGGCTGAGACTGGATTGAAGCTCAAAAAGGATGTAGCCCTATCTGATTATTCAAGTTTTAAAATAGGTGGACTGGCCCGTTATTTTATTGAAGTTACCAGTACTGATCAGCTGATTAAAGCTGTCTCAGCAGTCAGCTCTCGCCGGTTTCCTTTTTACCTTATTGGTGGTGGTTATAATCTTCTATTTGATGATATAGGCTTTAATGGACTGATTATCAGAAACAAAGCTTTAGCTATTAATTTTCACCCCGAGCAAGGTCTGCTGGAAATCGATTCGGGTAGCGATCTTCAACAGGTGGTCAGATTTGCAATTTCTAAGGGATTAAAGGGGCTGGAATTTCTGGCTGGTATTCCGGGAACAGTAGGAGGAGCCATTTATGGCAACGCCGGGGCCTTCGGACAGTCTATTGGAGAGAAAGTATCTGAGGTTCTAATTTTCAGCCGGGACAGACGCCTTATTACTCTAAAACAATCGGAGCTGGGATTTGGCTACCGGTTTTCTAATTTAAAAAAGGATCATCAGGTCGTTCTTAAAGTTTTTTTAGCCGTTGAACCCGGTGATAAAAGTGAGATTGAGCGCCAAGTTAAAGACTATCTTGAGCAGCGTGAGCGCAAGCACCCCCCACGTTCGGTGGCCTGCGCTGGTAGCTATTTTAAAAATCCTGTACTGCCTGACGGTCAAAAAGTGGCGGCCGGCTTGTTGCTTGAAAAATCCGGAGCCAGAGGAATGCAGGTGGGCGGCGCGGCAGTCTTTCACGGCCACTGCAATTTTATCATCAATCTAGGCGGAGCAACCGCCCGGGACGTTAAGGAATTAGCCCATCGCCTGCAGGAGATGGTGCATCAAAATTTTGGCCTCTGGCTGGAAGAAGAAGTTATTTTTGTACCAGCAGACGCTTCAATGCTTTAACCTTTGAGGCGCTGAGCCCTCTTTTCTCAGCCATTTTTAGGGCTTCCAGAGACATCAAGCGGTAGAGTTTTTCCAGATCAGGTTGTGATGACAGGGCCTTTAGATGTCCCTTGACCGTCTTCAGATCACCTCTTAAAATGGGTCCGGTCAAGCTCTGTTCACAGCCAAGTTCTTTAACATTAAGAAGGGTTCTGCTCAGCAAAGGATAAATGACTTCCAGACAGGCTTTTTCGTCCAGCCCAAGGAGTTCAAACAGGTTTTTAACTTCGGCCAGCAGAACGACCATAAAATTGGAAGCCATAGAGCAAGCCAGATGATATAAAGGTTTATTGGCAGGCGAAATCAAAATAACCCCGGACTGAAGTTTTCCAGCCAGAGACTGGCCGAGCTCGATAGCCTTCTCATCTCCCTCCAGGCTAAAAAAAATACCGCGGAAAATATCCGGGTCAGGGCAGGTTGTGGCGAAAGTCTGTATCGGATGGAAGGAAGCAACGACGGCCCCCTGTCTGGACAACGGGCGGAGAACCCTGGAAGTAACTGCCCCGCTCGTATGGAAAATATAGTGTCCGTCGAGGGCCAGCTCCGACAGTTCCCTGACTACTTTCCTTATCAACCCATCCGGGACGCAGATAAAACTTATCTCTGCCGCCTGTGTTGCCAGCCGATTATTCTGTGTCGTCTTCCCCATTTTTATTAATTTTTCTGCCCGGCGGGCGGCATCTGGATTACAATCTGATATGTATTTTAGTCTTAAACCTTTATTGACCAGGGCCAGCCCCAGCGCGACCCCTACTTTTCCTGCTCCGATAATAGAAAAACTTTTCATTTTCGGCCAAAAAGCTCATCCCAGAGCGAAATCTCAAGGGGAGTCGAAGCCTCGGTCTGTTTTTCGAGTTCCCGGCTAGCACGGCTGTCCTTTAAAATCTTTTTTAGCTCTTTCCAGAATTCCTGACAGGTCATTGATTTTACCCCATGCTGCCGGGCGATTTCTCTTACTCCTCGGTCGGAGCTGACTACTTGATAATAACGTCTATCTTTTTTACAGTTGAGCAATTCTTCAATGAGTTCATCAGCAGACTGTCCTGGCTCAGGAAACAAAACAGTAAACTTAGGATTAAGTTTAATCGCCCGGTCATCTTCCGGAGGACGCCCGTCGAAAACCAGGAACAGTCTTGCTCTGGTTGCTTTCTGGAAGAGAAGGAGCCGACCGATAAGCTGACTGCGGCTCGAACTATTGAATTTAAAATAAGGATCAGCCTGACCCATCAAATTGTTGCCATCAATCAAATAAGCCATAATATCAGTCGCCTTTAACCGGACTTATCTGTCAGTCGTTTTTGGTCAACACCAAACGGCTTAACCCGGCGGCCAGCCAAAACGGCGACCTCCTAACAGATGGACATGAAGATGATATACTTCCTGCCCTGAATCTGGACCGCTGTTGATGACCAGTCTAAAGCCGCTCTCCGCCAGTCCTTTGTCCTGGGCAATCTTCCTGGCCGTCAGAAGAAGGTAGCCAAGAAGGTTCTGGTCATTTTCATCCGCTTCTTTGAGCGAAGCCAGATGTTTTTTGGGTATTATTAAAATATGAGCCGGGGCCTGTGGTTTAATGTCCTCAAAAGCCAGCACCTTTTCATCTTCGTAGACCAATCTGGAAGGGATTTCTTTATTGACAATGCGGCAGAAAAGACAATCAGTCATGATTTTACCTCCACCTTTCTATGGTTGTTATTATTGCTTATAAAACGCTCTATTCTGACCCCGAGCTGACGAAGTTTTTCTTCAATTCTCTCATATCCACGGTCAAGATGCTCAATATCATTAATGGTTGTCTGACCGGTAGCGATCAGACCGGCCAGAACCAGACAAGCTGAAGCCCGTAAATCAGTCGCCATGACTTCTGCCCCGGAAAGAGAAGTCTTCCCCTTTATAATGGCTTTGTCTCCTTCAATTTCGATCGAAGCCCCTAATCGCAGCAGCTCATTAGCATGAGCGAAGCGCCGGTCAAAGATGGTTTCGGTAATTATAGAGCGGCCATTGGCCTGAGTCATTAATACCATAAACTGAGCTTGCATATCAGTCGGAAAGCCAGGATAGGGAGCAGTCGTTATATCCTGTGGTTTTATTTCTTCGGAGCCTCTGACCCGTATGATATTAGGACTGACCTGTTCGACCTGGCTGCCAGCGATAATCAGCTTATCAGTGATAGCTTCGATGTGTCGTGGTTCAACCTCTTTTAGAATTAAATCACCCCTGGTCAGCGCTGAAGCCACCATGAAGGTGCCGGTTTCTATCCGGTCAGGAATAACGCGATGTTTCGCCCCACCTAGATCCCTGCTGCCGGTAATTCTTAATGTCTCTTCCCCAATGCCATCTATCTTAGCTCCCATCTTAACCAGCAGTTCGCACAGGTTAACCACTTCGGGCTCGAGAGCGCAATTCTTAAGCACGGTTTCACCCCTGGCCAGACAGGCAGCCATGACCAGATTTTCTGTACCAGTCACTGTCTTTTTTTCGAATTCAATTTCTGTGCCCTTGAGTCTTCTGGCCTCAGCGATGATATAACCGTGTTCAATCTTCAGATTGGCCCCGAGTTTCTGCAGGCCACTAATGTGGAGATCAACCGGCCTGGTACCAATGGCGCAGCCTCCTGGCAAGGCAACAGTGGCCTGGCCGCTTCTGGCCAGCAGCGGACCGAGGACAAGAATAGAAGCTCTCATGGCTCTGACCAGCTTATAAGGAGCCTCAGTCGATTTAATTTTTTTGGCCTGAAGAGTTAGAGTCCTGTGCTTTTCGTCGAGGGCACAGCTGGCCCCCAGCTCGCTGATAAGGGTTAGCATGGTCTGAACATCTTTAACCAGAGGCACATTGTTCAGTTCTAGAGCGTCTTCGGTCAGCAGGCAGGCGGCTATGGCCGGCAAAACAGCGTTTTTAGCTCCGCTGACAGTCACCTCGCCCTGTAAGCAGTATGGCTTTTCCGTATAGATTCTCAAAGCTTCCATGCCCCGATTTTAGTTTAGCTGGGAGGAAAATTCAAACTGTGATTGGGATGAGAGGGGGAGCTGTTTAAATTAAACAGGAAATAAAAAGGTGGAACTGCTCCAATGGATAATTCTATCCCAATAGAGAAATAAAAAGGGCTGCCCGCCGGGGCAGCCCTTGATCGTCAGTTGGTAATATGAACTCAGGCTTTAGGTGCTTGCTGAGAAGCAATAAATTCTTCTACCCACTCGGTGGTGACACTCTTTGGTCTTTCAATTGGCAGGCCAAGGCCTCTGTCCCAGACCAGCTGAGCCAGAACTCCCATAGCCCTCGATACACCGAAGAAAACAGTGTAAAAATCGTATTCTCTTACCCCATAATGCCAGAGCAGACAACCAGAATGAGCATCAACGTTAGGCCAGGGATTTTTAGCTTTGCCATGTTTCGTCAGGATGTCAGGGGCAACTTCAAAAACCAGGCTGACAACCTTAAAGATTTCATCATCAGGCAGGTGTTTGAGAGCAAATTCCCTCTGAGCTATAAATCTCGGGTCGGTTTTGCGGAGAACAGCGTGACCATAGCCAGGAACGACCTTACCAGCATTCAGTGTATCCCAGATGTACTGGCTGATCTGTTCCTTGGTCGGGGTGTTGCCGAGTTTTTCCATCAGTTCCATGATCCAGCGCAGGACTTCCTGGTTGGCCAGGCCGTGCAGCGGTCCGGCCAGACCGGCCATGGAAGCGGATAAAGAATAATAGGCATCGGAAAGAGCTGAACCAACGAGACGGCAGGTATGAGCGGAAACATTGCCGCCTTCATGGTCGCAGTGAAGAACAAGATAGAGCCTCATTAAATCCTTAAAAGCGGGATCATCGGTTACGCCCAGCATGTGAGCAAAATTGGCGCCCCAGTCTAATTTTGGATCAGCCGGGATATGCTTGTCGCCTTTATAGGTGCGGCGGTAAATGTAGGAGGCGATAGCTGGCAATTTAGCCAGAATGTTCATCGTGTCTTCATACATTGGGTCCCAGTAATCAAGCTTGTGAATCCCCTGCCGATATCTTTCAGCAAAAACGGAATCTTTTTGAAGCTGCATGATAGCTATAGCAAATTGAGTCATGGGATGAGTCTCAACAGGTAAGCTCCGGAGAACATCAATTAGATATTTAGGTAGTTCACTTCTCTTTCGCCAGTCTTCGGTTATTTCCTGGCAGTCTTCATAAGTCGGGATATCACCCGTCAGCAGAAGATAAAACATTCCTTCTGGCAGGGGTTCTTCACTACCGGGGGCCTTGGGCAGCTTTTCCCGGACCTCAGGAATGGTAAAACCACGGAAGCGAATTCCCTCATTGGGATCGAGCGATGAGCATTCCCAGATCATGCATTTCACTCCGCGCATGCCACCATATGTTTGACTGATGGTGACGTCTGAAATTTTGAGCTCCCCATGCTCTTTCTGGATCTTTTGAATCCGGTCACGCATGGGCATCAGTTTGGAAACAAATTTTTCCTTTAAGTTAGCCATTCAGAAACCTCCTTCGGGCTATAAATTGCTATTATTATTGCAATAATCTCAGCCATATATTCGAGCCAGAATATAACATTTAAAATAAATTTAAGTCAATCAGAATTTTTTTATCAGCTTTTAAAAGCTTGATTTTTTTGCCTAAGGCTTATATCCTTCCTTTCAGCCAATCTTTTAAATATTAGGTTGATGTCAGAAAGGAGAAATCAATGAGTGCGGTGGTTATTCTTTTGATAATTCTAGGGCTGCTGGTCATTATGGGCATTGCTATTTACAATAGCCTGGTCGTTCTGAGGAATCGCTGCGATAATGCCTGGGCTCAGGTTGATGTTCAGCTCAGACGGCGCTATGACCTTATCCCGAATCTGGTGGAGACGGTTAAGGGATATGCCAAACATGAAAGAGAAGTTTTTGAAAAAGTAACAGAGGCCAGGGCTAAGGCTATCCATGCTCAGACGGTTAAAGAGCAGGGGGAAGCTGAGAATATGCTGACCGGTGCTTTGAAGTCGCTTTTTGCTGTCGTGGAGAATTATCCCGAGCTCAAGGCCAATCAGAATTTTCTTCTGCTGCAGGAAGAACTGGCTGGCACTGAAAGCAAGATTGCCTATGCCCGACAGTTTTACAATGATACTGTTATGAAATTCAATATGAAACAACAGGTGTTTCCTTCTAATATCATTGCCAGCCTGTTCGGTTTTAAGCCTAAAGAATATTTTGAAATAGAAGAACCGGAAGCTCGTGGGCCGGTAAAAGTTTCATTCTGAAATCCTGATGGAAGTGGCTGAAGCCTGGTTCTTTTCACCTGATTATAAAGTAGCCTTATCGCATGTATGAACAGATAACTGCTAACAAAGTCAAATCTATTTTTCTGGTCCTGTTTTTTATAGCTTTTGTTTTCCTGGTAGTCTGGGCCTTTGAACAGGTTACAGGCTGGGGTGAAGGCGGGTTGGTGCTGGCTCTTATCATTTCCCTGGCTACAGCCATAGGCGGATATTATTCCAGCGATAAAATTGTTCTGGCCATCAGCGGGGCTCGCCCGGTAAGCAAAGAGGAATATCCTTATCTTTATCATACCGTCGAAGGGCTGGCTCTGGCCGCCGGTATCCCTGCTCCGCGTTGTTATCTTATTGATGACTCAGCACCTAACGCTTTTGCTACCGGCCGTAATCCCGAGCATTCGGTTATTTGTGTTACCACCGGCCTGCTGCAGAAGTTAAATCGTCTCGAACTGGAAGGCGTTATTGCCCATGAGATGTCCCATATAAAAAATTATGACGTCCTTCTTCAGACCGTAGCCGTCGTGATGGTTGGCATCGTAGCGTTGCTTTCGGACTGGATGATGAAGAGCTTCTGGTGGGGAGGTGGCCGGAAAAGAGACCGGGAAAAAGGTGGGGGAAGTGTCGGTCTGATTATATTCGGCATCGGCCTGGTTCTGGCCATACTTTCTCCGCTTGTTGCTCAGCTGATTCAGCTGGCTATTTCCAGGCGGCGAGAATTCCTGGCTGACGCTAACGGGGCTATGCTGACCAGATATCCTGCTGGTCTGGCTTCTGCCCTCAGAAAGCTGGCTGCTGATCCTGAACCACTGGAAGTGGCCAACAAGGCGACGGCGCATCTTTACATTGTTAACCCTCTGAAAAATGTAAAAGGCCGGGTCAACAAATTATTCAGCACTCATCCCCCAATTGAAGAGCGGATTGCTGCGCTGGAAAAAATGTCTTTTGAAAAAGTTTGAGGTTAATTTTGATTTCAAGGCAATGGCTAGAACAAAGTCAGGTATTTTTCTGACCTGAGGATCGGGCTTAAAGGTTAGGTTCCAGGCCGGGCCACGGCTTGCAACTTAAGTTGTCTTTGTTTATAATTTAGTCGCCCTGGGCGGGGTCGTAGTTCAGCTGGTTAGAACGCCGGCCTGTCACGCCGGAGGTCGCGAGTTCGAGCCTCGTCGGCCCCGCCATTTTTTTATTTCATCAATCTTTTCTTTCTGATATTTTAAGCTTTCCCGGGTAAAGGCAAAACTGGCTATCTGTTTGACTTGCTCATCTGGCTTCCCGCTCAGCCAGAGATAGCTGCCAGCTTCCTCTTTCTTTAATCCTTTTTGTGTGTTATATATAAGTCTAATAAATTCAGGAGGAACCAATGCCTGATAAAACCAAAATTCTGGTGATAGATGACGATCCGGCTATTTGTGTTTCAGTTAAAGCTATTCTGGAAGCCAGTGGCTATGAGGTGTTCACAGCCTTAAGTGGGAAGGAAGGGCTTGAGCTTTTCCATCAGGTTCATCCAGATATTGTTCTATGCGATATGATGATGGAAGACATAGATGCCGGGGCAAAAGTGGCCGGGGTGATCAAGAAAGAACAACCTGAGCTGCCAGTTTTTCTGTTAAGTACTATCGGTGATGCCACCGCCCGAACTATTGGTCTTGACGAGTTAGGTTTTAATGGAGTTTTTCAGAAGCCGGTCAATTTCGATTTGCTGCTCGGTGTAATTGAAAAACACAGAAAAAAGTCCTGAGGCCTCCTGGCCCATTTACCAATTAGAAAATGAGTATTTCTCTGGCTGACCTTTTTCGGCAAAATTCAGATCTGGAAGTCTTTTGCCAGGAGGTCAGAAAGCTGGGCGGTGATTTTGATCTGGACAGCCGGCAAATGGAAGCCCTGGGGCAGGCTTATTTTGAACTTCATCCAGAGAAATTTGTTAAAAGAGACCTGGATGAAGTCAGGCTTGGTTATCAACTGGCCAGATGCTGTCTGCTGGAAAAGGCCCTGGCCGGGCTGCCGGCTGCAGTTAAGGATTTTTTCAGACGGGCTTTTGATCAGCCCGAATCAATAGCCGGACTCCTGGACGATTACCAACGTTCGGGAGACCTGCCGCTTCTCGTTTCTTCTTTCAGTCGCCTGCAGGCTTCACTGGACGAACTGAAAGCGGCCATCGACGAATTGCCCAAGGGTATGATTAAAGAAAGGTTCCTGGGAGGGATCTCAACTCTTTACAACACCAGGTATCTTCTGAGCATTTTTATTTCGCGTCTGAACTTAAACAGTTTACAAGATTAGCGTTTTCTGGTATTTTTGATTTTAAAACGCAAGAGAAAAAATATAAGTCTCAAAACCTGACTGCCGAGGAGAAAAAGATTGCCTTATTATCGAGGTATATGCAACTTCTGCGGTACTGGTTGTGGCCACCTGCTGCGGGTGGAAGGCAACCGGGTAAGAGGTGTTTATCCCGTGTCCGGTCATCCATTGAGTCGTGGCCGGCTATGTGTCCGCGGCTGGCATATTCACGAGCTCTTGCAGACGGAAGATAGAATTACCCAGCCCCTCATTAAAGACGGTGGCAGTTTCAAGCCTGTCTCTTATGAAGAAGCTCTTGATTATGTGGTGGAAAAGGTAAAAAAACTGTCTGGCCGCCAGCTAGCTGTTCTTGGTTCTCCTCGGGCCTCTAACGAAGAGAATTATCTGCTGGGTAAGTTTGCCAGGACGATCCTGAAAACAAATAATCTAAGCCTATCGTCTGATGCCGGTCAGGAAGAAAGTGCCAGGGTGCTTCTTGAGGGCTGTGGCTGGCCAGCCATGACCGGGACGCTGGCTGAATTGAGACAGGCTGATTTTATCCTGGTTGTCGGCGGCGACCTGACCAAGCAGAATCCGATTATCGCCAGCGAAATCCATCATGCCCATCGAGGCGGGACTTTTTTAGCAACCATTTCTCCCCGGAAGACGCAAATGGCCAGACTCAGCCAGCTACATCTTAGACCCAGGCCGGGAACAATTTTTTACCTGCTCCAGGGTTTAGCCAGAGTTCTGGTTGAGGAGAAGGCTATTGATGATGATTACCTGTCAAGGTTTACAGTCAACAGTCAGGCTTTTCTCGACGAGTTAAAGCAGATCGAAATTGAAAAGATAGTAGAGCTGACCGGTATAAGCAGAGAAGAGATGACTGAATTGACTGAAAAGTTAATAGAATCTAATTCAGCTTATGCCTTTTACCCAACCGGAGTGCAGAGTCTTGATCGCCGAACAATGGCTGCTCTCTTTAACCTTTTCCTTTTAGCCGGGAAAATTGGACGACGTGGCAGCGGGATAAATCCCGTTACTGGCATCAGTAATCTTCTGGGCAGCTATGATATGGGCCTTTCGCCTGTTTTCCTGCCTGGTTACGCTTCGGTTGAGGATGAGTTGGCCTGGGAGAGACTCGAAAATTTCTGGCAGACCAGGCTGGAGCGCTGGCCAGGTAAGAATGTCGACACCTGCCTGTCGGAAGAGAAAGATATAAAGGCTCTTTTTGTTGTTGATCATGATGAGGAAATTATCAGACATGTCAACCGAATAAGACAGCTTGATTTAATAGTTTATTTTGGTGCTTATGAGAATCCGTTTGCCTCTCTGGCTCATGTTATTTTTCCCAGAACGAGCTACATTGAAGAGGATGGAACTTATACCAACTCTGAACGTCGAGTTCAGCTGGTTCAGAAAAGAATCGAGCCCCCAGCCGGGGTACGTCCCTTATGGAAAACTCTGACTAACCTGGCCCTGGCTCTCGGGCATGACTGGAATTATCATTCGGTTGAAAGCATCATGGGTGAGATAAGTCAGCTGATTCCTTATTATCAAGGTCTGAGTTACGAAAAACTCAAGACCAGACTTGGCTTGAAATGGCCAGCGGATGATCTTCATCCTGAAGGTACAGATTGCTTGCTGGTAGAAGAAGCAGGCCGGCGCTTTCAATTTGTTCAGGTAAACGGCCAGGAGGAAAAACTGACCGGTGAGCCGGAGATTCAAAAAGAGTTTCCCTTTAAATTAGTAGTGGGGCGGAGCAATTATTTCTGGCACCAGAATTCCGTCATGAAAAGAACTTTTATCCCCAAACGCGAATATAATGCCCTTCTCCTTCTTTATCCCAGAGGTTTTGTTGAAATTTCGACAGAAGATGCCAGCCGTCTTGGCTTGAGAGAAAAACAAATGGTGAGGGTGGTGGCTGAATCGGCTGAGGTCAGGCTGGCCGCCAGAATTTCAGGCGATATTCTGCCCGGTATGCTTTATATACCTTACTTTATTGATGAAATGATTCCAGAATTTCTTCACCGGCAGGTGGCTGACTTAGAAAAGAACGAGGAGTTCTTTCTGCCGGTCAGATTGGAAAAGGTGGTTTAAGCTATGTACTGGCTGACAAAGGAACAGTTACTGTTGCTGGTTAAAAAACTGGCCGAAGAGTATAAAATTTTTGGTCCGCGCCATGACCGTGTATCTGGTGAGGTGATCTTTGATCATCTGTCTGACTGGTCCGAGCTGGATTTGCAGGCGGCCATTCCTTATAACCCACCCAAATTTATTCTTTTCCCTCACTATGAAGAAATTCTTAAATATCGCTACCAGCCAGAGACAAAAGAAGTCAGAATTGAACAGATCAATCTTCTCGAACCGAAGGCTTTAATTGGTTTGAGATCTTGCGATCTGACTGGTTTACTCTGTCTCGATCGCTTTTTCCTCGACCAGGAATATGTTGATGAATTTTATCTGGCTCACCGAAAAAAGCTGTTCATTATCTCCAATACCTGTCTGCGTCCGTTTCCTCAGTGTTTCTGTGTCTGTACGGATAGCGGGCCGGCGGCTAAAGATGGTTTTGATCTGGATTTGACTTTTACCGGACGCGGTTACCTGGTTGAAGCTGGTTCAAAAAAAGGCCTGGCTTTAATTGCCGATCTTCACCTGCCTGAAGCAGGCCCGGAAGCTTTAACCCTGAAGAAAAAAATTGTAGATGATTCTGTCTCTTCGTTTGATCGCTTTGCCCTGGAAAACAAGGCCTGGATTTCTCGGGCGACCAATCGGTTGACCACCGGCTTTATCAAACCTGAGGTCTGGGAATATATCGGTAATCAGTGTTTTGAGTGCGGAGCCTGCTCTTTTGTTTGTCCCACCTGCTCCTGTTTTAATATTGAGGATGCTAATCTGGCCAGCGGGGAGACCAACCGCCTGAGGACCTGGGATTCCTGTTCGTTTGAAGGTTATACGAAAATGGCCGGTGATAACAATCCAAGGAAACCGGTCGAAGACCGCCGCAATAAGAGATTCTTCTGCAAGCTTTCTTATTCGCAGTCAAAAAAATATCTTCGCCCTGGCTGTGTTGGTTGCGGTCGATGTGCCAGAGTCTGTCCCGGTGATATAGGTTTGCCTAATGTCGTAACCTACATCAGACGTGAAATAACTGGAGAATCTGGAGAATAAAAGCTATGAATAAAAGTTTAGTGCCCATAGTCTCTATTCCAGAAATTGCCACTATCGTTGATATCAGGGATGAAATTGAAGAGGTCAAAAGCTTTTATTTCACTCTCGACCGGCCAGAAATCGAGGAGGCTTTTAAAATCCGCTCCGGTCAATTTATTATGTGCACTGTTTTTAAAGCAGGCGAATTCGCTGTTTCTTTGCCTTTCAGTCCCGAGAATGACCGCAAGCATATTTCGGTGAGGAGGGTGGGGAAAGTAACTGCTGCTCTGCATCGGCTCGAACCGGGCGACAAAATCGGGGTCAGGGGCCCCTTTGGCAATGGTTTTCCTTTCGAAGAAATAAAGGGAAGCAATATCATCTATGTGGCGGGAGGGATCGGTCTGATTCCACTTCGCTCGTCGATTGTTCATGTCCTCCAGCACCGACAGGATTTTGGTCGGGTCATCCTGGTTTACGGGGCCAAAAGCTCAAAGGAATTGATGTACAAGGAGAGCATAAAAGAATGGCAGGCGACAGAAAACTTTGAGACTCACTTTACAATTGATAGGCCAGAACCGGGCTGGTCTGGAGAAGTTGGTTTTGTCAATCATCTGACGGCTAAACTTGATCTGCCGGTGTCCAACACAGTGGCCTTTGTTTGCGGGCCACCCGTCATGTTTAACGCTGTGATTAAAGAACTCAAACTAAAAGGGATAAAAGAGCAGAATATTTATTCAACCCTGGAAAGGCATATGAAATGCGGGATTGGCAAATGCCAACATTGCGCTATAGGCCGGACACTGGTCTGTGTGGATGGACCTGTTTACACTTATAAGCAAATTAGAACTCTGGGAGAGCAGATCTAAATGGAAGCCCTCGAGAATTTGCAGCAAGTCCTGGCCGGTCGAACCTGTCTGGTCGGCATCGGCAATAAATTGCGCGGTGATGACGGTTTTGGCCTGTATTTTATAGAGTCGATTAAGACAAAAATACTCTTTCCTTCCGATAACCTGCTAGTTGTTGAAGATGTGCCTGAAAATTATGCCTTCCCCCTGGCTCAAAAAGATGTTGAGAATGTAATTTTCATAGATGCTGTTCTTTTCGATGCGCCAGCCGGCACAGTTATATTTGGTCCGCTGGCTGAGCTGGAAGAGGTCAGCCAGATTGTTTCGACTCATAAATTATCCCTGAGGTTAACCGCTCAGCTGCTGGAGAAGACTGGTAAGAAGGTTTTTCTCCTGGGTGTTGTTCCTGAAACCACCAGTTTTGGCCAGGAATTGACTCCTCATATCAAAAAGATCACCGACGAACTGATAACCATTTTTGAAAAGATCCTGGATAAAGCTGCACCTCTTGAAAAGGTGGGCGAACAGACAACAATTCAGGTTGAAAGGGAGAAAGGCTGATGACTACCCTGTCAGGTTTCTGGCTGTTCTGGCTGAGTTTGCTTCTGGCTTCCTTCCTGGCTCTGATCCTGAAGAAGAAAGCTAATTACCTTCGCCCGGCAGGGACTTTCCTGCTCGGTCTGAGTTGCTTGATACTGATCTTAATCTCCCTATCCATCCTCGGGAAAGGAGGATTGCCCTTTGAGTTCGAGGTTAAAGTCGCAGCTTTTCATCTGCCATTTTTAATTGATGGCTTATCAGCTCTTTTTCTCCTTCTTCTGGCCATATTAACCCTGGCCTCGGTCTTTTTTTCGCTGGATTTTGTCAAAAAATATAAAGCCGACGAACTGTGGAAGTTTTATCTGGTCTTGCCCCTGTTTATTGGTGGTCTGGCCGGACTGCTTACCGTTGATGATCTTGGACCAGGTTTTACCCTGGCCTGGCAGTTAATGGTTATCTCTTCTTATCTCCTGGTTAGATGGGGAAGGCCGGTTAAAATTTCTGCCCGGCCGGCTTTAGTTTATCTTCTTTTTATGGAAGCCGCCTGGCTTCTGATTACGGGTTCTGCTTTCCTGGCCAAAGGCTATGTATTTGGTGATTCGCTGGGTACTGTTGGCTTGAAGCTCGCACAGAGTGGTCCCTGGCAGGCTATCTTATTTTTCAGCCTCCTCTTCCTGGGCTTCGGAATAAAAACGGGAGTTTTCCCTTTTGGACAGTGGTGGATCCCCGAAGCCTATTCGACTGCCTGGCCTCAGGTCTCTTCTCTTCTGGCCGGTATTCTGGAAAAGACCGGCGTTTTCGGGTTAATCCGGATTTTTTTCTTTGTGGCCAAAAATGCAGGCGCAGCTTTTAATCCTGAACTCTGGGGAAAAGTACTGGTGGTGGCTGGAGTACTAACGCTTTTCATTGGTACTGTTCAGGCTATCAAGCAGAGCGACTATCTCCGTCTTCTGGCTTATAGCTCGATCGGGCAGGTCGGCTACATAATTTTTGCTCTGGGGAGTAGTTTGCTCGCCTGGAATAGTTCTTCTCTGCTGGCCAAATCCCTGGCCTCAGTTATTTTTATCGCTGCTGTTTATCATAGCCTTAACCACGGCATTTTTAAGGGTCTTCTTTTTCTACTGGGAGGAAACCTCCTTTATGCCACCGGCACACGTGATTTGAACCGCCTGGGGGGGCTGCTGGCTGTCATGCCAGTTAGTGGCTTTCTGGCAGCCATTGCCTCTTATTCTATCTCTGGTATGCCAGCTTCCAGTGGTTTTGTCAGCAAATGGTTAATGATTTCTTCTAATTTTCTGGCCGGCCGGAACAGCTTGCTGCTGACACTATCCGGTATTATTGCTCTATTCACCGCTGCTTTTACCTTAGCCTGCTATGTCAAGTTCTTCGGTCTGGCTTTTACTTCGGCCGGGGCCAGCTGGAAATTAAAAAAGAGCATCAAGGAAGTTCCCTGGAAGTTGCTGGCTTCTGAAATCTTCCTGACCATCATTTGCTTGAGCCAGGCTTTTCTTCCTATGGGCTATGTTAAACTGATTAACCGGAGTCTTGGGCTTTCTTCTGGCTTTCTTTTGCCTGAAGCTGGTGGGGATGTACTGAGTGGAAATATGCTCAATTTGAAAATTTATGACGGCCAGAGCCTCCTGGCTGCCACTTCCCCGCTTTTAATGCTGTTTCTTATTGTTTTATTAGCTTTCCTGGCCTACTGGTTTAGCCGATCGGCGCATCCAGCCGAAATCAAAGTTCCTGCCTGGCTTTCTGGATATCAGGACTTAAATTCGAACAATGTTTATGCTGACCGTCATGTCTTCTCTGATTTAAAGAAATTTTTCTGGTGGACGGGCGGATCGCCTAAAAAGGTTATTGACGATAATGAGCTGGCTGTTTTGCCTGATAGTCAGCAAAAAGGTGAAATAGAATGAGCAGAAAAGATGAATTGCTGAACCTGCTTAAGGATGAATTAAAAGGAAATTTTCTGGCGGCAAGCAGTCTGGAAGAAAACCGTCTGTTTATTGATATAAAAAAAGAAGCATTGGTCGAGACGGCCAACCAGCTGATGAGAGCGGGTGCCCGTTATCAGATGGGTGTTGGCTATGAGGCCAGAAAGAATGGCCGGGGTCTGGCCATGGTTCACACCTTTGCCTTCGATGCTGATTCACTACTGGTGGCGATCAGGGCTTTGACGACAGAAGATGAGCCAGAATTTGATTCGCTTACTCCTTTCATTCCCGGTGCTGGCTGGTCAGAGCGTGAATATATTGACCTTCTCGGACTTCATTTTAAAAATCATCCCCATCCCAAACGCCTGGTACTGTCTGATGACTGGCCGGAGGGAATTTATCCTCTACGCCAGGAGGTCCCTTATGATCTGATGCCGCCTGCGGCCGAAGAGGTAGCTTTTCGGCTCGACGAGGCTCCACCTGGCAGTTCTATAATTCCCTTTGGACCTTTTCATGCCTGTCTGCATGAGCCTGCTCATTTTGCTGTTTATGTAGATGGAGAAGAAATTAAGGGCTGTGAGTACAGAGGTTTTATGGTTCATCGGGGCATTGAAAAATTAGCGGCAACGGAGCTGACTTATAATGAAATACCTTTTGTAGCTGAACGGATCTGCGGGATCTGCGGTTCGGTGCATTCGGTCAATTATGCCCAGGCAGTGGAGGCGGCTTCGGGCCTTAAAATTCCCCGGCGGGCTGAGTTTATCAGAACAATTATGCTGGAAATAGAAAGGCTTCATTCCCACCTGATGTGGCTGGGAGTGGCCGGCCATCTGATCGGCTTTGATACGGTTTTTATGCAGGCCTGGAGAATAAGAGAGAAAATAATGTGGCTGGCCGAAAGCCTGACCGGCAACAGGAAGACTTACGGCATGGTCATCATCGGGGGCGTAAGGCGTGATATTGATCTGACCAAAGCTGAGCTGATTAAGAAAACCCTGGCTGAAGTTGAAAAAGATGTGCAGGCTCTGGAAAAAGCTATTATAAAGGATAAGTCTATCCACAGGAGAACTAAAGGTGTGGGTTATCTCTCCAGAGAAAAGGCGAAGGAGTGGAATCTGGTAGGGCCGGTGGCCAGAGCCCGCGGGCTGGATATAGATGCCAGGAGAGACCATCCTTATGCTGCCTATGACGAGGTGAAATTTGAGGTCGTGGTGGCTGATTCTGGTGATGTCTGGGGAACACTGGTGGTCAGGATTAAAGAGATTTATGAGGCCATAAGGATAATCCATCAGTGCCTGGAAAAACTGGCTTCTAGGCTTCAGGGTTCTCCTCTCGCTATTGAGATAGAAGATCCTATTCCAGCCGGTCAACAGGGATTGTCGGTAGTAGAGGCACCGCGGGGAGAAGCAGTCCATTATGTTCTTACCGGTGATGATAACCGTCCAGAACGCTGGCGGGTACGAGCACCAACTTATCCCAACCTTCAGGCTGTACCTGACATGTTGTTAAACAACAAGCTGGCTGATTTTCCCATTATAGTTGGCTCAATTGATCCCTGCATTTCCTGTACAGACCGAGTGGCGGTTATAGACAGAAGATCAGCTTCCGGCAGAATTTTAAGCCGACAGGAGCTGGAAAAACTGTCCAGAGAGATGAGGTCTAAGACATGAAGGTTGTGGCTGTCTTCATTAATTTAATCTATTTTCTGCTGCTGGCCCCTTTTCTGGAAGGGGTGATGAGAAAGCTAACCGCCTGGATTCAATCGAGGAAAGGTCCACCGCTATATCAGCCATATCTTGATCTTCTGAAACTTCTGGGCAAGGAAAATTTAAATTCCGGCGGGAACTGGGCCTACTCTCTGGCACCTGTTCTGTCCTTCAGCTCAATGCTGGCGGCTATTGCCCTTATCCCTCTAACCGGTCAGGCCAATATTTTAGCTCATTCGTCAGACTTAATGACCCTGATTTATTTTTTGACCCTGAGCGGTTTCTGTCTGCTGGTTGGTGCTTTAGCCAGTGGGAATCCCTTTGCTGCGGTCGGAGCCAGCCGCGAAATGATGACCACGGTTATGCTCGAACCGGTTCTGGCCATGCTCTTAATTCTGGGCACAGTAAGAATCAGTAGCTTTTCTTTGACCGCTGCTGTGTCAGGCGTGGCGGTCAGCAGAGGTGTCTCCTATTTTCTGATGCTGGTTGTTTATCTTCTGGCTCTTCAGGCTTTTGTCGCCAGACAGCCTTTTGATATTGCTGAAGCTGAAGTTGAAATTCTGGAAGGTCCCTATATGGAATATAGCGGACCCAATTATGCTTTGCTCCGTTATACTTTAAATCTTAAGAGAATGTTTTATGCCTGGCTTCTTATCTCTTCCTTTTTAAGTTTTATTTTGCCGGCCAATTTTTTTCTCAGTCTGCTCCTGCAAACAGTGCTGATTATCGTGGTCTTCGTCTTAATTTCTCTTATCGGAGCGACTCATCCACGTTTTAGAATAGACCAGGCTTTAAAATATTACGCTTTGCTTTTAATTTTAGCCCTGATAGCGGTTGGTTGTGCGGTCAAGGGCTGGTGATAATGAAAGGCAGGGGTTAAAATGTGGCTCTGGAATAAAATCAAACAACTGGCCATTCCTTCCAGGACAGGGGTAGTTACCCTGCGTTATCCATATAAGCCCAGGCCGGCTCCTGCCGGTTTTCGCGGCCAGCCTGTCTGGGATCATACCAAATGTATTGGCTGTGCCGGCTGTGCCAGCAACTGCCCGGCCAGAACCATTTTCCTCCGTGATATCTGTCAGGAAATAAGGATTCTTCTTTATGATTCGTCTCGCTGCACGTATTGCGGTCGATGTGCTGACCTCTGCCCGGAAAAAGCCATTACCATGAGCGAAAATTTTGAGCTGGCCACCGATCATCGCCAGGATATAACAGAGACTATGGAGCTGTTTATGATGACCTGTCAGCGCTGCGGTCGCTGCTTCGACCTGGAAATAAAGAATGCCCTCGATAAGCTGCAAATGCTTGGCTACCGTTATGATAGCCTGGAAGCCAGAAAAGTCATAAGGCAATCAACGCCTGAATTGGAACCCGAGCTTCTGGAAAAAACGGCTACTTATCGACGTCCTGAAAAACTGGAGAAATCGCCATGTGGAAAAGACTAACGGAAAAAGCTTTTCGCCGCTCGGTCTGGGTTTATCATTGCAACAGCGGAGCCTGCAATGGCTGCGACATAGAAATCCTCAATGTTTTAACGCCCTATTATGATGTGGAGAGATTCGGTATCAGGCTGGTTGCTTCTCCCCGTCATGCTGATGCTATTCTACTCTCGGGGGCGGTGACCAGACCGACGTTGCCTCTGGTCAAGAAAGCCTATCAGGCGGTGCCGGCCCCGAAGCTGGTCTTTGCTGTCGGCTCCTGTGCTATCGGCGGGGGATGCTGGTATGATACTTACAACGTGACCGGTGGCGGGGATAAAGCCATTCCTGTCAATTATTTTATCCCGGGCTGTCCGCCTCGACCGGAAGCCATTATTTTCGGGGTGGCGCTGGCCCTGGGCCTGGTTGACAAGAAAGTGGCACCGGTCGAGCTCAAACAAATGGAGTTTCCGGTTGATATGTACCGACAGTCAAAAATTCTGGAAAGCAACCGGGTTATATATAAACTTCTGGGCGAGGAAGATGACCGCCTTCTTCCCGGGAGGAAATGACCATGGCCAGAATACTACTGGTTGATGACGACCGTGACCTGACCGGCACCTTAAGTCAGATCTTAAGTCTTAAAGGCTATGAGGTGGTGGTTGCTTATAGCGGGGCAGAAGGTTTGAAAAAATTGCTGGAAACGAAACCGGACCTGGTCATTATGGATGTTATGATGGAAACAGACACAGCTGGCTTTGAAGCTATTTATAAAATCAGAAGTGATCGCCCAGATTCCAGATTTAAAGATTTTAGGGATATTCCCATCATTATCCTGACCGCTATTGACCAGGTGACTAACTCCAGATTTTCTCTTGATCAGGAAGAGAGCTTTTTACCTGGCCGCAATGAGTTTCTGAATAAACCGGTTGACCCTGACGAGCTATTGGAAAAGATAGAGAAAAACCTCAAAAAATAACATGGATCTTAAGGAATTCCTGAGCAAGACTTCTGCCTTAAGATCCAGTTTGCGTTTCAAGCTGATCACCGGCCTTCTGACTATTGTTTTCCTGATGGGTGCTCTTTCTATTTATATTGGTATCAACTCAATTAACCGCAACGTCATCAGAGAAGCCTATGATAATCTGCGCAACAGCTTGAAGGCTATTAACGATCTTTATCAGGAAGAAATCAATACCAGGGCAAAAATAGTGGAGTATCTGTCCAGGACTTCAGAGATAGTCAATGCCACAGCCGCCGGCAATAGAGAATATCTCTATGAGAAACTTGTCCAGATCAAAGAAGAATTCGGCTTCGATATTGTCAATGTGGTTAAGCCCGACGGTACTATTCTGGTTCGAGCTAACAACTTTGAGGCTTATGGGGACAGTGTTATTCATTATAAATTTATTCAATGGGTTCTAAAAAACAAAAAACCCGCTGCTGGCACAGGTATCCTTGGCTATGAAAATATAAAAAATGAAGGGCCTGATCTGGCCGAGAGAACGCTGATAAATATTATTCCGACCCCACGGGCCAGGACCATGCGTCGGGAGGTCGAGGAAAGAGCTCTGGTCCTTAAAACAGTGGTGCCGATATTTCAGAGAAATAGACTGGTCGGGGTTCTCTATGCAGCTGTGTTGCTTAACAATAACGAACGTTTTGTTGACCGTTTTAGAAGGTTCATCTTTAAAGAAGAGAAAATAAAAGGCAAAGACGTTGGAACCACCACCATTTTTCTGGAAGATGTCCGGGTGGCGACCAATGTCCTGGACAAAGATGGGAAAAGAGCAGTCGGGACGATTGTCTCAGAGGAAGTCTATCACCAGGTTTTTGAGCAGGGAAAGGATTGGCTCGGCCGGGCGTTTGTGGTCAATGATTATTATCTTTCCGGTTATACTCTGCTGCGCGATATCGAAGGTCAGCCAGTCGGCATGCTATATGTCGGTATTCTTCAGTCTAAATTTGATCAGATCCTGCGACAGACCACTATCTTGTATTTTGTCCTGATTTTCCTGATGACCGGGATCGCCATTTATATTTCCACCTATCTGGTCAATGTCTATACCCGACCTATAAATAGAATGATAAAGTTGACCGCCGAAGTGGCCAGGGGAAATTATCACCTGATAGATATCTCACCTAAAGAAAGCGAGGAGATAAGAGAAGTAGAAGAATCTTTTAATGCCATGGTTAAAGCTATAGAAGAAAGAGATAACCGTTTAAAAGAACTGGCCGAGAAGACAATTTTGCGGTCAGAAAAATTAGCCTCAATCGGACGGCTGGCGGCAGGCATCGCCCATGAAATCAACAATCCGCTGACTGGAATCCTGACCTATAGCAGCCTGCTGCTGGAAGAGCTGAAGGGCACTCCCTACGAGGAAGATTTAAAAGTCATTACGGAAGAAACTCTGCGCTGTCGTAAGATAGTCAGGGGTCTGCTGGATTTTGCCCGCGACTACAAACCAGAAAAGGTCAGTGTTGATCTTAATACTCTCATTGAAGAGACCCTGCAGATTTTAGAAAATCACGTCAGTTTCCAGAATATTAAGATTGTCAAAAACCTTGATCAGAATTTGCCTGAGGTTAGAATTGATGCTGACGAATTCCGGTCAGTTATCAATAATCTGGCCGTTAACGCCGCTGATGCTATGCCCCAGGGCGGTCAGCTGACCATTTCAACCTCGTATGATTCCGAGGCGGGGGAGGTTATAATAAGAGTGGCTGATACCGGTGTGGGGATAAGCGAGGAAAATCTGCAGCGGATTTTTGAACCGTTTTTCACCACCAAGGAAAAAGGTAAAGGTACAGGTCTGGGGCTGGCCATGGCTTATGGAGCCATCAAGCGACATAATGGTACGATTGATGTGAAGAGCAAAGTCGGCGAGGGAACAGAGTTCATTATAAGATTGCCGGTGGATTAGAACCGGAAGGAGAAAAGACATGAGCAAACCAAGGATTCTCTTTATTGATGACGAGGAAATCGTCCTGCGCAGTTGCCGGCGGATTTTTGCCAGCTCAGATTATGAGATAGATACCGCCCAATCTGGGGAAGAAGGTCTGAGCAAAGCTATTAATGGAGATTATGACATTGTGGTTACTGATTTAAAAATGCCTGGAATTGGCGGCATGGAAGTGCTGGCCAGGTTGAGAAAGGTCAGGCCGGATACCACGGTGATCATTTTTACCGGTTATGCCAGCGTTGATACAGCTCGTGAAGCCTTGAAAAATGGAGCTTTCGATTATATTCCGAAGCCTTTTACCCCGGAGGAAATGAGAGAGGTCATCAAAAATGCGCTCGAGGCGCGGGCTGGTAAAGAGCGCAATATGCTTGACCTGATGGCTATTGTCTCTCACGAATTGAAAAGCCCGCTTTCTGCTCTTCACACCACTGCCTCCACGCTTTACAAGGGTTATTTTGGCCAGCTATCTCCAGAGCAGATGAAAATTCTGGAGACAATTATCCGCAACTGCGAATATCTTGAAGATATTATCCGCAGCTATTTAGATCTGTCGAAAATGGAACTGGATCAGCTGGCAGCCTTCAAAGAAGAAATCTATTTCGCCAAAGATGTGGTTGATGATGTACTCAACCTGCCTGAAGTAGCTGACAATGGCAAGAAAATGAAGGTTACCAAAAATTTTCAGGAGGACATCAAGATTACCGGCGATCCACGACTGTTGAAGATTCTGGTCAGGAATCTTATCAACAATGCTATCAAGTATGGATATGAAGGTACAGAAGTCAAACTTGGCCTGGAAAAGAAAGATAATGAAATGATTTTTTCTGTCTACAATGAGGGGGTGGGGATAAGACCCGAGGATGGACAGCGCCTTTTCAGGAAATTTGAAAGGTTAAAACAGCCCGGAACAGAAGGAGTCAAGGGTTCCGGTCTCGGACTTTATATCTGCAAAAAGATAGTTGACAGCCACAAAGGACGGATCTGGTTTGAATCAGAACAGGGGAAATGGGTGACCTTCTATGTCGCCTTGCCGCTGACCAGTTAAGATATTAATTCCTCAGGGCTGAGCCGGTTCGGCAGCCTGCTTTTAATTGACAATAGTGGAGGCTCTCTCCTATAATCTAATTGTCGGGGGCGAAATGGACTCGACGGAGGTAGTGAAGCAGAAGCTGCAGGCCGAGGTCCCATCAACCTCGTTAAACAGGTGGGAAAAAATTAACTGCAGAACCTGTTGCAGTCGCTGCCTGATAGAAAGTGCAGCCGTCTCCGCCAGCTCTTCCTGCGGGCTGGTCGAGACGCCGTTGAGCAGGATAGTCTGGCGGGCGTGCTCAGGGCTCGCCGGATGAACTAACTCTTGAGCTGGTTGAGTGATGCTCTTCCTCTTCGAGAATCGCTCAACAAGATACAAGGAAGAGGATAAGCCTGTAGAGGCTGACTGTGGAATGCCTCCGGACGCGGGTTCGATTCCCGCCGCCTCCACCATTTTTTTATAAAGGTGAATTGATAGACAAAATAATGTCCAGATTCATAAAAATTTTTGCAACCATCGCCATTAGTTTGATTCTGGTTAGCACTCAGGGCTTTCCTCTCAAAGGAGCCCCGGCTGCTGCTAAAACTATTCCGGTCATCAAAGTGACTGTGGAGGATTCCTCCCAGGCCAGTGTGGTGAGGATAAGTGGAAGTTCTAACCTTGCCTATAATCTGAAGAAATCTTCGGACTCTTTAATTATCACCTTTAGAGCTTTGAATGGTTTGAAGCTGGAGAAATCTCCTTTTACCAGTCAGATCATTAAATCGATCGACCTGGCTAAATCGCCTGAGGCTTATTTGCTGATAATCAAGACTGGTTCACCTGACTTTTCTTTTACCTCATCTGCTCGAAAGAATCCTTTTGAGCTCACACTCAATTTCAAGCTGAAAAATATGGGCACAGCCAGAGAAAGCCAGCCAGCTGAAACTGTGGCTAAAACTTCGCCTTCCCGGAATAATGAAAGTTCTTCTGGAGCTAGCAGCCCGCCGGCTGAACGGGTCAGCCAGGAAGTAATTTCCGGCCGTCCCCGCCCAAAAGGCGTAAAAACTATTGTGATTGATCCCGGACATGGGGGGATCGAAGCTGGCGCTAAAGGCAATTATGGAACTCTGGAAAAAGATGTTACTCTGGCGGTGGCTAAAAAGCTCAAGGAGAGAATTGAAGGGGAGCTTAAATACCGGGTAGTTATGACCAGAGATTCTGATGTGGTGGTGGCCCTCGACCGCCGGGCAGCGGTCGCCAACAATAATAAGGCCGATGTTTTTATCAGTATTCATGCCAATGGTTCCAGGCGGACCAATGCCCGTGGCTCAGAAACTTATTTTTTAAGTCTCAATGCAACTGATGAGGAAGCACGGCGCCTGGCTTACTTTGAAAATAATTCTGGTGAGCTGGAAAATCGGCTGGGAGAACAGGATTTTGATGATCTTAAGTTGATCCTCTGGGATATGGCTCAATCAATCTATATCAAACAGAGCAGCCAGCTGGCTGAGTTTGTTCAGAATCAGCTCAATCAGTTTTTGAGTACCCAGAATCGCGGCATCAAACAGGCTCCTTTTAAGGTCCTGGCCGGGGTAGCCTGTCCGGCTATCCTGGTGGAAATTGCTTTTATAACCAACCCGGAAGAAGAGAAAAAACTGCAGTCGGAAGATTTTCAAACTCAGGTGGCAGAAGCAATTTATCGCGGTCTGAGTGGGTATTTCGATTTGTATGAAAAGCCATGAGAAACAATAAGCATAAAAAAAAGAAGCTCAGAATTATGCTGATTTTGCTGGTAATTCTGATTGTTCTTATTCTGATATTTTTGTTTGGCAATCGGAAAGAAAAGATAAAGCATGAAGGCCGACCAGCTGGAACCGAGCAGGTGGCCGGTAGAACCGCTGAAATAAAAATGAAACCGGTAACGCTATTTTTTCTGTCAGAAAGTGATGGCCTGCTGCATGCTGAAGAGCGGCAAATACCGGAATCGGATCTCAATGGTGAGGCCCGGGCGGTAGTAGAAGAACTGATCAAAGGCCCGCAAACCGGACTGATGGCGGTCATCCCGGAGAACACCAGGTTAAGACAATTATTTGTCACCGCTGACGGCCTGGCCTATGTCGATCTTTCCAGGCAGGTGACGGAGGCTAACTTTTATGGATCGTCAGGAGAAATGGCGGTTGTTTATTCGATTGTTGATTCGTTGACTTATAATTTTAAATCGATTAAAAAGGTCAGTCTGCTTATTGAAGGCAACGAACGGGAAACACTGGGCGGACATGTTGACCTCTCTAATCCTTTTGTGCCGGATTATTCCTTAATTGCCCGTTAAACCGGCCAGGCAAGTCTATGACCAGGATCAATAAACTACCACAAGTGGTTATTCTGGGCTACCCCAATGTGGGCAAGTCTACTCTTTTTAACAGGTTACTTGGCCAGCACAAAGCTCTGGTCCACTCTCTGCCCGGTATGACCAGAGATCTGGTAACCGGGGTGGTCAAGCAAGGAGGTCGGGAATATCTTCTGGTGGATACGGGTGGCTTCGCTGGTGATGAGAAGGATCCTATTTCTATCAGGGTTCGGGACAAGGCTCTGGAAGCAGCCAGAACAGGTGACGTGCTAATTTTCCTGGCTGATGGCCAGCGTTCCTTGTCGAGGGGAGAAGAGGAGCTTTTTATCCAGCTGAAAAAACTCAACCGGCCGGTTCTGGCTGTGGTCAATAAAATAGACAGTCTTCATCGTCAACCTGATCTGTCTGATTTTTATCGGCTGGGCCAGGAGGAATTGCTGACGATATCGGCTGAACATAAAATTAATCTTGATTTGCTGCAGGAAAAAATCCTGGCTCTTCTTCCCGCTCGTCCTGAGGTTAAAAAAGACAAAGCGAGTGAGGAAAATATTTTAAGGATAGCCATTGTCGGTCGGATTAATGTCGGGAAATCATCGCTCATCAATCGCCTCTGTGGAGAGGAAAGACTTCTGGTCAGCGAAATCCCTGGAACTACCAGAGACAGCATTGATACTCTGATTACCAGAAACAAGAAGACCTATTGTCTGATCGATACAGCTGGCATTAGAAAATTCAGTGGGACCAGGGATTCAAGGGAAAAAGCCGGAATTATCAGGGCAGAAAAGAATATCAAAGAGGCTGATGTCATCTGCTTGGTCATGGATGTTCAGGAATTTCCTACCAGGCAGGATGCCAGAATCGCCAGCCTGGCCTTTGAGTCAGGTAAACCGCTGATTATAGCCCTCAATAAATGGGACCTGGTTGAAAAATCAAAAGTCAATCCGGCTGAAATAAAACAATATGTTTTGGACAGGCTACACTTTGTTGACTATGCTCCGCTCATTTTTATTTCTGCCCTGACCGGACAGAGAGTCGTTAGAATACTGGATCTGGCAGAAGAGGTTTATCAGGCAGCTTCAAGAACAATTGAGACTCGCCTTCTCAACCAGTTCTGGGAGAAATTTTCCCGCCAGTACCCTCCCCGTGGTCGGGATGGTTCACCCCTTAAAATTAAATATCTGGTTCAGAAGGGAGTGAGGCCGCCGGTTTTTATTCTGTTCGGCCATAGTCAAAGCCAGCTGAGCCCGGCCTATGAAAAATTCCTGGCCGATAGCTTCAGGAAAAACTTTAAGTTAAACGGTACCCCGGTAGTTTTTAAGGTTCGCCGGGGGTGACTTTTCCTGGCCAAACTTCATTTTTTCTTGACTTTAGAGCTATATTCTTATATAAATTTATTCTTAATTATTATTAGAAGCCAGATGTTTTAAGGAGGTCATGATGTCTCGTCAGAGGATAAACAGCTTGGCCGTTATCTTTTTAGCTTTAGCTGTTCTTGTGACCGCAACCAGTTGCGAGAAGCTTAAGGTCAATAATTTACAGGCTAATTATCATTTTAAAAAAGCCAATAACCTGTTCAGAGAAGGCAAATATCGTAATGCCGTCACTGAGTATGAACTGGCTTTAAAGTACAAGCCAGATCTGGTTCAAGCCTATCGCTATATCGGTGAAAGTTATAAGCAGCTTTACAAACCAGGTGTCCAGACACCCTTGAACAAAGAATTCGAAACTAAAGCCCTGGAAGCTCTGACTAAAGCTCTGGAGATTGATCCCAATAACATTGAGATCATCTATTCGCTGGGTGATATGTATGATAAGCTCAGAAAATTTGAGGAGGCCGAAAAGCTCTATTTAAGAATTCTGGAGCTTGATCCTCAGAACATGGATAACTTCTATGTGGTGGCCGAGTTCTATAGCCGCTATGCCGGCGAGATTCCAGATGCTGCCAAGAAAGCAGAAACGATGTACCTTCGCCGGATAGAAGCTGATCCCGAAAATCCGATTGGCTATGCTTATGCAGCCAATTATTATGAGCATCTGCCTGTTACGGAACAGAATCTCGAACAGGCTCTCGAAAATTATGATAAAGCCAATATGTTCTGGGAGAAAAGGATAGCTCTTACTCCTGACGATCCTCAGTCCTGGCTGGCCAAGGGGGTAAATCGCTGGGGACGTGCTTACCGCTTTCAATCATTGCCGGCAGCAGAGAGATTAGCCATCGCCAGAGAAGCTCTCCAGGCTATCGAAAAAGCCAGGGATCTTGATCCGAATTATCCCGAGCCATATGCCTGGTTAAGTGTTCTGTATCGAAGCGTTCTGTCTGTCCTTGAACCTGATAAAGCTGCCCGCTATACAGCTGAGGCCGATAAAAATATTGAAAAATTCAATAGCCTCAGAACCAAGGCAGCTGAAAAGAAAAAGCTCGAAGAAGAATTAAAGAAAGTATAATAACCAACTGGAAAGTTGATTCGGGGGCGGGTTGAGATCAATCAACCTGCCCTTTTTTTATTTATTAGATGTTTATTCCGTTAAAGGATGAAAATCCAACCGAAAAGTTTCCTGTTATCACTGTCTGTTTAATTGCCCTCAATTGTCTGATTTTTGCTTATCAAGCCCTGTCGCCTCAGGGTCTCGAATATTATGTTCTTAAATTCGGCATTATTCCCTATGAAATTACCCATTGGAACTTCCAGCCTGGCCTGCCCAGGGTGGCCTGGCCGCTGAGTTTATTAACGGGAATGTTTCTTCATGGCAGTCTCTGGCATCTTGGCGGCAATATGCTTTATCTCTGGATCTTCGGAAATAATGTGGAAGATGTGCTCGGTCATTTTCGTTACTTATCTTTATATCTGGTCTCCGGGCTGTCTGCCTCCCTGGTTCAGACTATTTTTTCTCCTGATTCAAAGATACCGATGATCGGAGCCAGCGGGGCCATTGCCGGTTTACTCGGAGCCTATCTTGTTTTGTTCCCCTCGGCCAGGATCAAAACGCTGCTGTTTCTTTTTATTTATGTAACTATAGTTTACGTTCCTGCCTGGATCTTCCTCGGGGTGTGGTTTGTTTTGCAGCTATCTAATGCTGGCCTGGGGGGCGGCGTGGCCTGGTTTGCTCATGTTGGTGGTTTTTTAACTGGCATGGCCTGGGTATGGCAGAGATTGAGAAAAGGCCTTAATGTCCATAATTATTATTCCTGACCTTATCTTGAATTTAGAAAGAAGAAAGGCTATAATCAATTTCTCTAAAAGCTCGGTCTTGTTGACAATTTAGTCATATTTTAGTATTTTTAGCAAACGTTATTATTGTATTTTTTTAAAGATAGGTTGGAAAAATGAAGACTTATCATCCCAAAAAAGATGAAATTCAGCAGAAATGGTGGCTGGTCAATGCTGATGGTCAGATTCTGGGCAGACTGGCCACAGAAGTAGCCGTTCTTCTCCGGGGCAAGAACAAACCTCAGTTTGCACCGAATGTGGATAGCGGAGATTTTGTGGTGGTCATTAATGCTGACAAGATAAAAGTCACGGGGAACAAACTGGAAGACAAGATTTATTATCATCACAGTCTTTATCCTGGCGGCTTGAAGGAGACCAGACTTAAAGAAATGCTGGACACCAAACCAGAGGAAGTTATCCGGCGGGCAGTCTGGGGTATGATGCCAAAGAACAAGCTGGGCCGATCAATTCTGAAAAAGCTTAAGGTTTATCGAGGAGCTGAGCACCCGCACCAGGCACAGAACCCTGAAGAATACAGGATATAAGATTAAGGAGGAACCTTGAGTCTAATTCAATACTATGGAACGGGAAAACGAAAAAACGCCATTGCCAGGGTCTTTCTTCGCTCCGGTAAGGGTGATATCACCCTGGTAGTTAATAAAAAGATTCATCCTTATGAAGAATATTTTAGAGTTGAGTCTTTGCGTACTCTTATTAACCAGCCTTTAGTGCTGACCGAGACCGACAAAAAATTTGATATTTTTATGAGAATCGAAGGTGGTGGAATACATGGTCAGGCCGAGGCGGTTAGATTAGGCATAGCCCGTGCGCTGCTTGAATTCAACCGAGATCTTAAACCAATTCTGCGCAATGCCGGTCTGTTGACCAGAGATTCAAGAATTAAAGAGCGGAAGAAATACGGCTTGCTGGCGGCCAGAAAGGCACCACAGTATCATAAGAGATAAAGAATTAGCGGTGGAGGGATAGCTTTGGTTTCAGTTATGATGAAAGAATTGTTAGAAGCTGGCGTACATTTCGGGCATCAAACCCGGCGCTGGAATCCAAAGATGAAAGAGTACATCTTTGGACAGAGAAATGGAATTTACATTATCGACCTGCAGAAGACCATTAAGAACTTCAAAGAAGCTCTGCAATTTATCCGGACGACAGCAGAAAACGGTCGCGAGATACTTTTTGTGGGCACCAAGAAGCAAGCTCAGGACATTATCAGGGATTATGCCACTAAATGTGAGTCCAGTTATGTCAATCAGCGCTGGCTTGGTGGTTTGCTGACCAATTTCAAGACGATCAGGGCCAGCGTTGAAAAACTGGTTGAAATGGAAGAAATGAGAGAAGACGGCCGCTGGGATCTCCTGCCTAAAAAAGACCAGTACCGGCAGGAAAAGATATATAGAAAGCTACAGAAAAATCTGGGTGGATTGAAACGGTTGACGGAGCTGCCCGGTGCGCTCTTTATAATTGATTCTTCCAAAGAACAAATTGCTATTGCCGAGGCGAAAAAGGTTGGTATTCCAATTGTGGCCGTGGTTGATACCAATGGTGACCCGGAAGGGATAGATTATCCTATTCCCGGTAATGATGATGCAGTCAGAGCCATAGAACTTTTTGCTTCCAAGGTGGCCGAGGCCATAATTGAAGGTAAAAAGGCCAGACTGGCTCAGGGTATGATGGAGGAGAAAAAGGAAGAAGTTCAAGCCGAAGCCACAGTGCCACCAGAAGAAACCGAAGCTGAGCTCACCGTTAAAACAGAAAAAACAGAGTAACTTTCTTAAAGGAGAAGGCCATGGAGATAACTGCTCAACAGGTTAAAGAATTAAGAGATAGAACAGGCATCGGGATGATGGAATGTAAGGAAGCTCTGCAGGAAAGCGGCGGAGATATCGAAAAAGCTATCGAAATTTTGCGGAAAAAAGGTCATGCCCGGGCCCAGGAAAAAGCCGAGCGCCAGGCTGCGGACGGGGTCGTCGGCGCCTATATCCATGCCAACAACAGGCTTGGTGTGCTGATTGAGGTCAACTGCGAGACGGATTTTGTGGCCCGGAATGATGAATTTAAGGAACTGGTCAAGAATCTGGCTATGCAGGTAGCTGCTTCTAATCCGATTTATATTTCGAGTGAAGATGTTCCGGCTGAAGTGATGGAGAGAGAAAAAGAAATTATCAGAGCTCAAATACAGGACGCTAAAAAACCGCCGCAAATTATAGAGCAGATTGTTGAAGGTAAACTGAAGAAGTTTTTTGAAGAAGTTTGCCTGCTTGATCAGCCTTATATCAGGGAAGAAAAAATAAAAGTCAGGGATCTGGTCAACAGCCACATTGCTAAATTTGGCGAGAATATCAAAATCAGGCGATTTGTTCGCTATGAAATAGGCAAATACTAAATTGGTTTTTAGACAATGAATGAGGGGCAGCCGGCTTATAAGCGGGTTCTCCTGAAGCTGTCAGGAGAAGCGATGAGAGGAGAGCTGCCTTATGGGATCGATTTCAAACGGGCTCGATCAATTGCCCGTGAATTGAATGAAATTCATAGCCTGGGGGTGGATATTGCGATCATGATTGGCGGCGGCAATATCTTCCGCGGTTCCCAGGGGGTGGCTGAAGGTATGGATCGGGTAACGGCTGACCATATTGGCCTGCTGGCCACAGTTATCAACGGCCTGGCTTTGCAGGATGCTCTGGAAAAGGAAGGTCTGGTCACGAGACTTATTTCAGCCATAGAAATCAAAGCTGTGGCCGAGCCTTTTATTAGAAGACGTGCCCTGCGTCATCTGGAAAAAGGGCGGGTGGTTATTTTTACGGCCGGCCTGGGCAGTCCTTATTTTACGACCGATACTGCGGCTGTTCTTCGAGCTCTGGAAATTAAAGCTGAAGTCATTCTGAAGGCGACGAAAGTGGATGGTGTTTATACAGCCGATCCGATGGTTGATGCTGGGGCGACCAGATTTGAATCTATCAAATTTCTGGAAGTGATGCAGCAAGAACTCAAGGTTATGGACAGTACGGCTATCAGCCTTTGCAAAGATAATAATCTTCCTATCATAATTTTTAATCTAAATCAGCCAGGCAATATTATGAAGGCCGTTCTTGGCCAGAAAGTTGGGACCAAAATTTCATAATCCTGGCTGAGACCAACTGAAGGAGGGCTACCATGGTCAGAGAGGTCTTAAAAGATACCGAAAAAAAGATGAAGGCCTCGCTCGATTATTTTCGCAAGGAAATCAGTAAGTTGCGTACTGGCCGGGCAAATATCAGTATTTTTGAGGACATAAAAGTTATGTATTATGGAACGCCAACGCCAATCAATCAGGTGGCAACAATTGGCGTCCCTGACCCAACCTTAATTACCGTGCAACCCTGGGATCCGAGTTTGATGGAAGCGGTGGAAAAGGCTATTCGGTCTTCCGATTTCGGTTTTAATCCAATCAATGACGGCCGGGTGATTAAAGTGCCGGTACCGCCGCTGGATGAAGAAAGACGGAAGGAACTGGCTAAAAAAGCCAGTAAAATGCTGGAAGAGGAAAAAACCGCTCTTCGTAACATGAGAAGAGAAAGTAAAGAGTATATCGAAAAGCTGGAAAAGGACAAAAAAATTACCGAAGATGATAAATTCCAGGCCCTGGAAAAATTGCAGGAATTGCTGGATGAATATATCAAGCAGGCCGAAGAAATAACTGCAGCCAAAGAAAAAGAAATTATGGAGGGCTAATCTCCTTCGATTATTTCACAATCAGCAGGAATTTTTACCTCAAAAAGCTCGTCACTCATTTTATGATTAAGCTTGAACTGGCTGAAATGATATTCAAGCTTGCCGCCTGTCGCTTCAAAAAGGATAGCTGTGGAGAGCAGGTAGGATTTCCGGTCAATTTCAAGTAAAAGATAAGAATACTGACCAGGCTCCCGGGGAGTCAGTCTGATCTGATAGACATTTTTTTGATTGGTTGGAAAAGGACTGGCGCTGACTTCATACTTCTCCAGTAAATTAACATTGCCAGCCAGGAGGCCGAGAATTTCTCCTGCTTGAAGTTCATAGTTGGCTTCTTTTTTAATGAGCTGTTTTTCTTCGGGGAAGTAAATCCAGAGCAGTTCGCCCTTAATTAAAAAAATTTGCTTTTCGGGCGAGCTATAATCCCAGCGCATGCGGTCCGGACGACGAATAAAGACCTTCCCTCGACCAGCAACCGGTTCCTCCACCTGGGTTGAATAATAATATTGAACAAAATTCGCTTCGAGACTGGTTACTGAACTGAGTTTTTCCCAGAGTTTTAAGGCTACCTCCTGCGGATTAAAGTCTTGAGCCAGAGCCGGTGACAGCCTTAAAAGGGGGCCGAAAAGAAAGAACAGAAACAGACAGCCTGCTTTCCAGCCAGTGTTTAAAAAAACTGGAAAGCCCGTCCACTTGCTGCCTTCCCTTAAGTTAGCTGCCATTCATTCGGTCCTTTATTTAAACTATAGATATATTTTTGCTGACTCTACTCTTTCTGTCAACGAGCGTGCTAAAATTCATCCCCGTGTCTGGCCGGCACTGGACGCAGATTTAAAAAGCAACAAAATTACTATCCAGGCGGTTTCTGACTCAAAGATCTAGCCTTAAAGCTGGTTTTCAGGCCTGGTCAGCTCTTAAATTATAATCATCTTCAGAAAAGACCTGAGCTTCAAAAACCTCGATGTTAACCCCGCGTCTCCATTCATCAGGGTGGAGCCCGGCCTTCAGGCAGCCATGGCTGAGATAGGTCTCCAGATCCCACCCGTATTCAAGTGGAACCTGGGGTAGCAATAAACCCTGGTTGTAGCCCTTGCTGATGATAATTCCGTGGCGGCCAACTATTACCTCTTCTGGCCGATTGACCTTTTTAGGCCTGGTCAGAACTGAAATTTCAATCGACAGCCGGTCCAGTTCTTCTGGTGATAGAGGAGGGAAACGATAGTCTTCCGTCGCGGCTGCTACCGCCATCTCCATGACTGCCTGGTAGAGGGGCTTAACAGGCAGCGGGTAGCCAATACAACCCCGTAGTTCGCCATTAATTTTCAAAGTGACAAAAACTCCCTGTTTTCTGATTAGCTTGGGGTTGTCCGGAATGACCTCGGGCCATCTGCCCTGCTTTAAATAAAGATTCAGAGTTTCCCTGGCCAATTTTAAGAGAAAAATTTTTTCCTGGTCATTAAAAAATTCTGAATTTTCTTCAGACATTTCCTTCCTCCACTTCCAGTAGCAGTCGGTCTGGCCTGGCAAAATAAAAGCGACGGTCAAACCTCAACAGACTGCTATTTATTTTAAAACCTGCCTTTTTCTCCCTTCTTATAAAAAGAACAATTTTTTCACAGAATAAAGGCTGCTTCATTTTCTTTTTGATCCCGGTTTCCTGACCGAAACTAAAGATACCAAGAATCTGTAGCTTGTTCTGCGATTCGGTCAAAATGAATGTTTCCGGTAAAAAAAGCTGCTTCTCGGGAACTACCATGATTTTTTGAACCAGATAGGTAGCGACGAGTTTTTGCCCGAGAAGATACCCTCCTACCTCCTGCTTTTTGGTCTGAATAGAATTAGCCAGAAGCTGTAAATCTGTCAACGGCTCATGGAGAATGACCACATCCATTTTTTTAATTATAACACAGTCAGAACTCGGCCGACAAAATCAACTTGACGAGGCAGTTAATTTGACATAATATCAAAACAACATAGAGATATGGATTATCAACTGGTAATTGTCGGTCCTCTTGAGACTAATTGCTATCTCTTTTACTGCTCTAAAACCAGGGAGTGTGCTGTCATTGACCCTGGAGCAGAGGCAGAAAAAATTTTCGAGGCTATTTCCTCTCTAAATTTAAAGCCGATTATTATCCTGAATACTCATGGTCATGTTGACCATACCGGAGCTAACCTTGATTTAAAAGAAAGGTACCAGGTACCAATCGCTATTCACCCTGGTGATTTGCCCCTGCTTGAAGAATATCTTCAGCTGGAATTCGGGCTGATGCTGGGGGCCAGACCGGCTCCAGCTCCCGACCGTCTTCTGGCTGATGGAGAAAAAATTGTCATTGGGGAGACTTTTCTTCAGGTTATTCATTCTCCCGGTCACAGCCCTGGTAGCGTCTGTTTTTATGCCGACCATCTCCTTTTTGCCGGTGACACGCTTTTCTGCGGCGGTGTAGGCCGGACCGATTTGCCCGGAGGCTCATGGAAGGATTTAGCTCATTCCTTAAAGGCCAGAGTGATGACCCTACCGGATGAAACGGTGGTTCTACCCGGTCACGGTCCCAAAACGACGATCGGCGAAGAAAGAGAATCTAACCCCTACCTGGAATGACAGTCAGAAGCGAAAAAGCTGAAAACCTGCTTAAGATTTATACCGATTATTTAACCGTGGAAAGGGGCTTGTCGGCGAATACCGTTGGCTCTTATACCCTTGATCTTGAAAAACTGCTTGGCTATTGTTCTCAGCAAAAAAAGAATTTGACCAGACTGAAAGAGACCGACCTGGTTAATTTTCTTCATTTCCAGGCTCAGACTGGTCTATCAGCTCGATCCCTGGCCAGGCTGGTCTCTTCCCTAAAGTCTTTTTATCGGTTTTTACAGCTGGAAAATTATATGGAAACCAATCCAGCCAGCCGTTTGAATTCGCCTGCCATCTGGTTTACTCTGCCCCAGGTACTGACCGAGGACGAGGTAACCAGGCTGCTGGAACAACCTGACACCAGTCAGCCCTATGGACTTCGAGACCGGGCTATGCTGGAAGTCCTCTATGGGGGTGGACTACGGGTGTCGGAGCTCATCGGTCTGGAACTTAAGGATATCAGGCTGAAAGATGGTTTCCTGGTTTGTAAGGGTAAGGGAAACAAGGAAAGAATAGTACCGATTGGCCGTCAGGCTGGCCACTGGCTGAGTACCTACCTCCGGGATATAAGACCTGGCTGGGATAAGAAAGGTTCGCCCCTGGTTTTTCTTAGCCGACGCGGTTCAGGCTTTACCCGCCAGGGAGTCTGGAAGCTACTCAAGGCTTATGGCCAGAAGGCGGGCCTGTCTGAAAAAATCCATCCCCATATTCTCCGGCACTCTTTTGCTACCCATCTGCTGGAGCATGGGGCAGATTTGCGTTCGGTCCAAATGCTACTTGGCCACAGTCAGATTACAACCACTCAGATTTATACTCACGTCAGCCGGGAAAGACTCAGGAAAATTTATGACCGTTATCATCCTCGGGCTTGAGGCTGGCTGTCTTTGAATTTACTGTCTGCCAGCTGATCAATCGCTGTCAATTCTTTGCTTTTGAGCCAGTTATTTGCCTCTAAAAATTTTTTGGCTACTCTGTTGACAACCAGTCCTGGCGATGGTAGAGTATTAAACTTGATAGATTAGATACTAAACTAAGCAGTTTAGTTAATAAACTCTCCTGTTTAGATGATCAAAAGGTCACGAAGTGAAATTAGCTGCCCGGGAAAGAAAAGAAAGAATTCAGGCTGAATACAAAAGGCTCATGCTGGCTGCCGCCGAGAGAGTAATCTGTCGTCATGGCTATCAGTCGGCTACCATGGATGAAATTGCCCGCGAAGCCGAGTTTTCTAAAGCCACTCTTTATAAATATTTTAAAAATAAGGGTGAAATATTTCTCGAGATTATCCTTCAGTACATAGAAGAAATCAGGAGTGAATTGATTGTCATCAGTCAGTCGAAATTCGAGCCGGAAGAGAAACTAAAAAAGATAATCTATACTGTCATCAATATCCAGAACAGAAAAGAAAATATCGCCAGACTTGTTCTTCAGGATAGAAGCTTGCAGGATTTTTTACATTGCATTTTTATTTCAATCAAAGAAGATAAGCAAGAATTTTTGCAGTACCAGAAGTATTTCAGGGCAAAAAGAGAAGAAGTCTTCAGGGCTGCCTGTCAGGTCATCAGTGAAGGCATAGAAAAAGGCAGGTTTATTCAGATTTCACCAGCAGTTATTGTCAAATATATCAGGGCCATGATAGAAGGCCTGGTTTACAGTCGATTCTGGGAAGAAAAAAGGCTATCAGCCCAGCAGGAAACAGATCAGATGTTCAGACTTTTGATGGAGGGAATTGCCACTAAACCCCTTCAGAAGGGAGAAGATAGATGAAGGAAAAGAAATTTTGGCTAGCAGTTTTCATTTTGCTCGTGGCTGGCTGGTCATCTTTATCAGCCCAGCAGGCCGAGCCAAAGAAAATGCAATTGACTCTGGATGATTGTTTGAGACTGGCTCTCGAACAAAATCCCTTCTATCTTTCCGCACTGGAAAAAGAGGGACAGGCTAAGGCCCAGGTTCGCCAGGCTGTTTCCAACTTTTTCCCTAATGTCAGTGCTCAGGGGACTGATATTCTGGATAAAAAAGTCTTTACAGTAGAAATCCCCCCCATGGTGCCCGGACAGCCGCCCCAGAGAGTAAAGTTTGATTTTACCCGAACCTATCAGATGACCCTGAGTTTTTCCTTTCCTCTCTTTACCAGTGGCCGGTTGATGTCAGGCTACAAGCAAGCCGACTACAATTATCAGGCTACCAAAGCCTCTATTCGCCAGACCAGGCAGGAAACTGTCTATAATGTTAAAAGTGCTTTTTACGCTTATCTGCTGGCTCGGGATTTTCAGATTGTTGCTCAGGAATCGGTTGACCTGGCTGAAAAGCACCTGACCATTGCCAGAAATCTGTATGAAGTTGGGATGGCCACCAAATTTGATCTGCTGCGAGCTGAAGTACAATTAGCAAATTTACAGCCCCAGCTCATCAAGGCGAAAAATGCTTTGAATCTGTCCGAGCTGGCCCTGAAGAATCTTATCGGTGTTGAGCTTAACCAGCCAATTGAGATTAAAGGCCAGCTATCTTTTGAAGAAGTTCAGATTAATTCGGAGGAAGCTGTTCAAAAAGCCCTGCTAAATCGGCCAGAAGTCCATCAGCTGAGCTATCAACGGATGATGAGTGAGCAGATGTTTAAACTGGCCAGAGCTAATGAATTACCTTCTCTGGCTATTGGTGGAAGTCTTAATTACTGGTCGAATTCTCTGGCCCTAAAGAAAAATAACTGGGAGAATTATTACACCATTAGCCTGGTTCTGAATGTTCCCATCTTTAAGGGATTTGCCAATGAGGCTCAGGCGGCTCAGGCTAAGGCCCTGACCAGACAGCTGGATTATTCAATGAAAGGTCTGGTTGAGGCGGTCAAGTTAGAAGTTCAACAGGCGGTGCTTAATTATCAACAGGCTAAAGAAGCCGTTGCCTCCCAGGAGAAAAATATAGAGCAGGCCCAGGAAGCGGTGAGGCTGGCTGAGCTGAATTTCTCAGAAGGATTGGCCACCACGCTGGATGTGACCACCGCTCAGGTAGCCCTTAGTCAGGCCAGAACCAATTATTCTCAGGCTCTGTATGATTGTCTGATGGCCCTGGCTGAACTGGAAAAAGCGGTCGGCGAAGGCAGTTTTAATAAAGAGACAAATTGATCGTTAGGATTTTATGTATAAAAAGAAACTTGATTGCTTTTGAGGAGGATAGAATGCTAAAGAAGGTTAAAGGTATTCCCGTAATACTGGTTCTGTGTGGTTTGCTTCTTTTAACTTTTGCTGCTTGCCAGACAAAGACCGAGGATAAAAATACTCTCAACAGTCAGACTCAAATAGAATACAGGCCTGTTCAGGTCAAAGTCTATAAAGTTACCGGACAGAAAATCGCAGAAAAATTAACTTATACAGCGGTTCTGGAAGCCTGGAAAAAACAGGTTATTACTCCTGATATTTCAGGCAAAATTGCCAGAATCTATGTTAATGAAGGCGACCGCGTCAAAGCCGGGCAATTGCTGGCTGAACTTGATACCAGAGCTATCAGGTTGCAATTGGAACAGGCAGAGGCAGCTCTGGCTGCAGCCAAGGCTAACCTGGAGGACGCCAGGAAAAATATGGAAAGGATGGAAAGGCTTTTTCAGGAAAAGGCCGTTTCAGAACAACAATATGAAAAAGCCAGACTGGCGCTGGAAGCAGCTCAGGCTCAAAAAGACCAAGCCGAAGCTGCGGTTAATCTGGCCAAGCACAACCTGGAAGTATCTCTGATGAAAGCTCCTTTTGACGGAGTGATTGCTTCCAAAAATGCTGAGGAAGGTGACGTCATTAACCCGATGATGGCTGGTATGTCTGCCGGTTCGGGTGTTCTGAGTCTGGCCAATTATTCGCGGATCAAGGTTAAATTTGATGTAGCCCCTGAAGACATTCATAAGATTTCTCGCGGTCAGAAGGTTTATCTGGAAGGGTATGATCTTCCAGGGCAAAGATTTGAAGGAGAGATTTCGGTAGTTAACTCGGCTGCTGATCTCCAGACAAAAAAATTCAGAGTCGAGGCCCTGATTAATAATCCCGAGCTTCAGCTCAAACCAGGTATGTTCGGTCAGGTTATCATCGAAGTTAAATCAAAGGAAGATGTTCTGGCAGTTCCTTTAAAAGCCCTGCTAGAAAATTCTTATGTGATGGTCGTAGAAGGTAACAAAGCAGTGAGAAAAAATGTCACCACTGGTTTAAAAAATAAGGACTTGATCGAGATAACATCAGGCTTAAATAAGAATGATCTGGTCATTGTGGAAGGAAATTTTGGGTTACCGGACGGCAATCCAGTGGAGATCCAGAATGAGGTGGCAAAATGAACATTTCTGAATTCTCGGTCAAGCGCAAAGTCACAGCCTCGATGATCGTTATGATCATCGTGGTCTTTGGCCTAATTTCGGTGACCAGGCTCGGCCTGGATTTGATGCCGGACCTGGAATTTCCAACTGTATCAATCATTACCACTTACCGCGGAGCTTCTTCTGAAGACATTGAAGCAACCATAACGGAAAATATCGAGCAATGGATAAGTTCGGTCAAGGATGTCAAAAAGATAACTTCTACCAGCTCAGAAGGTGTCTCGGCTATCAGGGTCGAATTTGAGTGGGGAACCAATACTGATTTTGCTGCTCAGGATATTCGAGACCAGCTGGGATTGTATGAGCAATTTCTTCCAGAAAATGCGGATAGTCCGGTAGTGGTTAAATTTGATGTGTCTCAGCTGCCGATCATATTTTATGGAATAACGGCTAACGGCACTATGTCCACCTATCGTTTGAAGAAGCTGATTGAAGATGAAATCAAACCACGGCTGGAAAGGATCGATGGCGTTGCTTCGGCTCTGGTCTATTCAAGTGACGACCGGGAAATCAGGGTAGAAGTTGATAAAAATGCTATGGTTGCCCGCAACCTGTCTTTAAATCAGGTGATGATGGCTCTGGCTGCTGAGAACCTCAACACACCGGCTGGCGATTTAACCGAAGGGCACGAATCGCTAATTGTCAGAGCGGTCGGGGAATTCAAAAGTCTTGAAGATATTAAAAATGTGGTCGTCGGTTTGTCTCAGCGCGGCGAGCCAATTTATATAAAAGATATTGCTCAGGTGAAAGATACTTTTAAAGAGACTCATACGGTGGGCCGCATCCAGGGGGAAAGAGGAGTTTTTCTGATCGTTAATAAAAGATCAGGGGCTAATGTGGCAGCGGTGGGCAAAAAGGTCAAGCAAGAGGTAGCCAGATTAGCCACCAACTTACCTCAGGGGATCAGGTTTACCCCGGTTATGGACCAGGATGATATGGTTAGACGGGTAACCAGCAATACAGCCAATACAGCCTGGCAGGGCGGACTGCTGGCTGCCCTCTTAATCTTTTTATTTCTGCGTAACTGGCGGCCGACTCTTATTATCTCTTTGTCCATACCACTTTCGGTTATTACGACTTTTATTGGCCTTTACTTTGCCGGTTATACTTTTAATATCATGACACTGGCCGGGCTGGCTCTGGGTGTCGGTATGCTGGTGGATAACTCCATTGTGGTCATAGAAAATACCTTCCGGCATCTGGAACAGGGAGAGCCAGTCGATCAGGCCTCGGTGGTTGGTGCGTCAGAAGTAGGTATGGCTATTACCGCTTCTACTTTGACCACCGTTATTGTCTTTTTGCCGATTGTCTTTGCCACCGGGATTGTGGCCAAACTGACCACCACCATGGCGGTTACAGTGACTATTGCTCTGTTGTCTTCTCTTTTTGTGGCACTCACTATTGTCCCTCTTTTTTCCTCTATCTTTTACCGGGGTAAGGGCAGCGAGGTGGTCAATAGAAATGCCATGAGAGAGGCCAGATTCGAAGGAGGACGTCGTATATATCGGAAGTTACTGACCGATGCTCTGAAAAAAAGAAAATATGTCCTGGGTACAGTAGTTGCACTTTTCATTATTTCCGTGGCGATTATTCCTTTTATGAAGACTGAATTTCTGCCTGAATCTGACCAGCAATCAATTCTGCTCAAAGTGACGCTGCCAGTTGGTACCGCTATTGAAGAAACCGACCGAGTCATCGCCCAGGCTGAAAAACTATTCCTGCAACAGCCGGAGGTGCTGGTTGCCTCAGTACAGGCCGGTTCTTCAGCCGAGCAAAATCGGATGGGAGCTGGTGGCAGGATGAGTTTAAGCGGCCAGCATGAAGGTTTGATAATTGTCAGACTTGTTCCCAAAGAAGAACGAAAATTTTCTGATAAGGAGATACTGGAAAGAGTCAGAAAGTCATTACCTTCTCTAACCAATGTCAAATTTGAACAGATCAATATGGCCTCCAGCGCCATCACTGGAGCAGCTGCTCCGGTTGAGATCAAAGTTTTTGGCCAGGATTTCGACCTTCTTAAGCAGCTGGCTGACAGTATTGTGTATAAAATAAAAGACATAGAAGGGCTGCGCGATGTAACTCATATTCTGACTGAAGGTAGCCCCGAACATCAATTTATTCTTGACCGGGAAAGGGCCTCAAGATTGGGCCTGTCCATAGGCCAGATCTCAGACCTCGTTCTGACCGGTACTCAGGGAAAAGTTGTCAATAGATACCGCGATGGAAAAGACGAGATTGATATCAGGCTGATTTTATCTGAAGAGTATCGTGAGTCTCTGGATGAAATTAAAACCTTGCCTTTATCATCAGCCACCGGCAAAACTATTTATCTCAGCCAGGTATCAGACTGGCAACGCGGTATCGGTCCCCTGAAGATTACCAGAGAAAACCAGCTACGTGAGGTTTCGGTCACTGCCAACATTATTGGCCGGGACCTGGGAAGTATTATGGGAGATATCAGGGAGAGATTAGCTGGTTTTGAGCAACAACTGCCAGAAGGTTATTTTATTGAATATGGCGGAGACTATGAAGAGATGGTTGATACTTTCAAAATCCTGATTGCTGCCTTAGCTGTTGCTGTTCTTTTAATTTATATGGTCATGGCTGCCCAATTTGAGCACTTTCTCCATCCTTTTGTGGTCATGTTTACTTTGCCTCTGGCTTTAATTGGCGTGGTATTTAGCCTGCTTATTGCTGGTCAGTCTATCAGCCTGGTCTCTCTGGTTGGGGTGATTATTCTGGCTGGTGTGGCAGTTAATAATGGAATAGTTATGATTGACTATATTAATCAACTAATCAGAAGAGGTGTGGAAAAGAGGAGAGCAGTTATTGAAGGAGCAGTGACCAGGTTGCGGCCAGTTTTACTGACAGCTTTAACCACTATTCTCGGCGTTATTCCTATGGCTGTATCGAGATCTTCTGGTTCAGAAATCAGATCGCCCATGGGCATGGTTATGCTGGGAGGCTTGATCGTTTGTACGTTTCTGACTCTGTTTATTATCCCGATTCTGTACAGCCTGTTTAATAAAATTTCCTTTAAGGATTATGTTCCAAAAGATGAAGACCGCTTAGTATAAATACCAGCTGATATGCAGGGGCAGCCGGGCGGCTGCCCCCTTTTTTGTTTTGATTCGCACCAAAAATCCCGGCCAAGCGGCTTGATTTTTTCTCACTCAATCTTTCATTTTTCAGATCCACATTTTAACTCGGGATAAGATGCCTGCTACTCTGGACGAACGTGATTAAAAGTTTGCTTGAAAGCCAGAAATTTAATATGCTTATTCTGACCTGACTCAGAGGAGGACGGGGTGAGAAGAGAAGATGCTTTAAAAAAGTTTTTAAGCTTTTTAATTTTTCTGGTTGTTTTGTTTGGTAGCTTCAATCTCCAGGGGCTGGCCGCTCCCAGGAAAATTATTTATCTCGATGCCTCTATCTTACCTGAGGGCCCATTAAAAAGATGGCATAATCTGGGAACAATCGGTGGCGATTTTATACCTGTTTTTCGAAGCCTACCCTCAGTTCAGCAGGTCAGTGGCCAGAGGGCGGTTAATCTAACCGGCCGGGATATTCTACTTCGTTCAACTTTTACTTCACCCTCGAGCCTTAATGGGCAGAAGCCATTTACTATTTTAGCCAAGGTTTATTTTAATGAATTAGGCCAGCGACAGATAATCCTTAACTGGTCCCAGGAGCCGGAGAGCTCAGCTATCTTTGGTCTGGGTAAAGGGCTGGATGCCGCTTTTTATAATTCAGTTAAAAACAGACTGGGATATAAGGGAGGTTTTCCTCTTCAAAGAACCTGGCATCTACTGGCCCTGGTTTATGACCGGCAGAAAATAAGCATTTATGTTGATGGCTGGCTCAATAGCCAGGTTGATGGGCCTCTGGAGATCAAACCCGGCAAATCTATTTATCTGGGCGGGCAGGTCATCACTGGCTTTCCTCTGCCTTTTGATCCGCTCAATGGCTGGCTGGCTTCTCTGGAAGTTCTGGATGAGGCTCTGAGCCCGATGACCATCTGGAATCTGGCCGGTCAGCACCAGGCGATTCCCCTGTATCCAGCGGAGGGAGAGGTTCTCGCCTCGACTTCAGTCAGTCTAAAGTGGGAAAAAGGAGATGAGCGAGCTTCGAGTTTTTCGATTTTCTTTTCTTCTTCCAGGTCAGAGGTGGAAAGTGGCGAAAGAAAAGCAGCTAAAGGAAATGTCTCTGGAGAAATAAGAAGTTATGAACTCAACGGACTTCAAATTGGCCAGGTTTATTTCTGGCGGGTCGATCAGCTGGATGCCAGGGGAAATTTACTGCAAGCTGGATTGACCAGAAGTTTTTCGATTGACAATGGCTCGGCCAGGAATCCGTCTCCCTCTAATCTTCATGGCAGTGTTCGCCCTGATTTAAAAAGGCTGCAATGGGAGGCGGGACCGTGGGCAATTTCCCAGGATATTTATTTCAGTTCAGACCTTAAAAAATTGGAAAAGAGCAAACCGGCGGCCAAAGGAATTAAACCCGGTTCAGACTTTTTTTACCTGCCTGAAAAAGAACTTGATTATGGGCACAGCTATTACTGGAAAGTTACAACCAAAAATGATCGTCTGCCTGAATCTCCCGGTCAGCTTTGGTCTTTCCGGGTGCGCGATCAACCGACTGATCAAGACCTGACCTTTTTTGTTGTTTCCGACCTCCATTATGGAGGAACAGTTAATTACAGGAAGTTGAACAGGATGATGGTCGAAGCTATGAACTCTCTTCCCGGCCAGCTTTATCCTGAAGATAAAGGGGTGAAAGGAAAAGTTCAAACTCCCCGGGGGGTGGTCATTACTGGCGACATAGTTGATGACGGCTCTGCCCCCGACATTGACAGAATCTGGCAGGAGTACAGTGAAGACTATGGTCTAAATGGTGAAAAACTTCTGGCTTTTCCTATCTATGAGGGTTTTGGCGAGAGCGACGGCCCTTCTTCTGCCCTGGTCAGAACCAACCTGAAAAGTCGTAACCGCCTGCGGCCAGATCTCAGAAGCATTTCGGCCGATGGTCTCCATTATTCCTGGGACTGGGGCCAGGTCCACTTCGTTCAGCTTAATCTTTATCCAGGCAGTGTGGGCGAAGAATATCTGAATATCTGGAGAAGAAGAATCAGCGGTGATGCCCGTTATCCGAAACACAGCCTGGAATTTCTGATTGACGACCTGAGACGAAATGTCGGCAACAGCGGACGACCGGTAATCCTATTTCAGCATTATGGCTTCGATTCGTGGAGTGAAGCTTTCTGGACAGAGAAGGAGAGGAATGCTTTCCTTCAGGCTATTCAACCCTATAATATAGTTGCGATTTTCTGGGGACATTCAGAGGTTCCTCAGGGTTTTAGCTGGAATGGCATCAAGACCTGGTGTGCCGGGACGACCAATCACGATCCTAATTCAGGAGAATTTCTGGCAGTAAAGCTTACTACCGGTCGAAAAAATGGTCAGCTCGTAGTGGCCACCAGAAAAGTTAACAGCTGGGAATCAGTGGATAAAATAACCTTTCCCCTTAAAAAAATCGCCCAAAAATAGACAGGTTTTTAACCTTTCTAAATTTTCTGGCTAGCTGGTTATCTTGTATTTTAAAAAGGCCCCTATATTCCCGTAGCGCTTCAATCTGGTCGGAGGAGTAATATGGTAAACAGGCAGGCCCCGGCTAAAGGCGACTTCTACCGCTTCATCCACAATATCAGCTGCGGGTTCAGTTTTAGTCTGGCAGAGGAGACAGGTCTCTTCGTTAAGATAGACACTATGGCACTTAGGA
>JAKPCG010000065.1 GCA_029553365.1 Acidobacteriota bacterium | reverse complement strand
GCCCCCTCGGCTCTAAAGTCCGTTATCTTGGTTTTTTCCAAGTATTCGTCTATAAGCTTATCGGCTAAATAATCGCTTCTGGTAAGTGTGATTTTTCTTATTACCTGCTCAGTAAGCTTGATAAGCCGTTTAAACTCTGGCCGTCTGGCTTTGAGCCTCTCTATTATCTCCGGCGGATGAAACACTCTGCCCCTGGTGATAATATAGCTTTCAAGTGCTTGCTGTTGTAATAGCCAGCTTAAAATCCGTGAAAAAACATCAATAATAATTTCCCGCTCGTGTTCTGGTAATTCTTTAGTAAGCTTGTCTATTTCACTTTGCTTACTCATCGTTGCCCCCTAAAATTATTTCTTTTATCTCTGGCAAGGTTAGGCGTTTTTCCTTAAGCTTCAGTATTTCACTAATCCGCTTAATCGCTTCCCGCTCCGGATAACGCCTCATAAGCCTTGCCCCGCCTTGCTCATAAGGTAAAAGCCCTTCCTGTGTCCAAAACTTAATCGTTGAAACCCTCAAGCCCGTTTTTTCTGCTAATACAGACGGCTTTAATAGCTTTTTTTTCTCTGTTTTCTCTTTCATTTTTTCCCTCTCTCCCGTATAAAGGTTAGATAATCTTTATACACTTCCGGCTTACATTAAGGCCAAGTCTGGCCGTAAAACCTCAATCTCTGAATATCTCAACCGGCCCTTGTAAACCGGATTTTTCACTATGTACCTTATCGTTCCGGCGTGCCACTTCCCGCCCCTCGCCGTGGTAATACCCTGCTCATTTAAAATCCTGGCTATTTCCCTATAACTTCGCCGGCCCTTTCTCAGCTTAAAAATCAGCCGTATTATTTCCGCCCTTTCCTGGTCAATTATCAGCTCTTTGTTTTCTGACCGGTAGCCGTAAGCTATCCCCCCGCCAGCATAAGCCTTTTTTAGCTTAAGCTTGTTTTTCCTTCCGCCGGTAAGCCTCATTGTGATAAAAGCTTTTTCCAGCTCGGCCACTATTCCCATAAATTGCCTAAAGGCCTTCCTCATCGGGTCAGAGCTATCAAGGTCAGGCTCTTTTGTACTGATTAGTTTAACCTTCAGGCTCTCAAGCTTTTTTATTAAATGCTCTTGTATGTATAAATCTCTGGCCAGCCGGTCAAGCTTGTAAATAATAACCGCTTCCGCCTCTCCGCCGTTTTCAAGGTAGTTAAAAAGCTCCGCTAATCCTGGCCGGTTTTCAAGCCCGCCAGATACCCCCTCATCTTCAAAGAAACCTAAAAGCTCTATACCTTCCCGCCGGCAGTATTCTTTTATCGCTTCCCGCTGTAAATCAATTGTGCCTTCCTCTTTCTGATTTTCTGTTGACACTCGGCAATAAGCTATTGCTTTCATTGTCTCACCCTTCGCTTATATTATAGCAAATAGAAAGTAGTAAGTCAAGCCTTCTATTTAATTTTTTTCAATTCTCAGCCTTTTTATAGTATCGGAAAACTCCCCCTGGCTCTTTTTTAGGTGTCTTATTTGTTCAAAAAAACCCAGGTCTTAAGTATCGGCTCGGCCTGAGTTCGTGGCTCTAAAAGGCTCTCAGGCCGGATTTTTTTCAGCCAGGCTCTCAAAAAAAACCTTTTTTGAAATATCGCCATTTTTAAGCTTGTTTTTCAGCTCTAAGCCTGGCCGTAGAATAGGCTTTTTTTCAAAGTGATTAGCTTAAAAATCGCTGTTTTTTTAAAAAACTCGGCCTGGTGGCTACCCTTGCCTTAGTTTGCTTGAGTTCGTGGCTCTACGGGCCTCTAAAGGCCAAAAAAGGCCATTCTATAAGCCTGTTTTAAGGCTTCCGGTTTTCAATCAAGATATTTCCCGTTATCGTCTATGTGTACCACT
>JAKPCG010000154.1 GCA_029553365.1 Acidobacteriota bacterium | reverse complement strand
GACGCTAAACTCTGTTGATAAAAGTACAGCTATTTTTTACAATGATAACAATTTAGAAACGGCTGGAGGCATAAGATGTTTAAGGGCTTTCGAGATTTTATTATGAGGGGTAATGTGGTTGACCTGGCCGTAGCGGTCATTATCGGAGCGGCTTTCAACCAGATAGTCAACTCATTGGTCGGTGATGTGCTGACCCCACTTATCGGAGGTATTTTTGGCCGGCCAGATTTTTCCGGGATTGTGCTCGGGCCTGTTTTGCTGGGCAAATTTATTAATGCTGTAGTTAACTTTTTTATCGTGGCCGTGGTTATTTATTTTGGAATCGTTGTCCCGATGCAAAAACTGCAGGAGAGGATAGACAGGAAAAAAGCTGTCCAGCCTGCTCCCGGCCCTTCCGAAGAAGTCCGACTCCTCGGGGAAATTCTGGAGACGCTTAAAAATAAATAGTTGCCAGCTGAAGCAGATTACTGACTGCCGGTTAGGTGTGGTCGGCCGGTCTCTTTCTCAATCAATAGAATAGAAAATATCTTGATCCGATGGTAAGCTATGGATCAGGGTTTTTTGTCGAGCACTATAAACGGGAGAAAAGAGAAAAGACCGAACAGTGGACAAAGAGCAGAAAATCAAAAACACCAATCCTGGAGGTTACTGCCCGGGGACAGTTAAAGAGGGCGGCCTGTGGTGATATATTCGCCTGGATTGGTCTTTCAGCCGATTAATAAACATTAAAAAGTATAATAAGGGAAATTGACTCCCCAAGCCATGGGGTTAAGAGGAGAAATGGATGAGAAAGGTAAACTATAAATTTAAAAAGGCGCTGATTACCGGTGCTTCTTCCGGTCTGGGCCAGGAATATGCCCGACAGCTGGCTGAGACCGGTGCTGACCTGATTCTGGTTGCCCGGCGTCGAGAGCGCCTGGAAGATCTGGCACAGGACCTCAGTGGCAGGTATCGAGTTGGCGTTGAAGTTTTTCCAGCCGACCTCAGTGCAGATGAAGACCTGAACAGGGTGGCCGGGAAAATAGCTCAGACCCCGGAACTTGATCTGCTGATTAATAATGCCGGTTTCGGTGGCCACGGTCAATTTCACCTTGATGAGAAAGGTGAGGCTGAACAGATGATTAAAGTCCACGTGGTGGCGACCACCATCTTGACCCGCGCCGCCCTGCCGGCCATGATCGCCCGCCGCCAGGGGGCAATTATCAATGTGGCTTCAGTCGCTGCCTTCTCTCCGCTTTCTGGAACAATGTACAGCTCAACTAAAGCCTTTGAGCTAATGTTTTCTGAAAATCTCCAGACCGAACTCTACGATACCGGTATCAGAATCCAGGCCCTTTGTCCCGGCCTGACCCACACGGAATTTCATGAGAGAGCCGGACTTAATCTCTCCGCCGTCCCGGAGATCTTCTGGATGAGCGCCGAAGAGGTGGTAAGAATCTCTCTTCGTGCTCTCCGTGGCTATAAGGTCATTATTGTGCCTGGCAGCATCAATAAAATAATAACTTTTTTCCTTCGCTGTCCCTGGACATTTAATCTGATCCATCGCGCTTCCCGTTCGAAAAAAATAAGAGAGATGGCCGATCGCAGTTTGAGATGAAAATCAAGGAAATCAGACTACCCGGTCAAAAAAAATCAAGAGCCAGAACCCTGCTGCTTCTATCCGGCGGGTTGGATAGCTTGCTGGCCGGGAAAGTTCTGGAAGAGCAGGGGGTGGAGATTGTTGGTCTGACTTTTGAAAGTGTCTTTTTCGACGCCAGCCGGGCGGTGGTAGCGGCCGAAAAACTAAGCTGGCCTTTAATTCTGGCTGAGATCACAGAAGAACAGATTCGGATTGTTGAGCAGCCTCGCTATGGCTATGGCCGCCATCTAAATCCCTGTATTGATTGCCACGGCCAGATGGTGAAACTGGCGGCCAGACTTCTTCCTCGCTACGAAGCTGATTTTATCTCAACAGGCGAAGTTCTGGGGGAAAGGCCTATGTCTCAAAACAGACAGGCACTCGAGCTGGTTGAGAAATCAGGTGAAGCCAGGTGGCTTGTCCTCCGTCCGCTTTCCGCACGTCTTCTGCCTCCTACCAGACCGGAGGAACTGGGCCTGGTCAATCGCCAACAGCTTCTTGATCTTTCCGGACGCTGTCGCCAGCGGCAGATAGAGCTGGCCCGCTATTATGGTCTGACTGATTATCCTGCTCCTGCTGGAGGGTGCCTTTTAACCGATGCCGTTTTTGCGGAGAAGCTCAAAAAACTCCGGGACTGGCGAGGCGAGTGGCGGCGGGAAGATATTGATCTCATCAAACTTGGCCGCGTTTTTTTTGAAGATGAGGGGCTGATCATCGTCGGTCGGGACGAGGAAGAAAACAAAAAATTAGCAAACACAGCTCTGGCTTCTGATCTCCTTTTAACCCTGCCTGATTTCAAAGGGCCGCTAACTGTCGTCAGATTTAAGAATAAAGATAAAGATAGCCTCGTCCTTGGCAAGTTTGGGGAGGAAAAAGGCAGGGAGACTGTTGAAGCCGGTCAGTCGCTCGAAATATTTAACCGGCCACTGCTAAAAAAAGCCGCTCTTCTGACCATAAGGTACAGCCGCTACCGGCAGACAGAAGAAGCGGCGGTTATTCTTGTCTCACCCTTTCGAGCTCAAAGCAGAAACTTTAAAAAAGAGGAATGGAAACCTTATCTTTAAAACGTTTTGAGATCGCACTTAAGCCGCGTCCTTTTCTTGACAGCTAATTGTTCAGACGACAAATTTGTGACCGGGTATAAATCAGATACTCGTATAAGACTATATAAATAGATAGTAGATAAAAGCAGAAAACGAAGTCTAATATTCTAAGTTATTTATAGAGACTTCGATAATTTTGAGGCAATAAATCCACTTATTTATTTATTGTTGTTTACTTATTCTTGCCTTTGCCCTTTTTTTCTGACTTATCTTTTTGCTCTTCTGTCTTTCCCTTATCCCGACCCTGTCCCTTATTTTTTTGCATCTGGATCGACTCGTGGATATCCACAAAGCCCAGGCCCCTGGCTCTCATTTCCATTATCCGCTCCGGCTCTGCCTGATGGATTTCAGCTAGAAACTTGAGGTTGACCAGATTGATAATATCCTCATCGCTTAACATGACCTCCCCCCATTTTTTCTGGCCGTGATAGTGGCGATAATAACCGTAGGCTTTACCATAAGGAGGTCCGATTTTGACGACGGTGACCGGCACAAAGAAAATCTCAGGATTGAGTCCGAACTGCACCGATATATCCCACCAGCTCAGGCCCTTTAACCGCAGATTTATAATAAGTGATGGCTCAACTCTGGCCTGTTTGGCTATAAAGAAGACTACCGGTAAATCCTCATCGGCCAGGCGGTAACGACTTCTGATATCAATGACCGTCTCTGAGGGGACATTAAAATATTTTGAAATAGAAAAATAAAAGCCAAGCAACCGGCCATCGGCGAAGGATACACCCAGATTAACATTCTGGGCAGAGAGGGGAGCCGGCCCCGAGAAGAGTTCCAGAATCAAAAAGAAAATAATAATAAAGAGCCAGCTGGCTATCCGTTTTGCTCTTCCCGTCATTGTTCTCCTCCTTTTTCGGTTGATATCTGACATCGGCTGCTCTCTTTTGCAGAAGGAGCCGTCAATCGGAACTACTGATTATCTGATTTATTATAAATCTAATTCGCTACAGATTGAAGAACCTTCGTTTCGCAGGAATTTTCAGGCCAGTGGCTTGAATGATCATAAGTGAATGATAAGCCTGGGGTCGTGGTCCAAACCTTAATAACCATTCGGCCGGGCCCCGGATCGGGCTGAACAATGGCTGGAAAAATACACGGATCACACTGACTGAAGATTGAAACCAGGTTTTTTAACTCAATTGATGGCCTTATTAATCAATTGACAGAGAAGGCGGCAGTGAATATATTAGAGAAAAATAAAGCTCGTCCATGACAGGCAAAAACCAGCTAAAATCTAAGGTGAGAATAAAAAGGAGATATTATGCCCACTAAACCAAAGAGTCCTTATCTGCCTTTTGGCGACCAGCAAACTGCTCCCTGGTACGGGAAAGATATCCTTTCTGTCAGGCAGTTTACCAGGCCGGACCTCGAATATATCTTCAGCGTCGCCCATGAGATGCGGGTGATGGTGGAAAGAATCGGCACTTTTGATTTGCTCAAGGGGAAAATTCTGGCCAACTTATTTTATGAGCCTTCGACTCGAACGTTTGCTTCCTTTATGGCCGCCATGCAGCGTCTGGGAGGGGCGGTTATTCCCATCAGTGAAGTCCGTTATTCCTCGGTAGCTAAAGGCGAAAGCCTGCCCGACACGGTGCGCACTCTGGCTGCCTATGCCGATGTAATTGTCATCAGGCATCCCGAGGTTGGTTCGGCCGCTCTGGCTGCCCGCTATGCCGGTAAACCGGTGATTAATGCCGGAGATGGGGTGGGTGAGCATCCCACTCAGGCCCTCCTGGATGTTTTCACGATCAGGGAGGAGCTCGGCCATCTGGATAACCTCACTGTAACCATGCTCGGTGATCTCAAGTACGGCCGAACAGTTCATTCCCTGGCTCGCCTGCTGACCAGGTTTGAAAACATCAGGCTCCATTATGTTTCGCCTGACGCCCTGCGCATGCCACCCGATGTCATTGAGGAGGTGGCTGAAAAGGGTCTGCCTCAGGAAGAGCACCGCACTCTGGAGGGTGTTTTGCCGGAAACGGATGTTTTATATGTGACCCGCGTACAGAGAGAAAGGTTTGAAAATCTGGAAGAGTATGAGAAGGTCAAAGATGCTTATGTCATTACGCCGAAAACTCTGGAAGAAGCTAAGGAGCGGATGATTATCATGCACCCTCTGCCTCGTGTCAATGAAATTTCGATGGAGGTTGATAAGGATCCAAGGGCCGCTTATTTTCGACAAATGGAGTACGGTCTGTACGTCAGGATGGCTCTGCTGGCCATGGTGCTGGGCAAAGCTTAAAAAAGTCTTCTGCCGATTCTGTCAGCCGACCGGCAGCTCAGTCAAGATAATAGCCAATGGCCGCGTAGCTTACCCAGTGGCGCAGAGAAAAAGGTGCGGTTGTTCCCAGACCAATTTTTTTAAGCGGTAGAGCGCCTTCGCTATAACTATCAGAATAGCGAATGAGTTCTCCTTTTAGCTTCCGGCCAGCGGTCTCCTGGCTAATTTTTTCTGAAGCTAAGAGGCCGAAAGGAATGGAATATTTCCCGCACCAGTAGGAATTTTTGTAGTCCAGATAAGTTTTACCCCAGAACTCAGCGGTCAGGCCAGCCACTTTCTGTTTGTCAATAATTCCAGTCATATAGCTGGAGATCAGTTTCTGGTCAAAAGCACGCGCCTTTTCCCAGGCTTCCTGTCCTTCACCAAAAGCCAGGTTATTGAAGTCCTTTCCATAATGGTTGCCGTCAGCTGAAATCAAAAAGAAAATGTCACGGCCCGCCACCAGTCTTTTCTCTTTCATATAATTTGCAATTACCCGGGCCAGCTCGCTGCTTATTTCTTCCATTTTATCCAGAGGCATAGGCGCCACCATGACAGGTGTAATTTTTACTTCCGGGTTGAAATATTGAAGGAAGGGCAGCAGGGCTTCAATCGAATGTTCCAGCTCATGAGCCTGATCGTTAACGACAAAATAAGCAGGCTTTAAATTCTTTTTAATATATTCACGAAGCGGGGAAACCTGAACCGGCTTTAAGGAGCCGGGCCATAAATCATAATCATCAAGAATCAAGACACTATCGAGGCCTTTAATTTCCTGACGAACAGTTCCATGGGTAACGCCAAAGATAACCACTTCTTTGGTTCTGATCAGATTGAAAAGTGGATAATAGATGCGCCCGGCTAAAAGATAATCATCATGAGGCGAAATAGCCGCGACCAGCCCTTCGCTTCGAAAAGTTTCCTGTTCATTGGCAGCCAGATAGTCGACCAGTATTTTCATGCTGTTGGCATTCCAGCTGAAGCCAACGTCATCGCGCACAGGTCTGATACGTCTGCTGGCTTGTTGCTCGGCCGCTGAAGCACTTAACCAGTTCAAAGAACCGATTAACAGAATGGCAGCCAGAGTACCCAGCCAGAAGAAAATGGATTCTCCAGCCAACCGTTTCTGGCTTTGCTTTTTGTTTTCCCCGAAGCTCATGTTCCTTCCCCTTTCCGGACTCGGCCTTTCTATCAGTTCAAGACCAGTGGCAGCAGGCTTCCGTCCGCCAAATTTGATTGTGTCTCTCTTATATTTTATAGCATAGCCGGCTCATTTCTTATAGATCTGGAGGAGTTGACCTCTCTTTCCAGCCGCTTCTGGCCTGCCTGAAAAAAATTTTTTTGCAGTGATAACTTGTTTTTGAATTATATGCTATAATACCTCCTCGATTATAAAGGTAGAGGGCACGGGCCCTTATCGGCATACTCCTCTCCTTTATAACGTAAACCTTAAAAGGAGAGTAGAGTATGAACATCTACGCAGGAAATCTTTCCAGAGACCTGACCGAAAGCGAATTGAAGGAAGCCTTCGAAGCTTTTGGTGTGGTGACGAGCGTTTCCATCATCAAGGATCGCTACACCGGTGAATCACGAGGCTTCGGCTTCGTCGAGATGCCCAATCAGGAAGAAGCCCAGGCTGCGATCAACGGCCTGAATGGCAAAAACCTCAAGGGCCGCACCGCCACCGTCAATGAAGCCAGACCGCGGCAGGACAAACCCCGCTCCGGTTTTGGTGGAGGACGCGGACGGAGCTCCTCTGGCGGACGTCGCTATTAATTCGATCTGAAGATAAGTTAGTAGCTTAAACCGAAAGAAAGGGCCAGGTATTAAGCCTTGGCTCCGGCCAGAACCAGATTCTGGTTTGAGCCGGAGAGGGTAGAGTACCTGGCTTTTTTTATGCCTGAAAACAACTGGTGATATTTTTTGTAGAGGGGGGTTTTATTTTGAAGTTAAAGCCCGACGGAATTTTTCAGGATCGAAGATCTGAAGGTATTTGACGATATTGGTGTAAGTGTTGTTAAAGCCAAAACCACCCTGCTGCATTTCGCGGATAGCTTCCTCTTTGGACCAGTTTTGAATGACAATACGGTAAACGGCGACGAAAAGTCCTGTTCGGTCAGCACCATAGTGACAGTGGACAAGATAGGGCTCATCGTCCGGATTGCTGACAATTTTAAGAAATTTCAGGAGATCTTCTTCTTGGACCTGGCTGGCCTTAGAAGGGATGGGAAAATATTTTAAATTCGTTCCGGCCATATATTTCTGATCATACTTTCCGCCGCGAAGATCAATAACCGATTTAATACCGAATTTTTCCAGTTCCTTAAAGCCCTCCGCTGTTGGCTGGGCGCTCCGGTAGAGTTCCTCACTTACCTGATAAAAGTTGGGAACACCGGCCAGCTTGATGGGTTTGGCCCAGTGCTCCGGGCGCGGAGCCCTGTTCTGGCAGGCTGGCGAACTGGCCAGAAAAAAACTGGCTGCGACCAGCAAAAGCAGCAAAGGCTGAAGCCGACGCCTGTTCTTTATATAAAAAGCTGTCATCTTCACTTTCCTTTTAGCCTTTACATTATAGGATATGTGTCAGTCCGTCAATTTTTTTCTCTTTTTTCTTAAGCTCAGGTGGAAAAGTTCAAAAAGCATCTTAACTGAACTGCTGAAAAGCTTGACCCTCGAGTCCGGGGAGTTAATCCAGATAACAGGAACCTCAGCCACTTTATATCCAAGCTGCCTGGCCAGCAGCAGGACTTCCACATCAAAAGCAAAACCGGAGGTTTTTATCCTGGTAAAAATTTCACGGGCAGCTTCTTTTTTAAATAATTTAAAGCCGCACTGGGTATCTTTGAAATCAGGAAGAACCAGCCATCTAACCAGGCGGTTAAAAGACTTTCCCATCGTTTCTCGCAGGCAGCTCTGTCTTTTCCTGATATCTGAGGCGGGCAAAGCCCTCGAGCCGATGATCAGATCATAATGTCCGGCGACCAGCGGGTAGAATTTTCCCAGTTCCTCGATCGGTGTTGACAGGTCGGCATCGGTGACCAGAATCAGTTCGCCCTGGGCCGCCAGGACTCCTTCTTTGACAGCTGCTCCTTTGCCCTGGTTCTTTTTAAGAGAAATGACTTTAGACCAGGGCCAGTCAGCCAGCTGACTTCTGGCCAGATCAGCTGTTCCATCCTGACTGCCGTCATCAACCACTATAATTTCTGTCAGCCACTTCTGGCCTCTGGCATAGTCCCGGATTTTCTGCAAAGTGGGAGCAATTCTTCCAGCCTCGTTATAGGCGGGAATAACTATGGATAGAAATATGGCTTCCTGGCTTTTGACTGCAATTTGATCGGTTTTAACCTGCAGGTTAATTTCTCCTCACCTTATTTTAATCTGCCAGCCTGAGTAATTCAGGTTTTATTTTCCAGGTTCATCCTCACCGGATTGCTCAGGTTTATGGAAAATATTTATTAATGAAAATTACGGCCAGGACAATCAGGATAAAAAAGAAGACGAAAGCCGACAGGGCAAACTCTACGGAGATTTTTCTGGCTCGTTTCAGATCTTCCGGGAAATGCTTGCGATACTCGGCATAGGTGATGAGATAGGCACACAGGGCAGCGGCGGGAGAAAAAATCAGTGCAAAAACTAGGGCCTGTCGGAGCAATCTTTAACTTCCCTGGAACTTATAATTACCTCCAGATTATAACAGAACTCAGCCAGATCTCTAACGGGATTAGTAGTGGTTTGGACTCGAGCTGAAAAACGCAGGCTGGTTTTTTCGGCTACCAGAACAGTCCGGATAATGTTAAAATGAAATCAAAGAAAAAAATTCGATTCAAGATATATTAAGCCAGGTACAATGAAAAAGTCTGCCAGTCTTTTCTCTTTAATCTTTAAACAATTCAGCGTCAGGGAAAGAATTCAGGCTCTGGCCGGATCAGCCGTAGGGAGAAAGGTTTTGGCGATGGTGGTGATCTGGCTGGTCGGCGCCAGCCTATCGCTGCCGCTGGTGGCTGATGAGTTTGAGCTCAGGCTGCCTTCAGACCTCGAACGTAGCTGGCCTGGCCCTGATTTTTTTGCCTGCAATTTTGAGGACTGGCAGATAAAAGACGGCGCTCTCCACTGTCTCACCCCGGCCATCAACCGCTATGTCTATTTTTTAAGCGGGGAGATAGAAGAACAGACTGGCCGGTTCGAAGCCAGTTTTATAGCCAGGGTTAATTCTTCGCCCTCCCGACCGAGACTCAGAAACTATCTTGGTTTGCGGCTGGGAATCAAAGGCAAGGATGGGGACTACCGGCAGGCAGCCGTCTCCGGTCAGGGAATTGATCTTGGCCTGAGCACCGATGGCCTGTTATTTATCGGGGATCTGGAAAGTGTCAGCTCAACCGAAACCCAGGAAACAATTAAAGCTGCTTTAAAAACGGGTGTTGCGTTTAAAATTGTCCTCGACCTTGACTCCAGCGGTTATCGCCTGACCTTAAGACTATTCGAGGCTCAGGGCGGTCGGCTGCTGGATGAACTGGAAGAAAGCGGGCAGGAGCCGGAAAAGATAAGGGGCGGTCTGGCCCTGGTAGCCAGCCTGCCTGAGGTTACAATCAATGGGCCCAATTTTTCAGTCGGCCAGTTTAATGAAATTAACTTCCGGGGCGAACTTCTCCGGCTGCGGCCTGAAAGACAGCTGGGGCCGGTCGCTTTTACGCTTTATACACTGAGCAATAAACAGCTCAAGCTTCGGGCTCAACTTATTCCTGACAGCCTTGAGGAGAAAAGTCTCGTCGCCTTTGATCTTAAAGATGGCGAGGAGTGGAGCAGAACGGCCGTTGAAAAAATTCAGCCTGAAAATTCAGGAGTCCTTTTCTCCATTAAAGATTGGAGAAGTCAGGCAACTGTGGCTTTTCGGCTGGTAGTTTTAAAGGAGAATGGCCAGGAGGCGGGTTTTCCTCCTTTTTATGGCCGGATTGCTCCTGAGCCGCTCGGGGCGAAAGAAATCAGGCTGGCCGTTTTGTCTGGAGGTAGTGAAGCTGATTATCCCTATTCACGGGTGGTGGCTGAACTTCGGGAACTGAATCCGGATTTGCTTTTCTTTGGCGGCCATCAAATTTTTGGTCGCCCTGTCAGCTGGTGGAGGGAAAGAGTTACTCTGGCCCGCTTCAAGCAGGAATATCTCCGGCAGTGGGTTTTGTTTGGCTGGGCTTTTTCTGATCTGCTGAAAGAGCGGCCGGCAATCCTTACGCCTGATGCGCGGGATTATTTTCAGCTTAAACTATGGGGCGATGGAGGTCAAACAGGACTGGAAGAAAAGGCTGCTAATCCTTTTGAAGCTCAGGATAAGGGCGGATTTTTGTTGCCGGCTGATTTTGTCCGGCTGGTTCTGGCTACACAAACTTCTCATCTACCGGAGTCACCAGCCGGTCAGCTTCCCGGAACGAGCTTTAAGCCCTATTTTTGTGAGGTTAATTATGGCGCTCTGAGTCTGGCTGTTCTCGATGACCGGATGTTTAAAACACCCCCGGCTTCTGTTTATGGCCTGGAGCAAATTAGAAACGGGTGGCCGGCCAACCCGACCCTCAAGATAGCTGACAGAGAAGCTAAGGCCAGAGGAGTCAGTTTTCACGGTCAGGAACAGCTGGCTTTTATGAAAAGATGGGCTGAAGACTGGTCTGATCAGACAGAGTATAAAGCCGCTCTATCTCAAAGCCTGTGGGCCTGCCTGGAAACTGTGCCGGCCGGAGCCGCCGGCGATGAGGCCCTGTTTAAATCGCCACCGCCTTCTCCCGGGGGATATCCTCCCTCCGATGAGCCGGCAGCTGATTTTAATTCGGGTGGCTGGCCACCGGCTGCCAGAGAGGAAGCGGTTAAGATTCTAAGAAAAGCTCTGGCTGTTCATCTGGCGGGCAGTGGTGGTCCACCAGCCAGTCTTAAATATGGCCTTGAGCGATATGAAGAGGCTGGCTATGCTCTGGTTCCTAAACCACTCGCCAGTAACTGGCTGGTCAGATGGCTACCAGCTGCCGGAACCAGGGTCAAGGGTAAAACTCTGCCCAACCCCACCGGTAATTTCAGCGATGCTTTTGGTAACCGCCTGACTGTAAAAGCAGTAGCCAATCCAGAAGCGGTAGCTGATCAAGGTAGTAGTTTGTCTTCAGGTTTTGGACTGGTCAGATTCAGGCCGGACGGAACAATCGTTTTCGAAAATAGGTCTGCGGCTCCTTCAACTTCCGCCCAGGAAGCGGGCCTTCTTCCCGGTTGGCCGGTTGTTTTTTCTGTCCTGGACAATGATGGCCGGCGGCCGGCCGCTTATCTTCCAACTTTGAGTTTTAAAGGAACAGATCGTCCGCTGGTTCAAATTGTAGAGGAGTCCAGCCAGGAAGTTGTCTATTCGGTAAGAGTCAGAGGAAGTGAATTCAGACCGCCTGTTTTCCGGGCTGGAAATTATACTATTCGCTGCGGGCAGCCAGGGACTTCCAGCTGGAGGGAACTAAAGAAAATCAGCTCTTTACCGGCCAGTGTCAAAAAAGTCATGGTGATAGATTTCAGCCAGTCAGCAACTATAAAACCTGATAAAAATGTCAGATAAATTCAAAAGAGAAAAAACAATAAAAAGAGTTGAAGTAGCGCCGGCGATTTCCCTGAAAAATATGCCTGTCGTTGCCCGCAGCAAAATCAATAGATAATAGCCGGGAAGGCCTGAGCAGCTTTGATTTAAATCTTGCAACCAGACCGGAAGATAGAAGTTTAATATCCTGAGTAATAAAGTGATAAGATCCAGAGCCAGAAAGCTATTTCCCCTTCTGACTATCATTATCATTTTCTTTACCTGGTTTTCAGGTTCACTGCTGGCGGTTGATCTCCGGCTGGTGGTGATCGGTGATACCAGCCCTGAATTTTTCAGTCGAAAGAGTCCCTTTTTTAAAGAAATGATAGGCAAAATCAATGAGCTCCAGCCTGACGCCGTCATTCATCTGGGCGATATGATTGCTGGTTATGGCTTCCGCCGGCTCAAATCACAGTGGGATGAATTTGATGAGTTAGTGTCAAAAATTAAAGCTCCTTTTTTCCGTGTCCCGGGTAACCACGATATTTACAGTCAGAAATCCTTAGAAGGTTATCGGCAACGCTACGGACAAACTTATTTTTCTGTTGATGTTAATGGTTATCACCTTATTTTTCTCTGGAATATAGAAGAAAACCGCCTGGGGCATATCAGCCGGCAGCAGTTTAACTGGTTAAAGGCTGACCTTAAAAATTCAGAGCAGTGGCGTGGAGCTCTGGTATTTGTGCATGTGCCGGTCTGGTCCAAAACCAGTAAATATGTTCTTCAAATAGATAAAGATTTCTGGCAGAACAAAATTCATCCTCTTCTACTCCAGAATAAGGTTATGGCCGTTTTCGCCGGTCATTATCACCGCTTTGGGCCGACGAAAGAGATGGATGGAATAAAATATTATATCAGCGGGGGAGGAGGGCCCAGGATCAATAATGTATATGTAAGTCACGGTGGAGCTAATCATTTTCTTTTAGTTGAAGTTAGCGGGGAAAAGTTTGAGGTTAAGGTAGTTTTTAGAGACAGGATTATTTCGGACGAGGAAGCCGATGTACTGAAGGATGTATTCAAATAAACGAAGCCAGAACTATTTATTGATGAACAGGGCTGAGTCAGCCGTCAATCGTCCAGAAAAACAGATTAACGACAGCTGGGCGGGAGCTAACTGTCAGATTTTAAAGTGGTCAAAACCAGATTTTTGAAGGATCACTGGTTGACCGGCCTGGAGATAAATTAGCTTTCCTTTTTTACTGGTGATGCGGCCAACTGGATAAAGACTCCTGCCAAATTTCTGCCGGTAGTGGCGGTCAAGATCAGAATAGCCTTCAGGCCTGACGGTAATTAACAGACAGTAGTCTTCGCCGCCGGCTGCCGCCACTTCTTCCAGACGCCAGCCATACTGCTGGCTGCATCTTTTTAAGGCGGGGGAAACCGGCAACTTTTCCAGATAAACTTCGGCTCCGGTTCCCGACCGCTCCATTATCCTTCTCAAATCAGAATCCAGACCATCGGAGACATCCATCATGGCTCCTACCTGCGGTTGGTGAGCCAGGAAAAATCCTTCCTGCAGCTGTGGTCGCGGGCGGAAATGTCGCCTGAGCAGACTTTTCTCCGCCGGGCCCCTGAGGTCCTTTAACTCCTTCTTGAGCAACAGACGGAGGCCACCCTCAGAGGAACCAAGTTCCCCGGTGACTGCCACCAGGTCTTCTGGCCTGGCTCCCGACCTGTATTTTATATATTTCTCCCTTGCCTTCCCCAGCACAGCTACATTAATCACCATGGAGGCAGTCGTTCTGGTTGTATCGCCTCCGAGCAGCTTGACCTGAGTTTTCTCGCTCAAACTTTTCCAGCCTGAAAAGAAACGATCAGCCCAGGCCAGCTCGGTTTCAGCCGGCAGGGCAATGGACAGAAAAGCCCACAGCGGCTCTCCACCCATCGCCGCCAGGTCACTTAGATTAACAGCCAGAGCTTTATAGCCGAGATCCGTCGGCTCTATCTTTTCTTTTAAAAAGTGGACCCCATCCAGCAGAAGATCAGTCGTCACCAGCAGTTTCCAATCTCCTTTCCAGGGGAGAACAGCACAATCGTCGCCGATGCCAGTGACATTTTCAGATAGACGCTGATTAAAAGTCCGGGCCAGGCGAGCAATAAAACCAAACTCACCAACGTCTGAGAGTTTAAGACCGGTTCGAGTTTTCATTTTATTTTTAACTTAGCCTTTATAGACAATCTGTTTTGATTTCATTCTTTTTCTGGCCTCAAGGATGATCTTTTTAAGCTGGCGGGCTGCTTCTTCCGGGTCAGGTGCAGCGCAGATGGCCGAAACGACTGCCACCCCGTCTGCTCCGGCCTCTAGAGCAGCGGCCGCATTGCGCTCATTAATACCGCCAATTGCCACGAGCGGCAGGTCGGTCAATTTTCTGGCTGCCCTCAGTCCATCGAGCCCCCAGGCCGGACCGGTATCAGTTTTGGTGGGGGTCGAGAAAACCGGACTGATAGCCAGATAATCGACCGGCAGCTGTTTAGCTGCCTGGAGCTGGTTCAGATTCTCAACTGATAACCCGATGATCGCCAGCGGGCCGAGAAGCTTTCTGGCTATTTCTACCGGCAGATCTCTCTGCCCCAGATGAAGGCCATCAGCCCCGATGGCCAGAGCCAGGTCGAGGCGGTCATCAATCAGGAGCGGCACATCCGGCGGCAGCAATTCTTTTATCCTGATTCCGAGCTCATAAAATTCGCGGGCACAGAGCTCCTTTTCCCTCAGCTGAACAACACTCACTCCTCCCTTTACTGCCTTTTGAACCACCTCCACCAGCTCCCGCTGGCCAGCCAGTTTACGATCAGTCACCAGATAAAGACTCAGGTCCAGTTGTTTTTTATCTTTCATTTTATTTTAATTCTCGAATGGATATCCTGAGCAGATAGTCGGTACAGCCAGTCCAGAAAAGCCAGCTCGAAGCTGGCCGGACCGGCACAGTTTTCACCAGCCAGTTCGCCGGCAATCCCCATGACGGCCATTGCTCCGGCTGCGGCCTGAAAATAGTCTTGATTAACGGCAGCAAAAGCGGCGGTTAAAGCGCTGGCGGTGCAACCCAGTCCGGTTACCCGGGGCATGAGAGGATGTCCATTGGCCACCCCGATGAGGTCACTATCTCTGATTATGTAATCAATCGGGCCACTGACACTTACCACCAATCCGAATTGTCTGGAAAGAAGGTGCGCAGCTTCGATGGCTGCTTCGGAAGTCTCCAGACTGTCCACTCCTCTGGTCTGGCTCCTGGACTCGGCCAGAGCTCTTATTTCTGAAGCATTGCCCCTGATGATGGCCACCGGACCCGCTGCCAGTAACTGACGGGCGGTTTCTGTCCGGTAGGGAGTGGCGCCAGCTCCGACCGGATCAAGAACAACCGGTATATTTTTAAGAACCGCCGCCCGGATTGCTTTTTTCATGGCCTCGACCCAGAGCGGACTGAGAGTCCCGATATTGATGACCACCGCCGAAGCCAGCCTGGCCATATCTTCAACTTCCTCCAGAGCGTGAGCCATGACCGGCGAAGCTCCGATGGCAAGAAGAGCATTAGCCGTGATATTCATAGCGACATAATTGGTAAGATTGTGGATAAGGGGCGTCTCACTCCTGATTTTGTTCAGGTCAGAAATAACTGTCGTCGATGAAAACATAAAAGCTTCCTCCGCTGCCTGAATGGGACTGCCAGGGAAGGCTGACTCTGGAGAGAGCGTCTCCCTGCGCCAGCATTACCCGGGTCAGGTTCAAAGGGTTTATTCTCAGCCCCGGCTGCTTCCAGCCGTTAGCACCCCTGACAGGGTTTTTCTACTATAAAGGGAGGCGGATGTCAATTTTTTGCTCTTTGCAATCAGGATATTCTTCCCTGACCGCCAGCTGCATCGACGAGCTTTCGGTCCGGTAAAGGTGAGAGTAAGTGGAGGCTGGCGAGAAAAAGAACTCCTGTTTAAAAGCCTCAACTCCAGAAGCAAATGATTTCTTTGGAGCCCCGGGGAACAGCTTCTGATTGAAACCAGGGCAGTCCGGAAGAGCAATAGAAATCTATGTAAGTGGACACAGTCGTGATGATAGACTTTTAACCTGAGCTTGGATAAAATTCAAGCTTCAAAGGATACCGGGCAACCGGTCGAAAGAGAGTCAGGATGAGTGAATTAAAAGGATTGATTATAGCGGCCGGCAGGGGAGAAAGAATCTCCAACCTCTGTCCCCTCAAGCCGCTGCTCGAAGTTAATGGCCGCCGCCTTATAGACAGATCGATTGACTCTCTGGCTAAGGCGGGCGTGAAGGACATTGTGGTAGTCACCGGTTTTCGGGGCGAGCAGCTGGAAAGGCATCTGGCAGAACGAAGCTATCCAGCCGGCGTCAGGGTCAGCTGGGTGCGCAATGAAGACTGGCAGAAAGAAAATGGCCTGTCTGTTTACCGCGCTAAGGACCTGGTCGGTGACAGATTTATACTCTTAATGTCTGACCATATCTTTGATCCCGAAATTCTGGCCAGCTTGAGGCAGCAGACAATCGAAGAGGGTGGATTGATTCTGGCCGTTGATTACCGGGTCAATCAGCATCCCTATGTTGATCTGGATGATGTTACCAGGGTGGAGTTAGATGGAAACCGAATTGTCAACATCGGTAAGGGGCTAGCCGTTTATCAGGCTTTTGATACCGGAATATTCTACGGAACCGAAGGCCTGTTCGAAGCCTTAAAAGAAAGCCAGGAAAAAGCTCAAAATTTTACTCTTTCCGGAGGAGTAAGAGCCCTGGCAGCCAGGGGAAAGGCCAGAGTCATGGATATTGGCCACAGATTCTGGATAGATGTTGATGATGAAAAGGCTTTTCACCAGGCTGAGGATTATCTCCGGACCCGGGGAGATCTGTTATAGATATTATAAATTCAAAAGCTGTCCTTAATTATTTTTTCAGCCAGTTCCCAGTCGAGGCGGGTCGTTATTTTGAAATTCAGCTGGCTACCGTTGACCAGACCGCAGCGCAGGCCGGCAGCATAAGCCAGCGACAGATCGTCAGTAAAGGGCCTTTGACTGCCGAGCTGCTGGTAAGCTTTAAACATAGCTTCAAAGCGAAAAAGCTGAGGAGTCTGAGTCTGATAGATTCTCTGGCGATCAGGGAAAGAAATTATTTTCTGCCCTTCTACTTCCACCAGAGTATCAACCGCGGGAATGGCCAGAGCCAGCCCATCATACAGATTATCTTCTAAAAGTTTCAGTCCCTCTTTTACTCCTTCGGTGGGGAAAAAAGGACGGGCAGCATCGTGAATGATGACCAGCCCGGTCTCCGGGGGACAGATCCGGAGGCCATTTAAAACCGACCACTGCCGCTCTTCGCCGCCGGGAGCGATCAGCCATATTCCCGGGTGAGGCTGGTAATATTTCTGATAATCATTGATCAGAACAGCGACAATCAAGTCGATGCCCAGTGACAGAAATTTCTCAACAGAATAGTCAAATAGGGGGCGACCACCAAGCGGAAGAAATTGTTTTGGAGAAGAAAAACCGCTCCTCAGCCCATAACCTCCACCCAGAACAATGGCTGCTGTTTTCATCCTGAAGCTATCCTTTCGTCTGTTTTTGTTTTTTCTTCCTCATTTTTATTCTGTCTTACCCGCTCTGCCCGCTCTTTTTATCTGCACTTTGAGATCAGCTCAATTGAGGTTGTTTTAACCCTCGAGTGTAATCCTTTTAATCAGCATGGTGGCAAATGATCCCCGGGGAAGGCTGAAAGATAAAATTAGCGATTTTGAACCGGGATGAAGCTCGTCCTCCCCCTGACTTACCACCTGCAGATCCCGTGGATAGAGAAGAACCCGGCGCTCAAAGGAGCGGAAAAAAACACGGCTTAAAGCCCTGGTCCGGAAGGAGCTGAACTTTAAGTTGTGGTCGGCCAGGAGCTGACAGTAAAGCTGACGGCTGAAATCATCCGGGAAGTGCATGCGGGCAGCCGGAGTGGGGAGTTTTAACTCCTGCAGGTAAGCCAGTGTCGGTTCATCCAGCCGGTGCCAGAAAAGGAAAGTTCCCGATTCAGCCTCAACTTCGACCAGGTCTTCTATTTTGGCTCGCAGCAGCCGCCGCAGAAGTTCATTCCACAGATATGAACCAAAGGCAGCATAAGCCATGGAAATCTCTTCGCGCGGGATTTTTTCGAGAGCAGCCAGATAATCATCGGGGCGAAGGAGAAGAGTTCTGAAAATCCTTTTTTCGGTCAATCCCTGGGCCAGCTCCAGGCACTTTTCCCAGTTTCTCCAGCTGGCGATAATTTGAGCTATTCTTTCCTTATTCTTTCTGTCAGCAGCCTTGATATTCTGCGACTGAAGGAAAATCTGCAGGGCTCCGTTGTAGTGACCTCTGAGAACCCGATCGGCAAAAAAACCAAGTTCCTGATTGGTCCCGCGAAAACGCTGGTCGTCAAAAAAATTAGGGAAGCCATAGGTTTCTACCTCCTGCAGGTTTTCCAGCAATGGTTCAATGGCTTTCAACTGACGGATGGTGATACGGAAGCGATTGCCTTCAATGAGAGCCGGGCTCATCGGGCGGCGCATGAAGCCCACTGATTTGAGGGAAAAATTGGGTTCTTCCAGGCTGAAATCCTTTTGACTCCGAATAGTGATGTACTGAGTGGTCAGGCCGTGCTTGTCTTTTTTCCCTCCATAGGCGATGGCCTTGGGCGAAATGGACAGATATTTCGCCAGGAAATGGACGAGGTCAGGCGTGGTCCAGTTCTTTTTGGTCAGCTGATAAACCCGGAACTCTCCTCTGTCGACCAAAGGCAGCGAGGCTATCTCCTCGACGATGAAATCTTCCGGTCTGGCTTTTATCATTTAAAAATAATTTTAGAGGAAATGCCCAGAAAATGCTAACAATTTGCAAGATGGTGAGTTATAGGCTAAAATAAAGAAAAATCATGGGATATGAGGAGGTAAAGATGAAAGGTGATAGCAAGCTAATCGAGGTTCTTAATTCCCTTCTGGCCGACGAAATCACAGCTGTTAATCAGTACATGGTTCATTCAGAGATGTGCGCTAGCTGGGGTTATGCCAGACTTCATGAAACGATTGAAAAAAGAGCTATTCAGGAAATGAAACATGCCGAAAGCCTGATTGGCCGCATCCTTTTTCTGGAGGGCAGGCCTATTGTCTCCGAGCTGAAGAAGATTTCAATTGGTAGTGAAGTTCCGCAGATGATGGAATTTGATCATAAGGCTGAGTTTGATGCCATTAAATCTTATAACGCTGCCATAAAACTGGCCGGTGAAGTTGGCGATTATGCTACCAGGGAATTGCTGGAAAAGATCCTCCAGGATGAAGATGCGCATATTGACGAAATCGAAGAGATCATGGACCAGATCAAGCAGATGACTCTGCCTGTCTTCCTGACGACTCAGACTAAATAAAGAAACTGGCCGGGAGTTTTTACGTCTTAAAGGGGAGCTTAATAGGACGCACTGGTTGAGGTTGATCAACCGGTGGCGAAAAGCGGAATTAATTATAATCTACTTTATTAATAGCCCCCGCGCCGGGCGATTGAATCTGGCAACAAAAACCTCACCTGGTTCTGGCTCTTTAGCGGCTCAGGATGGCAATTACTTCCAGGTGAGCGGTATGCGGAAAGAAATCAACCGGTGTTATATTCTCTAATTTATAGCCACTCGCCAGGAGATGCTCGAGGTCTCTGGCCAGCGTTTCAGGATTACAGGAAACATAAAATAAATTTGGAATCTGAAGAGAAATAATCTGTTTCAAGCCACGGGGGCTGACCCCGGCCCGCGGTGGATCGATAATCAACAGGTCGAAGGATCCCCGGCTAATTTCGGTCAGAGCTGCTTCTATCGGGCTGGAGATAAATCTGGCGTTTTTGACCCCGTTCAGGACAGCATTTTCATTGGCCGTCCTGATATTGGCCTCATCCCAATCAACTCCGACTACCTCACCGACCACCCGGCTGAGACAGATTTCAATTGCCCCGGAGCCACAGTAAAGTCCAAGTGCCGATTGAGCTCTGAGCCTTCTGGCTTCTTCGGCCAGCCGCTCGTAGACCAGCTCAGCGGCCCGGGGATTGGTCTGAAAGAAAGAGGATTGATGAATCTTAAAGCGCAGCCCGAGAAGGGTATCTTCAATCGCTTCCTGTCCGTAGATCAGGTGGGGTTTTTCATAGGTGACAACGTCAGCCGTTCGGTTATTCTCTACCCACCAGAAACTCCGCAAGCCGGGGAAAGCTCGGGTCAACTGGAGACAAAACTCCTGCAGGTTGATCTCGGCCTGACTGGTCGTAATAAGGCTCAACATTAAATCGCCACTGGTTTTCCCTTCACGAATAACCAGATGGCGGAAGAATCCCTGGTTGGTCTTGAGGTCAAAAGCAGGGAGCCCCGATTCTTCGGCCAGCTGCTGGAAGAGTGGAAAAAGTTGTTCGACCAGGGGGGTGGAGATCAGACAGCGGTCGAGCCTCACCACATTCTTCTGTCGCTGGTGGGTTTTTGTTCTGGTTTTTTCTCTTAAGCCTAGATAAATTTCCCTTCCCGATTGACCGAAGGAAAATTCCATCTTATTCCGATAGTAATACTCGCCGGGCGAAGGTCTGACTTCTTTTATTTCTAGATAGCGGTAGTCGGCCGGGAAATAATTTTTTAATACGCCCGTCAGATAATTTTTTTTCTGGCGGAGCTGTTCCTCATAGGCCAGATCCTGAAAACTGCAGCCGCCGCACCGACCAAAATGAGGACAGGGAGCCGGTCTTCTGGCTGGCGACGGACGGAGAATTGAAAGGAGACGGGCCTGATGGACTTTTCCCCGGCCGGGCTGATAGGCAATCTCTACCTGGTCCCCGGGATAAGCCCCGCCTACCTGATAAGTCTCACCGTTGGCTGTTTCAATTATGCCCAGTCCTGCCGGTAGTAGAAAACCGGTGACTTCACCTGTCAACCGCTCTTCAAAAAATTGCCGGAGAAGTTGACGAAGCTTGTTGAGCGGCAGGCCGACCACGTTATAGTAATCACCGTTGATTTCTTCCAGGAACTTATCTTTGACGTCCTGCAGGGCATAGGCTCCAGCTTTATCGGCATAGGTGTTCAGGGCCAGATAGGTTTCGATATCTTCTGAAGGCAGGGGCTTGAAGGCAACTTCGGTTATTTCATGATCGCTCAGGAGTTTTTGCTTATTCTGGCAGAAAAGCACAAGGGCGGTAATTACCTGATGCCTGCGGCCAGAGAGCCTCTCCAGCATTTCCCGGGCTTCCTGCCGGCTGGCTGGTTTACCCAGGACCAGGCCATCAATGGTCACCACCGTGTCGGCAGCAATGACCAGATCGTCAGGATATTTTTCTCCAACGGCTCGGGCTTTAGCTTCGGCTGTCTTGAGGGCGTAGTCCAGCGGGTCCTGTCCGTTAATTTTTCTTTCATCCAGGCCACTGGGGACAACCGTGAAATTTTTAAAAATTCTCTGGAGAAGGTGACTTCTTCTTGGAGATTCCGAAGCCAGGATGACCTTCATTTCTTGTCCGAGGCTCCAGGCTTGATGAGAGGGAGGTTCTGCTGGCAGAGAGGGCAGTTCTCCGGCTCAAACGCCTCAACTTTAAGTGACAGCAGACTGGTGGCCGGCTGGCCAGCGAAAAGGACCTCGCCACCACTTCGGTCTACCAGACAGTAAATCCCGGCCACTTTGACTTCTTTCTGACGGAGGCACTCAATAACTTCCAGAACAGAACCACCGGTCGTGACGATATCTTCAACAATGATGGCTTTTGATTTATCCAGTCCGGAAAAGCCGGAGCGGATAGTCATTTTTTCTTCAACTCTCTGGCTGAAGGCGAAGAATTTATTAAGTTTAAGGGCGGTTAAGAAACCGATAGCAATACCACCATAGGCGGGCGAGACGACGTAATCAAAATCAAGGTGATCATCTTTAATTTTTTCGACCAGCAGGTCAATGATTTTTTCCAGAACAATAGGCCGTTCGATGAGCTTTATTTTTTCAAAATACCATTCGGAATGTTTGCCCGAGGTCAATTTAAAATGGCCCCTGAGCAGGGCATTGCTTTCCTCAAATAATCTCAAAATTAAGTCGGAGCGGTTTTCTGGCATTGTTTCCTCCGGCCAGGAAGAGATATTTCTGGCTAAGATTGAAAAACAAGTATAGCTTAAGGCTCAATCAAAAGAAAGAGACTTTTGCCGCCCGGCAGCGGTTCTGATAGAATATTCAGGTGAAAAATCAGGGAGTGGTGATAATCCCGACTTATAACGAATCAGAAAATATAGAGTTCCTGGTGGAAAAGGTGCTGAATCTGGAGCCGGCGGTCGATGCACTGGTAGTCGATGATAATTCGCCGGATGGGACGGGCGAACTGGCTGACAACTTGAGTGAAAAGTATAAAGAGCGGCTCTTTGTTCTGCATCGGCCAGGGAAACTTGGTCTGGGCACAGCTCACCGGGAAGCTTTTAAATGGGCCATGAAGCATGGCTACCGGCAGCTGGTCACCATGGACGCCGATTTTTCTCATCGGCCGGAGGCCATTCCGATTATGCTCAATAAACTCCAGGTGGCTGATGTGGTTATTGGCTCCCGCTATGTCAGGGGAGGGCAAACGGAAGGCTGGACGCTGACCAGAAAGATAAACAGCTGGACCGCCAATTTTCTGGCCAGGAGGTTAATGGGGTTAAAAACTAAGGACTGTACCGGAGCCTTCCGCGCCTACCAGACTGACGTTCTGAAGATTGTCCCGCTGGAAAAGTTAAGAGCCAGGGGCTATTCGGCTCATTTAGAAGTCCTCTATTATCTTGAAAAGGCTGGAGCCAGGGTGGCCGAAGTGCCCATCACTTTTGTCAACCGGCAAAAAGGACAATCAAAAATATCTGTTGGGGAAGTCAGGGAAACACTCAATGTGCTCGTCTATTATTTTCTTTTCCGTCCCATGGTACCTGCTGCCAGGAAGGGGGAAAGGAAATTGGAATTTTTTAACTTCACCTTATAAGTTGCTGATAATAAACAAAAAAATTCTGGCCAGGCCCGATTTCATGGAAAAAGGAGAGGTTTAAGATTATAATTAAAAAAATTTTATAACCAAAGGAGTCAGGCATGAAGAAGACAGCAATCTTAAGAAAAGCAATTATGGAACGGCGGGCGGTAGTTGTCCCGGGGTGCCATGATGCTTTGAGTGCCAGAATAATTGAGAAATGTGGTTTTGAAGCTACTCAGGTTTCAGGCTTTGGCCTGGCTGGCTCTCTTCTGGCCAAACCGGATGTCGGTCTGGTTCAGATGAAGGACATCATCGATCTTACCTGGAATATTGTTCAGGCAGTTAACATCCCGGTCATGGCTGATCTGGATACTGGCGGGGGTAACGCCGTTAATGCCGCCTGGGTGACTGAACGGGTGATTACCATCGGGGCAGCCGGAATGAATATCGAGGATCAGGTTTTCCCCAAGCGCTGCGGACATATGGCTGGCAAAGAGGTCATTTCAGCTGAGGAAATGATTGGGAAAATTAAAGCCTGTGCGCGGGTGAGGGATAGACTCGACCGCGATTTTGTCATCAATGCCCGGACAGATGCCTTTGCTGTCTATGGTCTGGATGAAGCTATTCGGCGCTGCCAGCTGTATCTTGAAGCCGGAGCCGATCTGGTCTTTATTGATGGCATCAAGTCCCGAGCCGATATTGAGAGAGCAGCCAGAGAAATTAAGGGGCCGCTGTCAGTTAACCTGATGGATGGGGTGACCGGTGTCAAAACCGAGCTAGTGCCGATTCCTGAACTGGCCAAGATGGGTATCGGGCGGGTATCAATTCCGGTGGCTTCTATCATGGTGATGCACAAAGCTCTGATGGAGTTCTTCACCGCTCTGAAAAATTCGCCGACCGGTATTCTGGCCGGACAGACTAACTGGTTAAGCTCTTTCGAAGACTACACGACTTTTGTTGGTCTGA
>JAKPCG010000062.1 GCA_029553365.1 Acidobacteriota bacterium | reverse complement strand
AAACTGACGCCTGAAGAAATAAAAGCCAGTCCCTTTAACGGTGATCCAGCTGAAGGGACAAAGTAAAGCTCGAGGTCAGCGCAAGCGATGATCGCCCTGGAAGGAAAAGATTTTGATATCATTCTGGTCAGCGGCGATCCTTATGCCGATCATCCCCTGTCGCCGGTTGGTGTTATAGCCCGCGTGCTTGATGCTGAGGGCTATAAAGTCGGCGTCATCGCCCGCCCCGACTGGACATCAGCTGAGGATTTTAAGCGTCTGGGGCGGCCACGGCTTTTTTTCGGAGTCACTTCCGGCTCCATTGATAGCTGCCTCGCCAACTACAGTCCGCTTCTTCGCCGTCGCGAAAAAGATGCCAGTGCCCGTTACCTGTCAGGCCAGCCGGATCGGGCGGTCATTGTCTACAGTAACCGGCTGCGGGAAGCATATCACGATATTCCGATAATAATAGGTGGAATTGAGGCTTCACTCCGCCGTCTGGCTCACTATGATTACTGGGAAAACAGAGTCCGCCGCTCGATCCTTCTCGATTCGCGGGCGGATTTGCTGGTCTACGGCCCGGGTGAACTGCAGGTGATAGAGGTGGCGCGTCGGCTGGGTGAGGGCCGTCCCCTCACTGGCATTCCTGGCACGGCCCTTATCAGTCACGACCTGCCACCTGATTTTGAAGAAATACCATCATATGAAGAGGTCGCTTTGCTGCCGGAGAAGTTTGTTGAAGCCCAGAGGGCGCTGGCCAATTACAAAAACCTGGCTCAAAAGCATGCCAACCGCTATGTCCTGCAGTACCGGGCGGCTGACTATACGCCGGAGATTCTGGACTGGATTTATAGCCTGCCCTTCAGCCGCTTCATTCCGGCCGATTATCATGAGCTCGAAATGGCTAAATTTTCGGTGGTGACGCATCGTGGCTGTCTTGGTCGCTGTTCATTTTGCTCGCTCTCACTTCATCAGGGAGACCGGATCATCTCCCGCTCGGAAGAATCAATACTCGAGGAAATCAGACGTCTGACCCGCCATCCAGAATTTAAAGGTTATATAGATGATCTGGGCGGCCCGACAGCCAACATGTATGGAATGGATTGCCATGACTGCGAACGCGGTTTCTGCCTGACCTGCCCCAAACTTGACCGTTCCCACCGCCGCCTGATCAATCTTCTGCGCCGGGCCAGGGCCATACCGGGGGTGAAAAAAGTTTTTGTGCGGAGCGGCATCCGCTATGACCTGGCTTTAAGCAGCCCCGAGTATTTGCGGGAGCTCGTCAGTCATCATGTTTCAGGGTTGCTCAAAATTGCACCAGAGCATGTCTCGCCTGAGGTCCTTCGCCTGATGAACAAAAGCCCGGTACCGCTTGAAGAATTCAGGCACCTTTTCCAGAAGTTAAGCGGTGACAAAAAGCAGCACCTCAAATATTATTTTATGGTCGCTCATCCGGGAACAACATTAAAAGAAGCCAGGGAACTGGCTCAATACATCCAGAAGCTTGAAGCTCAAGGGGAAAAGCCGGTCGAAGGTGTGCAGATTTTTACACCAACTCCGATGACCCGCTCAACCTGCATGTATTACACCGGAATAGATCCAGAAACAGGGAAGTCTGTCTATGTGCCGCGTAGCTTTGAAGAAAAAAAAGAACAGAAGCGTCTTTTGCTTTCAGATTTGAAGCCAGAAAAAGCAGCCCAGGGCCACTACCGGCCCCGGCCCGAAAAGGCCAGAAATGGCAGCCGAAAACCCGGCAGGCATAATAAAGGCGAGGGAAAAGACAAATTAAAAAATCAAAGCGGAGATAAAAAAGTAAAGTAAATAAGAAAAAACCAGGCTGGTAAGCAGAATTCAATGAACGCTGAAAATCAGGTGAAAAACCGAATTAGCCCCAGCAGAGAGTAATTAAAAAATTAGTAAACAAAAAATAAAGAAAGGAAATAATAATAGGCAGATTAACAGGTTAAAATAAAAATATATAAAAACAAATTGATTTAGAAAAAAACAAGACTCAAAAAGTAAAAAAGGTCTGGCTCAGGTCGGCACACCGCTCATCGAGCTGACCGGAGTCAGGCCATAGCTGTCTAAAAGAGGCCAGGGGGAAGGGCGTTGGCCATGGCTGGGGATGGTTAATTAATCTAATTAACCAATAATTAATTAGCCAGATGAAATACCCGTCTTTACGGCGAGACATAATGAAAAATAAATCTCAGTCTTTATTTTCTCCGCATCTGGCTAAATTTTCTGCCAGGTCAAAATGATCAGGGGAGTGTATTTGGCTGGCAGGATAGCTGCCGCCCGACCTTTTTCTTCCTTCCGCCTTCCATCTGAGGGAAAAACATTTTATTCCTCCAGGCTTCAACTCAGTGTTTCCCCATGGATAGAGAACTAAATAAGGTCATTGATACCATAGGAATATTTAGGAATATTGATATCATTTATTAAATGCACTGCTAATTCATTCTTTTAAAATTACATCTGTAATGTTCAGATCTCTTAATGAATCCTGCTGGCTACCGGCTAATTAATCTCGGCTGAGGTTAATAATATTCCACCCCGCTTAACCACCTGCTCTTTTGCCTGGTGAAAGCCCTCTTCGCTCAGGGCGCGGGTGGCATCCTCGACATAGTAGGTCTCAAAATCAAGCTCCAGTGCATCGAGCGCCGTATACAGCACGCAGAATTCGGCGGCCAGCCCGCAAAGATAAACCTGTCGCACACCACGACCCCGCAAATAGTCACCAAGCCCGGTGGATTTTTTCCGGCCATTGTCGAAAAAACCGGAGTAGCTGTCAATTCGAGGGTCGGTTCCTTTTCTAAAAATAGCCTCGACGGGCCGATCGTCAAAACCCGAAACCAGTCTGGCTCCTTCTTTTCCCTGGAGGCAGTGGTCCGGCCAGAGAATCTGCTCCAGTCCATCAATGATAACCGTCTCATACACTTTTTTCCCGGGATGGTTGGAAGCAAAACTCAAATGATTGGCTGGATGCCAGTCCTGGGTCGCTACGACCAGTGGGAATTTCTCCTCCAGGCGGTTAATAATGGGGATAATTTCATGACCGCCGGGGACAGCCAGGCTTCCGCCCGGAACAAAATCATTTTGAAGATCGACCACAATCAGAGCTTTCATCTCAGCTTCCTTTCAACTTTCTTCAAAATTTTGCCGGTAGCGGCGGATTAAACTATTACGTCTGGCCAGGAGTTTCGGACTCAGGCCAACTTTGTAAATATGCGGATATTCAAATCTTTTATGCTCCGGCGGAAGATGTGAGAGTCGCTCTCGACTGTAAGCAGCTATCCTCTCCACCTTGTTTTCAACCGTAAGCTTCTGCCCTTTTTCCATGACTTTGCTCAGGAGCTCTTCATCTCGATACCGGCTCAGGCTAAGGAATTTTTCTGGCTCAAAAGGGTGAAACATCTCTGGCGGTAAATCTTCTTCGGCGAGATGAATGGCATCAGCGACAAAGCATCCCTCTTCATCGCTGAATCGGGCCACCTGTTTTCGGCCAGGCAGAGTGGTCTTGGTCACATTGTCAGAAAGTTTCATTCTCGGCTGGCCCTTAAAGACGGCCAGCTTGTAAACACCATCCAGAGCTGCATCAGGTGCACCGGTCACTAGTCTTGTTCCGACCCCAAAAATATCAATGGGTGCTTCCTGTTCGATAAGGCTTCTGATAACCAGCTCATCCAGCAGGTTGGAAGCCACAATTTTTACCTCTTTAAGCCCAGCCGCATCAAGCATCTGTCTGGCTTTTTTAGAGAGATAGGCCAGGTCGCCACTGTCGAGGCGGATACCCTGAAGTTTCAGACCGCGTTTTTCAAGCTCGCGGGCGGCTTTAATGGCATTGGGTAAACCGCTGCGCAGTGTATCATAAGTATCAACCAGCAGAATGGCCCGCTGCGGATTGGCCTCCACAAACTTTATGAAGGCCTGCAGTTCGTCGCCATGGCTTTCAATCAGTGAATGAGCCATGGTTCCGGCTGGCTCGAGGTCAAACATTCTGGCCGCCTCGACATTGGAAGTGCTGTTAAAACCACCGATAATGGCTGAACGTGAAGCCAGAATACCACCCTGAGCAGGTGCTCGCCGCAGGCCAAAGTCGCTCAGTACCCGCTGGCCCGCTGCCAGCCGCATGCGAGAAGCTTTAGTCGCCACCAGACTCTGATAATTAATGAGATTAAGAAGAAGTGTTTCGACGAGCTGAGCCTCGAATAATTTTCCTTCTACCCGCATGACTGGCTCGAGCGGGAAAACAACTTCGCCTTCCTTCATCGAAAAGATATCGGCTGTAAAACGGAACTTACTCAGGTAGTCAAGAAAATCCTGACGGAAATCCAACGCTTGAAGGTAATTGAGGTCTTCGTCAGAAAAGTGCAGGTTGTCGAGAGCCTGAAGAAGTGGCTCCAGCCCGGCGAAAATCACATAGCCGCCGCCAAAGGGTATTGTCCGGAAAAAATAATCAAAGACAGCTGGTTGGTCAGCGGTGCCGTCCAGAAAGTAGGCCTGCCCCATGGCCAGCTGGTAAAGGTCAGTATAAAGAGGAGAAAATTTAAATAGGTCTTTTCCTTGTTTCATATTTTCTTTATTATATTCCAAGTAGGCGGGAGATTGCTACTTTCGCCGTGGCCAATCATTCCGCCTTTAGTCGATCTAATTCCTTAACCTTGCTTTTGGCCTTTCCATTGCCAGTGGCCATTAATCAATTCGTAATCGGACAATTTAGCTCTATTGATCAAATTTGTATCTTCGACCGGGTCATCCATCGTCCAGTAATAATGGCCGTCCAGAATGTAATAAAAGTTGGGGCGGTCGTAATAAAGGGCCTTGAAGCCGGCCTGCCGGATGAATTGGGCTGCTTTAATAAATTCGAGCTGGTGCTCAGGCCCAACTTTAGACAGGGCCACATATTCATGCGGTGCCCGGTTAGCATAGGTTCTGGCAAAAATCCAGGTGAATTTGTTAACAAAAGTGCGGAAATCTTCTTCGGTATACAAGATATTAAAGATTTTGCAGCTTCTCTTCCTCCCTGTCAATATCGGCCGCCCAGGCCTCGATTAGCTTTTTAAAGAGGTCAGTAACCCGGTTGACTGCGTTGCCGCCTTCTTTGACGCCTTTCCATTGCTCATATCCCCATATCTGGAAATCTTTGCCAGGCTCCCCATCAGGAATAATAAGCTACAGTCAAATCGGATATTAAATGCCAATTTAACCGATCTATATAAAGGAAAAGAGACTGTCCCGATAGCTGCGTCTATTTCTGTTTTAGCTTGCTTTCTGTATGTTCCAGAAATTCTCTGGCTCGTTTGAGCAATTCTTTTGCTTCTTTTTAATTGATTACCCCAGCGTCATCGTATAGAGTGCGGTGACGCTTTTTCCTGGCTTGATCAAAATAGGAAATGGATTTCTTAAATGGCTCTTCTATAACAATTTGCATAAATCTGAAGGTAGTCTTATGTGCTTCAGAGCTGGCCGGCCGATATCCCAGGTGAAACATATAAGCCCGGCATGCCTGGAAGACAGCATTGTAGGCAATAGAAAAGCACCAATCCAGATTCTCAGCGACAAGTCGCTCGGCCAGGCTCAGATCGCGCCTGGCGATCTCCATCGCTCTCTCTATCTCGCCATGAGTTGCTTTGAATGGATAGATGCTTCCCTCTTTAATAAGTTCATCAACAGACATCCAGGTTATCTTTTAAGACTAACTTTTCTTCACCTATGATTCGCTGGAGGAAGCCATCTTCTCTGGCCTTTCTTTCCATGAATTCTTTTTTCGTCATCAGGGTATAGTTTATTTCTCGACCAATTTCTTTTTCGATATTAGATAGTTGTTCATGGAGTTTGCTCTCCTCAATTTCTCCCACGATAAAAAGGTCAATATCACTCTTTTCCTTTTCTTTATTCCTGGGCTTTATTAACCCTCGAGAATCGATTAAAATTAAGAGAGAAAAATGCCAAATCAAGCAACTATTATTCTTGGCGATAGCCGCTCGATGAGCGAAATTGGCGACTCCCAAATTGACTTAGTGGTCACCTCTCCACCTTACTGGCACTTAAAAGATTATGGAATGCCAGGTCAGATTGGCTATGGCCAAAGCCTTTACGAATACTTGTGCTCTTTGTATCTTGTCTGGCAGGAATGTTTTAGAGTTTTAAGGCCCGGTTCAAGACTTTGTATCAACATCGGCGATCAGTTTGCCCGGGCTGTTATCTATGGTCGGTATAAGGTTATACCACTTCACGCCGAGATAATTTCACAGTGTGAGAAAATTGGCTTTGATTTTATGGGTTCTATTATCTGGCAGAAAAAAACCACGATGAACACCAGTGGAGGAGCGACCGTTATGGGCTCATTCCCTTATCCTCCCAATGGGATTGTCGAGCTTGATTATGAATATATTCATATCTTTAAGAAACCCGGCAAAAATAAACAGGTCTCTAAAGAAATAAAAGAAGCCTCCAGACTGACCAAAGAAGAGTGGAAACAATATTTCGCCGGGCACTGGGTTTTTAAAGGAGCAAAACAACTGGATCATGAGGCCATGTTTCCAGACGAATTGCCTCGAAGACTGATCAGAATGTTTTCATTTGTTGATGATACTGTTTTAGATCCATTTCTCGGTAGTGGGACGACCATAAAAGTTGCTCTGGAACTGGGTAGAAAAGCTTTTGGTTATGAGATTAATCCCAGCTTTATAGACCTGATAAAAGAAAAGCTTGGCCTGGCCAATTCACTTCCCGGGTTACACCCGGATATTAAAATTATCGAGCAAATCGGGAATAAGGATATTAAATTTGATGCCGGTTATGTTCCTTCGATAAAAGATGAAAAGCCTCAAGTTGATCCGGGGCAGTTTAGTCTCAAAGGACCCAGGCTCTACAAAGTGGTTGGAATTATAGATGATCAGACTATTCTGCTCAACACTGGTTTAAAGGTAAAATTCCTCGGAATTAAGACTATAAAAAAAGACGAAACAATTCAATATCTTAAGAACCGGCTGCTGGGTAAAGAAGTGATTTTAAAAATTAATGAGGGTGAGGTGGCTGGTAGCGAGACGGTTAACGGTTATGTCTATTTAAAAAACAAGATATTTATAAACCTTTATTTGGTAAAATCCGGCTTGGCCATTCCTGATCCTTCTCAGGCTCATCAAGAGCTGAATAAATTTAGGTCAGTGGCTGGCTTCAACCCATGAACAATTCAAGAAAGAACAAGGCGGCGAGGTCTTTATCATTTTTACCACGACTAAAGACAGGAACAAGGTTATCCATAACCCGGAAGTCATCGAGGAGATTAAGAGAAGCCTTAGGTAGAGGTACTTTCACTGGCGCTAATGAGCCTGGATATACTATTAACTTTGGGCCGGGCTGGCCTGCGGAGCATTAGTTATGCAGTCATGGCCTTGGATTTTAAGCTGGGAGGCTAGAAGCGAAGCTGATGAAAGCCCTTTATTTTAAAAACAAAAGCTGTTCGGTCTGCAGCGCTTTTTTCCCAAGATTGGTGGAAATCTGTGAGGAATATCAAATTCCTTATGAGGTTATAGATACCCTGGAAGAACCGGAAAAAGCGGGGCAAGAGCTGGTTCTGTCGGTGCCGACCATTATCTTTCTGGATGAAGAAAACCGCGAACTCCGGCGATTTTCAGGATATTTTGGCAGCCAGGAAATCAAAGACTTTTTGGAAAGATATTTTTTTCGTATTGGGCACGCCAGAAACATTAATAATAAATAGGCGCCATCGTTCGTTTTTATCTACCCATTTTTCTTGGACAAAAAAGGGAGCCATTAAGGTGGCCGGGACTAAAGTAAATGGGTATCAGCTCCTGACAAAAAACAGGTCTAAATGTGATTTTTTGGCCGCCACCGGTCCTTTTTTTGCTTGACAGTTGCTACCTGATTGGTTAATTTAGAAAAAATAAAATTATTCAATGACATGAATAACATGAGCAGCATAATACCTCTCAGGCCAGGCGAAACCGGAGTGATTAGAGGTTAATGATTTTATGGAAGTTGGCGGCCAGCATCATTGCTCCAGCCCTCTTCTGGTTGGCTTATTTTTATTATAAGGATAGAAGACAGCCCGAGCCATTAATCAATCTTCTGGCGGCCTTTCTCCTGGGCTTTTTCTTTGGTTTTCTCTGTTTTCTAACTTACCGACTGCTACCTTCGATTGGCTTACCAGCTGGCTTTAACCTGGTGGTCGCCCGGGGCAATTTCCGTCACATTGCCCTTTACTCGTTGGGTGTGGTAGGACCGTTAGAAGAGTTTTTTAAGTTTTTGCCTTTTGCCCTTTTTATTTTAAAGAACTATGACCTGGACGAACCGGCTGACGGAGTAGTTTATGCCGCTTCCCTGGCTATTGGTTTTGCCAGCTTTGAGAATCTTGGCTATTTGCCACTGATGAGCGGTGTGGCTTATTTTGGCCGGGCGCTGGTTTCTCCACTCACTCATTCCATTTTTTCCTCGATCTGGGGCTATCTGGTGGTCAGAGCGAGAACCCGTGGGCGGTCAGAAGTCCCGGCTGCTTTGCTTGGCCTTTTTCTGTCCGCCTCGATTCATGGCCTGTTTAATATCCTGACTGTCTCTAATTCACTGCGTATATATTCTGCCCTTCTTATCCTCTGCCTGTGGCTGATGTTTATCTATCTTCTGGAAAGAAAGTGATGATTCAACTTTCCGGTTCTTTAAGAACCACCACTTCTACCCGCCGGTTCTTAGCCCGGTTAGTTTCATTGTCATTGGGTGCCACCGGTCGGCTGGACCCAAATCCCTGATATTTCATCCTGTCGGTTGATACTCCCTGGGACATCAAAAATTCGTAGACAGTTCTGGCCCGGTCAGTTGACAGCTTAAGATTTAATTCCTCTGATCCTGTGGCATCGGTATGGCCTTCAATACTGAGCTTAATGTCCGGGAAGACCATTAAAATACCGGCCAGCTTGGCTAATTTTAGCTGGGATTCAGGCTTGAGCGTGGCTTTATTAACATCGAACAGTACCCCGGCCAGATTGACCATCAATCCCCGGGCAGTGTCAGTGGTTTCAGCCACAGTAGATAGAGCTGATTTCAATTTGCCAGCCAGTTCGTCTCTTTCTTTCTGAATCATCTCTCTTTCCTGAGCCAGCTGGTCACGTTCGGCGGCCAGCTGTCGGGTTTGGGCAGCTAACTGCTCAGTTTCTCGGGCCAGAGCGGCCCGCTCGGCTTTGATTTCTTCCAGCTGACGAGCCAATTGCTGGGCTTCATTTTCGGCCTGAGAGGCACGTTGTTCCAGGGCGGCCTTTTCTGCCTGCCTTTTAGCCTCAGCTTCAGCTGCCGCCTTTTCTTCCTGCAGTTTAATGGTTTCATTAATGGCCTGAGCAGCAAATTGAGTGGCAAGACGAGCGCCGTCGGCAGCCATTTTTTTATCTTTCTGTTTCCGGGCTTTGGCTAAAGCTTCGGTGGCTTGATTAATGGCCTTGGGATTGACCTGATCAGCACCCACTTTGGTAGCAAATTCCAGAGTCTTTTCTGCCTGTTTTAAGGCTACTGGCACATCGCTTATATATTGAATGCTGGCAATGCTATCCAGAGCCGGGCGGGCAACGGTGGAAAAGTTGTTGTAGGTAAAGGGAGCAATCTGAACTCCTTTTTCTCCCGATTCAGCATTAACAAAAAGTACCAGATTGGTTGGCCGGGTAACTGAGGAATATGGTTCGGCTGTGACCATTAAGGCCAGTATTTTCCGGTTGACCAGGAATTTCTGCGAGCCAGAACAGTCTTTTTTATCGACGATGATTTCTCCCAGATTTTCAATTATCCCATCCGGCCCGACAGCCCAGAGAACATAGGTGGAAATATCACCAGCAAACAAAATGGCCGGTTCCAGATGTTCAAAACTCAACTCAACCGAAGCTACTCCCTTTTCGTAACTAAGTCTGGCTGACATCGAAGCCCGATCGGGCGCCCGTTCAGTCTTATTAAAACCGACTTCAATTTTTTTGCCATCGGGCAATGTCATAGCTTTTAAATTAATCTGTGCATAAGCCTGACCAAAACCAAATAGACATAGAATTAAACCAACCAGAATTTTTTCTCTTTTCATCTTTTTCCTGCCTTCCATTCAAGAACTGAAATTGATTTTATCATCAGGCTGCTTTTTAATTCAACCCTGATTTGAAGCCTCAGTCCAAATTGCTGATTGACATCAAGCAGCTTTCTTTGTATAAAATCAAACAAAATATAAAAATTAAATCGTTAGAGGAATTGCCTGATGAGAGTAAAGAGTGGGGCTAGAACCAGCCGTTTTGACTGGTTAATGATGGCCGTTCTGTCTTTATTGATAGCCCTGGTCGCTGTTGAAGCCTCAGCCAGCTCAAAGGTACTTACGCCAGAAGAAAGGCTTAGCCTCAACGGCCACAGGCAGAGGCGGTGGGAAGCTAACTCGGCTGATATCCTGAAAAGGATTTCCAATCTCAGAGGTGAGGCAGGCATTGTGGTTGAAGATCTGGAGACAGGCTGGACCTTTATCCATAATGAAGATCAACCTTTCCCGGCGGCCAGCCTGGTCAAGATTCCTATTATGGTGGCCTGTTTTAAAGCCGCCCAGGAAGGGCGACTTGATTTATCTGAGAAGCATGTTCTTAGACGCGAAGATCGGGTTGGTGGGTCAGGTATTCTGCGCCGAATGAGAAACGGCCGGTCTTTTACTTATTCCCAGCTAATAGATTATATGGTGACAGAAAGTGATAATATTGCCTGTAACATAATGATTGACCGCCTTGGTTTTGATTATATCAATCAGGTCTTTGAGGAGCTTGGGCTCGAGAAGACCAGATTAAACCGCAAGATGATTGATTTTGCTGCTCGCGATCAGGGAATAGAAAATTATACCACGGCGGCTGAAATGACTGGCCTCCTCGACAGAATTTATCACCATCGCTGCTTTAACGCCGAAATATCTGAAAGATGCCTGGCTGTGCTTAAAAGACAGAAAATAAATGACCGCCTGCCGCGTTATTTACCTAAGGAAGTAACGGTAGCTCATAAAACTGGATTAGAAAAAGAAGTCTGCCACGATGCCGGCATAGTTTTTACCCCGAGTGGAGATTACATCATAACCGTTCTGGTCCACACCTGGGGTGGGCCAGGGTCAGCCAAGATTTTTATTGGCCGCCTCAGTTCCTATTTTTATGAGATTTTCAAAACCTGAGAATTTTAGAGATAGTTACTGCCTGCCTTTTTTCCTGTAAAATATAAAAGAAAGAATAATTTGTGGTTTTTACTCTGGCCTACGATTCCAGCTGGTAAAGAGGTTGACCGGAAGCAGCCAGCCTGAAAGTTGAAAAATGAAAAATCTTAAAGACCTCAAAGCAGAGAATAAGATTCCTGTCGAGCCCCAGGATAATTTATATAAGGTTGAAGTAAAAGTAGACGAAGCGGGTCGTTTGTCCTTGCCTCCAGAGATACTGGCTCACCTGGGAACAGAGCCTGGAGCCAGCCTGCACCTGGTAAAGGAATTCGGTCAGGTGCGACTTGAACCCAATCTTCATGCTCTGCGTCGTCTTTATCTTGAGCCGACTACAGCCTGCAATCTGTCCTGCCAGACCTGTATTCGCCACACCTGGTCAGAAGCGCCGGGATTTATCAGCCGCGAACTGGTAAAGAAAGTGTCTTCCGAACTCAAGGATTTTCCTTTTTTACAGTCGATAATGCTGGCCGGCTTTGGCGAACCTCTGGTTCATCGGGATATTGCCTGGATGGTGGAAAAGCTTAAAACAGCCTCTTCCGTCTCTATTGAAATAACTACCAATGGTACTTTGCTGGATGAAACTATGGCTCGGGATCTTCTTGAGGCCGGTCTGGACCGGCTGTGGGTATCTTTTGATGGTAGCAGTGAAACCAGCTTTAATGATATTCGCCGTGGTGCCAGTTTTAATCTTGTGCTGCAAAATGTGCAACGAATCCGTGACCTGGCTGCTGGCCAGAATAAGCCCTTCAGCCTGGGGATTTCCTTTGTGGTCATGAGGGACAATATCAATGAATTGAAAAATATAGAAAGGCTGATTGAGGCCACGGGGGCTGACTCCTTGCTCCTCACCAATGTTCTACCTTATACCGAAGACATGGAAAGGCAGATGGTCTGCCCTCTGGCCCTGACCGGCGAGACTTTTACCGGTTCGAGTGGCAAACCGAAAATCAGCCTGCCCCGTCTGGACATAAATTATCTGACGCAGGAGCCGATTTTCCATCTTCTCCGTGGTTATGAAAACTTATTTTTAATTGACAGGCCGATCAGTGCTCCCAGCCGCTCCTGCCGCTTTGTTAATGAAGGCATGTCTTTTATCCGTTGGGACGGACAGGTTGCACCCTGCCTGGCTCTACTGCATAACCATACGACCTATCTCTATGGACTGGAAAGGAAAATCAGAGCTTATCTTCCTGGCGATTTAAACCAGGAGTCGCTCGCTGCTATCTGGTCTTCTCAGGAATACCATGATTTCAGAGAAAAAGTTTATCTGTTTGATTATTCACCCTGTCATATTTGCGGAGGTTGTTCTTATCTGGAGAAAAACGAAGAGGACTGCTCCGGTAATACTTTTCCCGTTTGTGGTGGTTGTCTCTGGGCTCAAAGTGTTATCCAGTGTCCCTAAGTCCTTTTGTGGTCCTGGATGTTTAGATCGCGGGTGGTTTGATGCCAGCCAGCCCGGGTTGTCTTTAATTAAATATAAATAACAGATGGGAATCATTGGTGTCAACCTCGATGAGAACCTCGTTTGTCACCGGGCTGATTAGAGTGTATCATTTAAAATAGCTATTTTGGCGGAGGAAAGGATGGTTATTCTGGAAATACAAGATGTTTCACTTCAAGTTAACTCCAGCCTGATTCTCAACCACCTATCTATGGAGTTTCAGGCAGGTTATGTGCAGGCAGTGGTTGGTCCCAACGGAGCTGGCAAATCAACTCTGGCCAGCCTCATCATGGGTTTGCCTGACTATCGTCAGCATACCGGTGATATCCTGTTTGAGGGCAAGTCTATAAAAAACCTGAACGTTGACGAACGGGCCAGGCTGGGTATTACTTTAGCCTGGCAGGAACCGGCCCGCTTTGAAGGACTGAAAGTCAGCCAGTTCATCCTGGCGGCAGCCAAAAATAAGGATAAAAAAGAAGTTGACCGGATGCTGGAGATGGTCGGCCTGGAACCAGCTCGCTACCGGTCTCGTGAGGTTGATAAGACGTTGAGCGGTGGCGAACGGAAAAGAATTGAACTGGCCTCTATTCTGGCCATGAGACCACGCCTGGTGCTGCTCGATGAGCCTGATTCGGGGGTAGATATTGAGGCCATTGACAGAATATTTGAAGCTATAAATCACCTGAAACAGGACGGCTCAACAGTTGTGCTTATTACCCACAGCCCTAAGGTTCTGGAAAAAGCTGATTATGCCTTTTTGATCTGTCATGGCCTGTTGGTTGACCAGGGTGAAACCACAAAAATTATGGAATATTTTAGAGGGAAGTGCTTACCCTGCCCGCATCAGAATGTACCCGAGATAAATTCAGCAGCTGTTTCAGGAGGAATAAGATGAAGGAAGATCTGGTCGAAGAAATTCTTGAATCGGTCAATCTGCATCGTAGCTTCAACAAGAACACGCCGCACCTTATTATTAATGCCAATGAGGTTCTAAGTTCCCACCAGGTAGAGGGATTGATAATGGAGCCGGAAGGATTGCCGGATGGGGTCAAAGCGAAGCTTAGAGTTAAAGAAGGGGTTAAAATAGGCAGCCCGGTTCATCTGTGCTTTGGATTGCTGCCGGAGCGCGGGGTCCAGCACATCATCATGGATATCGAGATTGAAGATGAAGCTGAGGTCAGCTTTATGGCTCATTGTACTTTTCCCAATGCGGTGGATGTCGAACATCGCATGGAAGCTCAGATCAAAGTTGGCCGCCTGGCCAGATACTCTTATTTTGAACGACACTGGCACAGCGACGAAGGCCTGGTCAAAGTGGTACCGGTGGCCCACATCGAGCTGGGAGAAGGCGCTCGTTTTTCGACTGAATTTGAGCTGCTTAAAGGGCGGGTCGGATTGATTGATATGGACTATCGCACAGTTTGCCAGGCTGGAAGTTTGGCGGAAATGAAAGCCAGAATCTTTGGCCGGAAAGATGATCTGATAAAAATTAGAGAGGCTGCTCAGCTTCAGGGAGAAGGCAGTCGGGCAGCTTTAATTACCCATATAGCGGTTAAAAATCAAGCCCAGGCTGAGATAAATAACGAAATCATCGCAGAAGCACCTTTGGCCCGCGGGCACGTTGATTGCAAGGAAATTATTCAGGATAATGGAATCGCCAGGGCAGTGCCGGTAGTGGAAGTTAGAAATCCGAAAGCCCACGTAACCCATGAAGCGGCTATCGGCAGTGTTGATTCAAAGCAACTCCAGACTCTGATGTCGCGCGGTTTGAGTGAAGAAGAGGCAGTAGATTTAATTATTGAGGGCTTGCTGAGTTAAGGGATGCTATAAGTGTAGAATTAATCTGGCTACATTGAAATATATAAGCAAGCCAAATATATCAACCATGGTCGCCAGCAGAGGGCTGGCTACGACTGCCGGGTCTATTTTAGCCGAGACAGCAACCAGCGGCAGTAATGCGCCTATTAAAGTGGAAACTATAACTTGAAGAGCCAGCGCTACAGCCACTGCCAGACCAACAGCCTGGGGGGTAACATGATTGAGGGTAGGTGTGCTTCCATAAAAAACCATGACCCTCAAATAGGCTATGGTAGCCAGGACCAGCGACATCAGGAAAGCAACCCCGAATTCCTTAACCAGCACTTTCAAGGCATCTTTAACGGTTATTTCTTTAACAGCGAGAGCTCTGATCACCAGGGTAGCCGACTGGCTGCCGGCATTGCCTCCGGTTCCGGTTAGCATCGGCATGAAGGAAGCCAGAATTGCCACCTGCAACAAAATGCCTTCGTAGCTCTGGATAATAAAACCAGAGACAAAACCCATGACGGCCAGGACCAGGATCCACGGAGTCCGGCTCTTGAAATGTTCCCAGGTGGACAGTTTGGTGTAAACGCCTACTTCGTGGGGGCCACCGATAGCCATTAACTTTTCGACGTCTTCCTGTTGTTCTTGCTGCAGAATATCCATTGCATCGTCGTGGGTGATGATCCCGACCAGCCGCTGCTCATCATCAATGACCGGGATGGCCAGCAAATCATATTTCTGAATTTTGCGGGCGACTTCTTCCTGGTCATCATTGGCCCGGGCAAAAATAACATCTTCATACATAATATCTTTGACTCTGGCCCCATGAGGAGCAACAATCAGATCTTTTAAGGAAACAAACCCCTTTAGCCGGTGGTTTTCATCAACGACATAGCAGTAATAAATGGTCTCTTTATCAGGCGCTTCTCTTCTCAGCTTCAGCAGCGCTTCATCCACTGTCAGCTCTGGTGTCAAGGTGGCATATTCAGAAGTCATAACTGAACCGGCGGTCCCTTCTGGATAGGCAATTAGCCGACGGAGGTCTTCGCGTTCGGCCTGGGCCATGGCTGGAATGATGGCCTGCCGCTGTTCATCTGACAACTGTTTAACCAGGTCAACCCGGTCATCGGGCGGCATATCTGAAAGGAGTTTTCCCATGACATCCCGCCCGAGGCTATTTATCATCTCGAGCTGAACATCTTCATCAATATGGCTGAATATTTCTCCACGAAGATGAGGGGAAAGCTGGCTGAGGATTTCCCAGATCTCTTTGGGATTGAGGGCCGATAGGAATTCTGCTACTTGAGCCGGGTGGATTGATTCACAGAACTCACGGAGTTCGGTATAACTTTTTTCGTTTAGCAGCTCCCTTAATTCGGGGACCAATAAGGGATTGACCATCGTCCACCTCCGCCTTTAACTGGCTGGAGGTGAACGCCAGCTTCAGGCTCTCGCCTGGCTCACCCTGGCAGCCAGCCAAATGGCCAGATTAAATAAGTTTTCTCCATCTAACTTAGATGGATAGGGGTCACCGTCTTCGCAATAACTCATGGCCCTGTTATCTTTCATAGATTCAATAACTTCTACCAGTTATTACGGCTTCTGTCAAGAGGTAGCGGGGTAGAAATGAATTAAAACAGCTGGCTGGCGACGATTCGGTCAGATAATTCGGTGGAATATTGAATATTGCCACTGAATCTTCTATTTTGTATTATTCTTGCAACCGGTCAAAATTAAAATCTGGCTGGTAAAGTAAGGATAAGGGAAACACAGCGGATGGAAGATATAGCCCGCGGCGTCAGGTCTTTTACCATCGGGACAGCTATCAGCCGGGTGCTGGGTCTTGTCCGGGAAATGGTTTTTGCTCTGCTTTTCGGTTCCAGCCGGTCAACTGACGCCTTTAATGCCGCTTTCAGGATTCCCAATCTCCTGCGAGACCTTTTTGCTGAAACTTCCCTTTCTGCTGCTTTTGTGCCCGTGCTGACCGAGGAGAAGGCCAAAAGCAAAGCCGGAGAAAATCTTCTGGCCTCCAATATATTCAATACGCTCTTGCTGGTAGTGGGCATAGTAACTGTTCTCGGCATGATTTTTTGCCGGCCACTGGCTTCACTGGTGGCCATGGGCTTCAGTCAAATTCCAGAAAAATTATCTCTGACCGGGGACCTGACCTTCATTACCTTTCCTTTTTTGCTGTTTGTTTCCCTGGCGGCCTGGGCTATGAGCTACCACAATACGGAAGGTTCGTTTTTTGTGCCTTCAGTAGCTCCGGCTTTTTTTAATGTTTTTTCCATTGCTGTCCCTCTGGCCATGTTTAGCTGGTATACGGCCAGAGGGGGAGATCCTATTTTTGGGGCGGCTATCGGGGTAACGATAGGTGGATTAATGCAGTTTCTGATACAGGTTCCAGGCCTTTTCCGCCTGGGCTTCCGTTACCGTTTTTATCTTAACTGGCATGATCCGCAATTCAGAAAAGTCATGGCTTTGTTTGTACCGGTAGCTATCGGACTGGCCGGATCGCGTTTTAATGTTTTTGTCAATACGATTCTGGTCTCCTATCAGGCCGAGCGCTCGATGACCTGGCTGAATTATGCCTACCGTATCATGCATCTGCCGCTAGGTCTTTTTGGCCTAGCGGTCGGAGCAGTGGCTCTGCCTCGTTTTTCCAGACTGGTGCTGGAAAACAAAAAAGAAGAAGTCCAGCTGGCTTTTAAAGATTCACTGAAAATGGTCTTTTTTCTGACCGTACCCTCTTCTATTTTAATTGCTTTCTTTTCTTACCCACTGACCAGTCTGATTTATCAGCACGGAAGGTTTGGCCCGGCTGATACTTTAGCCGTCAGCCAGGCTCTAATTCTTTACACCCTGGGTATCCCTTTTATCTCGGCTCTGCGCAATGTAGCTTCTGTCTTTTATGCTCATCAGGATTCAAAGGCGCCGATGTATGCCAGCTTTGTCTCCATTGCTGTCAATCTGGCTTTGAATCTGGCTTTAATGAAACCGGTTGGTTTTCTGGCGTTTCCTTTCTCGGCCAGCCTGGCCAGTATGGTCAACATTGCTGTTTTGATTCACTGGTTGCCGCGAAAAACCGGAGCGATTAATCTTCGCTCAATTTATAGCTATTTTCTGCAGCTGGCTCTGGTGTCAGGAGTGGCTGGAGTTCTGGGTTACGCTGGTTTTAAAATAAGCGCCAGCCATTTTGGCTACACATTCTTTCCTGTTCTTATAGCTACAGTGATCTGGGGCGGTCTGTCGCTGGTTGTTTTTTATGTCGGCTGCCGCTTGATCAAGATAAAGGAAGTAGATGTTTTTATCCGGCGTTTTCTGAAGAAATGAAGATACATGAGGACAGGGATAGGGGACAGAGCAGTGACCCGGCTTAGCTTGATCTGAGCTGATCGTTAAGCTTACAGCTCAAACTGCTCTTCCGGCTGGCTGCTCTGGCCCCCATCCCTATTACCTGGCTGTTGTTATTTTGACAATAGGGCTTTAAAATTGCCCGCGGCCAGGACTTTCTCACTCTTTTCGACATCACTCGACACACCTAGCTGAGGATTTGAGTCATGGTAAAGGTGGTCTCAACTGTCGGTCTCAAAGCTTGCGGCAGATGATCAGGGGTCAAACCGCTGGCAATAAGTCCAAAGCCAGCAAGAGTAATCACTGCCGCCAGAATGAAGATGGCCAGTTTTCCTTTGAATTTCATGTTTTTTCTCCTTTCTGAGGAATGGTCTGTTTTTTCATCTTTTTAAGTTTCAATAGTTTAGACGAAGCGGCAGGAGAAAAGGTTCTTATTTATAAGTAGAAATATTTAGAGGAACTTTCAGAGCGAATCTTTTAAATTAAAAAGTTACCGAATTGTCTTTTAATTAGTCTTTCTGACGCGAACCGGATAAGGCGGCCGTTGCAATTTCTGCGGCGGATTCTTCTGAAGTAAATCAGTGACCATCTGGATAGCTTTTTCTAACTGAGCGTCACGGCCGGCTTTATAATCAGCCGGGGTTATTTCAACTTCCATATCCGGTGGGACGCCTTCATTTTCCACTATCCAACCATCTTCCGTCCAGATAGCCAGATTTGGTGCAGTAATGCTTCCTCCGTCCATCAGAGTTGGGAAGCCCAGAACTCCGACCAGCCCACCCCAGGTTCTCTTGCCGATGAGCGGTCCCAGCCCGAATTTCCTGAACATCCAGGGTAGCAGGTCACCACCTGAACCAGCCATTTCATTAATCAACATGACCTTTGGTCCCTGAATGGAAGCGCTCGGTGTTTTCAGGTCGGCTCCGTAACGCATAGCCCACATGGCGATAAAAGGTTTGGTCAACCAGTCGATATAATAATCGGCTACTGAGCCGCCGCCGTTAAAGCGTTCATCAACGATGATCGCTTCTTTATAAGCTTGCGGGAAGAAATAACGGCGGAAGTACATGTAGCCTTGAATTGAAGTGTCGGGCACATAAACATAGGCCACCCGCCCGGCCGTAGCCTCTTCTACCTTTTTCAAATTGCCCTCTACCCAGTCGCGGTTTCTAAGACTGTAATCATCGGCGACAGGCACTACTTGAACTGTTCTGGCTCCCTGGCCATCGGGACGGGGACCGACGGTTATTTCCACAATTTTATCGGCCTTATTTTCAAAGAAGCGGAAGAGGTTATCGGGTGGGAAAAGCTCCTGGCCATCAACTGCCAGCAAGTATTCGCCAGCCCTGACGTTAACTCCTGGCTCGGTTAATGGCGAACGCAATCCCGGATTCCAGTTCAAACCTCCATAAACTTTCTGGAAACGGTAGCGCCCGTTGGCTATCTCATAATCGGCACCCAACAGGCCAACCTGAATTCGCTGGCGTTCGTAAGGGGTATCACCTCCGCCCCCGCGGTGATGGCCGACACACAGTTCACTGCACATCCACTGAATCAGGCGGTTGAGGTCGTCGCGGCAGGCCAGCTCGGGCAGGAACTTCTCATATTTTTTCTTCATGGCCGGCCAGTCACAACCATGCATATTGGGGTCATAGAAGAAATCACGGTTTATCCGCCAGGCTTCGTTAAAAATTTGCCGCCATTCTTCAGCTGGGTTGATCTTGACTTCAATGGTGTCTACATTGATTTTTCCCTGTCCCACCTGGATTTTCCCACTGAGGTTGGTAATTCCCCAGGTGTTCTGAGCTACATAGAGAATCTTTTTCTTATCAGCTGAGATGAGGTAATTGTTAAGACCTTCCATAATTACCTCATCTTTTCTCGTTTTGAGATCGAATTTATGCAGCCTGGCACTTTGAGCTCTGTCTCTCGAGCCAGCGGCCATAGCCCCGATAGCCATCGTCGGGAACTCCAGAAAATAAATCTGTCCGGCCTCTCCCGTTTGGAGGCTGGAATAATTGCCTGGTGGAATCGGTAAAGCCACGATACGATATTC
>JAKPCG010000151.1 GCA_029553365.1 Acidobacteriota bacterium | reverse complement strand
CAGTAGTATAGAATAATTGTTTTCCCCATCTATCATAAATTCTCAATTCGAAAGTATTTGGATTTATGTTAGTTGCTATAATATTAAATAATTCATTTAAATCGTTCCCATTTGGTGTAAATGCATTAGGAATATAAAAGGGATTAGTTTCTTCTTTGATAATTATATATGCTCCCACTGTATCGATACATCCATATTCATCTGATACTAATAAAACAACATGGTATTCACCCGGATTTTTGTATGAATATGTAGGAGAATAATCAGTTGATATATTCCCATCACCAAAATCCCATTCATAAAAACTCGCACCAGTAGAATAATTTTCGAAATAGATTATTGGATCTTCAATAGTTGTGATTTGTGGCTTTGGTATAAAATTTGCTCGAGGCGTAGGGGCTTCTGTCAGTGTTATAGAAATAGATGAACTACATCCATTAGCATCGGTAACTGTTAAATTATAATTTCCAGCAGAAATATTAATTAAATTTTCGCTATTTGCTCCATTAGACCATTGATAAACATATGGAGGAATACCACCAGTTACATTGGTTATTATATTCCCATCGGATTGTCCACAATGTGATTGTGTAGTTGTATAATTAATTGTTAGTGAAGAACCCACTGTAACTGTAACAGTTGCAGTATTTGAACATCCTACTCCACTTGATCCCGTTACAGTATATGTAGTCGTTACATTTGGTGTAACTGTTATGCTGGCTGTAGTGCCTCCTGTGCTCCAACTATAATTATCTGTACCACTTGCTGTTAGTACTGAAGTTTCTCCATTACATATTGATGTTGGACTTGCTGTTGCTGTTACAGTTGGCAATGGATTTACTGTTACACTCACTGTCGCTGTGCCTGTACATCCTGCACTCGTCGTACCAGTTACTGTATATGTTGTTGTGCTTGTAGGTGTTACTGTCTTGGTAGAGCCAGTTCCTAAGGTACCACTCCAACTATATGTTGTTCCTGAAATATCTGAACTTGCTGTTAATACCGATGTTGCTCCATTACATATTGCTGTTGGACTTGCTGTTGCAGTTACTGTTGGCAATTGATTTACTGTTACACTCACTGTCGCTGTGCTTGTACATCCTGCACTCGTCGTACCAGTTACTGTATATGTTGTTGTGCTTGTAGGTGTTACTGTCTTGGTAGAACCAGTTCCTA
>JAKPCG010000136.1 GCA_029553365.1 Acidobacteriota bacterium | reverse complement strand
TATTTGATCAGTCCTCTTCTCTGGAAAAAAATTGGCCGAGGACTGAGTGCCGGGCGAGTTCAGTCTGTTGCTCTCAGGTTAATCTGCGACCGCGAAAAAGAAATTAAAGAGTTTAGACCGGAGGAATACTGGACGATCACTGCCCATCTTCAAGCAGAAACGCCACCGGATTTTAAGGCTAACCTGGTCAAAATTGACGGCAAAAAAGCCAGGATAAAAGATGGACAGCAGGCCCGGACTATTCTGGATGCCTGCCGCCAGCAACCATTTGTTATCCAGAAGATTCAGGTCAAAGCCAGGAAAAAGAACCCACCTGCTCCCTATATTACTTCTACCATGCAGCAGGAGGCTTACCGCCTGTTACATTTTCCAGTCAAAAAGACTATGTCCGTCGCCCAGCGATTATATGAAGGTCTGGAACTGGGCGAACTGGGGCCGGTCGGGTTGATTACTTATATGAGAACGGATTCGGTCAGAATTTCTGAAGCAGCCAGGAATGAAGCTAAAAAATACATCGAAGAACGCTTTGGCCCTGATTATGTACCGGCTAAACCTGTCATTCACAAATCGAGAAAAACAGCTCAGGAAGCCCACGAAGCGATTCGCCCCACCCATCTTGACCTGCCACCAGCCAGAGTTAAACCTTTTTTAAAAAAAGAAGAATATGATCTTTACCGTTTGATCTGGAACCGCTTTCTTGCCTCGCAGATGAGCCCGGCGGAAATTGAGGAAACGCAATTTGAAATAACCACCGGGCCGTATGGCTTCCAGGCAAAAGGAGAAGTGGTTAAATTTAAGGGCTTTCTGGCTCTCTATGAAGAACAGCGGCTGAAGTTTGACGGCGAAGAGGCTGATGAGCGGACTAAGAAGGGTGAAGAAGCCATAGAACTGGCTCCAGCTGAGACGGGCACCCTGCCGGTAGCCAGAGAAGGAGAAATTCTTACCCTGCTTGACCTGGAGAACAAGCAAAATTTCACCCAACCACCGCCTCGCTATACAGAAGCGACGCTGGTCAAAGAGCTGGAGGCCAGGGGTATTGGCCGTCCCAGCACTTATGCTCCTATCATCTCCACTTTGCAAAACAGAACCTATGTGGTCAAAGAGGAAGGCCGGTTTAAACCGACTGAGCTGGGAATATATGTGACTGATTTTCTCGTGAAATATTTTACTGAATTGTTCGATTATCGTTTTACGGCCAGAATGGAAGAGCAGCTGGACAGAATAAGTGATGGCCAGGCCAATTGGCTGGAAGTGCTGCGCCGTTACTATGAGCTGCTGGAGAAGTATCTCCAGCAGGGACAGGAGACTGATTCAGTTAAGAAGAATGGCATACCGGTTGAGGATAAATGCCCCAGATGCGGCCGGAACCTCGTTATCAAAGAGGGTCGTTATGGCCGTTTTAAGGCTTGTTCGGGTTATCCTGAATGTAAATATAGGGAATCGCTGGTCAAAAAAGAGACCAAAACGATTGAAGCCAAGTGCCCTCTTTGCGGTTCACCCCTCGTCTACCGCCGGGGTAAATACGGAACGTTTATTGCCTGTTCAAATTATCCCCGCTGCAAATATATTCATAAGGAAAATTCTGACACCGGTTTGCCCTGTCCGCTGGGTTGTGGCGGGACAATTATTAAAAGAAAAACAAAAAGAGGAAAATATTTTTATGGGTGCAGTCACTACCCGCAATGCCGTTTTGCCACCTGGGACGAAATAGTTCAAGAGACCTGTCCCCAATGTGGCTCCACTTATCTACTAAAAAAATTGGTTAAAAAGGGCAAGCCCTACCTTTACTGTCAAAAATGTGATTATGTCCGTTATTTAAATGGGGATGAACTAAATCAACCTGGGGTAGAAGCTAAAGGAAGTCAGAAGCAACGGACGGATCAATCTAAAGAAGGTATTCAGGCAACCGGATCTTCTGCTGACTCCAATGAAAAAAGAAATTGAAGAATTTCTCAACTATCTAAGGCTGGAGAAGAATGCTTCTCCGCATACCGTCTCGGCCTATGGACGGGATCTCCAGCAATTAGCTTTTTACCTTAAAGAAAACGGCTATAACTGGCGGACAGCTGATACTCTGGCCCTGCGCGGCTTTCTGGCCGAACTTCACCAGCGCCATCTTAAAAAAAGCTCCATGGTGCGTAAGCTGGCTGCCATGAGATCCTTTTTTGCTTATGGCCTCAAAAAAAACTGGCGACAGGATAATCCGGCCAGTCTTCTGGCCACTCCCCGCCAGGAGCAGTCAATCCCTGGCTTTCTGACTGAAGAAGAAACTGCCAGGTTACTTGATTGGCCAATTAACTCTGGCGATCCGCTGGAAGTGAGAGACAAAGCTATCCTGGAGCTCCTGTATGCGGCGGGACTGCGCGTCTCGGAATTAACTTCTCTTAACCTTGAGGATATACATCTTAAGGAGCGGCTGATCCGGGTCAGGGGCAAAGGTAAAAAAGAAAGAATCGTTCCCTTTGGCCGGCAAGCTGAAAAATGGCTCAGGGAATATTTAGGGCTCCGCCCTTTACTGGCCTTAAATAAAGTGTCAGAGCTGGCTGTTTTTCTTAACTACCGTGGCGAAAGGCTCAATGCCCGTTCGGTTCAGAGGCTGGTTCAGAAAAGGCTCAACCAGATTGCCATGACAAGAAAAATTAGTCCTCATTCCTTGCGACATTCTTTTGCTTCTCATTTATTGAGCCGTGGGGCCGATCTCAGGGCAATTCAGGAATTACTCGGTCACCGGAGCCTGGCCACCACTCAGAAATATACCCACCTTGATTTAGCTCATCTGCTGGAGGTCTACCGCCAGTCTCACCCCCGCTCCTGACATATCTTCCACTGGTTGAGCGCAACTTAGGGCAAAAACTGAAAAAGAGGGAAAAGGCGGAAGAGGCAAAATTGCAGATTTTCTCTTCCGCCTTTTTTGTCACTGGTTTTACTTTGACTCGCCGACGGTAATCCGGTCTTTAAGCTGATCAAAAATTTTTTCCCCGATGCCCTGGACCTTCATCAGGTCTTCGACCTTTTTGAAGGGTCCATTTTGAGTCC
>JAKPCG010000058.1 GCA_029553365.1 Acidobacteriota bacterium | reverse complement strand
GTCAGATGAAAAAACCGACCACCCCTGACCACTTTCAGCCCGGCCTCTCTGGCCTTTTGCCGAAAAAGTTTAACACCAGCTGTGTCTTCCAGCCAGCAGGGTTCATCATATTCACGCCGCCTGGCCAGCCTGGCCTCTCTCCGGCTTAATCCTGTTATTCTGGCAATTTCTTCAGGCTGGCAATCCCCAAAGCCTTTTACTGGCACTTTATATTTTTTCCTGAAGTTAATTAAAAATCGCCGTAGCTGCTGATAAGGTAGACCAAGTTCAAGGACAACATAATTTCCCCGCCGTTTTGGCCTGATGCCTGCGCTTGTGAGTTGCTCCGGAGTAAAATAGCCCGGCGGTATAAAAATTGCTCCGCCATTTTCCACAATAAAAGGATGCTTTAAACCGAGCTTTCTGGCCACAGTTTCAGTCTCGACTCTGGTCTTACTCGTACAGAGCACAACCGGCACCTGTCTTCTCTTCAGCTCCTTTAAAGCCGACCTGGCTGCCTCAAAGCTATAAGTCTCGCCGTCAAGAAGAGTACCATCGAGATCAGTAAAGATGACGGCACGGCAGACCATTAGACGTCTCCTTTCGGGCTTTATGATTAGCTAACAGGTTTGTTTCTTTCCGGAATAGCTTTATTTTTAAAATAACAAAGGCCGGAAAGCCCTGTCAATAAAATTTTTTGAAGAGCCGGATGTGTTATCCTGCGCTCTTTTTTAATATTATTTTAAACGCCCGGCACGTCCGGGAACTGCCAGATCTGGCTGTAGAGTTTTTACCTCTTGTTCAGGCTGATTTTCTTATGCTATTTGAACTAATTGAACTAATTTTGTGGTTTGCCTCAAAACGATCTTAGCTGCCTGAACTTAAATCATGGCTGCCACCGGGACTTCTTAAGCTTCCAGGTCGAGCTCCCATTGTCCCGGCGTAGCCCCGCTTCTATATTCAAATAGCCAGCGGTAGCTACCGGTCGAATTAAACCTTTAATATCATGAGCCAGCCACACCATCCAGGAAAATTTTTTCCATATCTGGAGATGGAATCTGCTTCAGCTCCTCAGTCAGACTTTCATCCTGAAGTACCGGTTCGAGGTTAAGGCTGGTAAAATAGCCGAAGTTTACTCCAGACAGATTCTCGCCCAGTTTCTCGCTTAATCTGGTGGCAAAGTCTGCTTTATTCTTGAGCAACTGATAGACCCTCCAGCTCGTTTTGAGTTTTTCTATTTCTCCAGAGCAAACAATTTTCCCCTTATTAATTAAGACCACCTCATCACAGGCCCGTTCGACCTCAGGCAGAATATGAGATGAAAGGAAAATGGTCGTGCCCCGCGCCTTAAGTTCCAGAATGAGGTTCCTGATTTCATACATGATGATAGGGTCAAGTCCGGTGTATGGTTCATCAAAAATAAGGAGGTC
>JAKPCG010000135.1 GCA_029553365.1 Acidobacteriota bacterium | reverse complement strand
CATGCGGCTACAGAAGTTCCAGCCGCAGTTACGCTTGACGAGTGCTGGGAACTGGTGGAAACAGCGGAAAAATATAAGAAACACTGCCTCATGATGGAAAATTGCTGCTATGACCGCATTGAGCTCATGAGCCTCAACATGGTCAGACGCGGATTGCTGGGCGAGATACTTCATGCTGAAGCCGGATACCTTCACGATTTGCGGGAGGTTAAATTTTCCAACGAGGGTGAAGGACTATGGCGGCGGCAGCATTCCTGGAAAAGAAACGGCAATCTGTATCCGACCCACGGCCTGGGGCCCGTGGCCCAGTGTATGAACATCAACCGCGGCGATGCTTTCGACTACCTGGTGTCCATGAGTTCGCCTTCCCGCGGGTTGCAGCTTTATGCCCGAGAGAAGTTTGGACCGGACTCACCGCAGGCCAAAGAAAAATTCGCCCTGGGTGATGTCAACACCTCGCTGATTAGAACGAAGAATGGCAAGACCATCATCCTGATTCATGATACCAACCTGCCTCGGCCATACACTCGCATTCATCTGATTCAGGGAACCAGAGGGATTTTGCAGAAGTGGCCTGATCAGATTTATGTGGAAGGCCGGAGCCCGCAGCACCAATGGGAAGACATTGAAAAATATGCCGAAGAGTTTGAACATCCGCTGTGGAAAAAGCTCAGCCAGAAAGGTGAGGGCCGAGGCCACGGCGGCATGGATTATATCGAAGATTATCGTCTGGTTGAATGTCTGCGCACAGGAAGCCCGACGGATATGAACGTTTACGATGCGGCGGCCTGGAGTGTGGTGTCTGCCTTGAGTGAAAAATCTGTGGCCGACCGTTCCAAACCAGTTGATTTTCCAGATTTCACCCGCGGTCGCTGGAAGACAACGCCACCGCTGGGAATTATTGAAGGCTGAGCGGCAATTTGGTCTTTTTCTTTTTTCTTTCTTTTAACTGGAAGTAGCTCAGGCACAGAAGACCAATCCCGGCATAAATAAGAGCAATAACTCTTCGCACGAGCGAGAGAGAAACTCCCTTTTCCGGGCTCAAGCCAAGCAGCACAAAAACAGCCACGTTGGTCAGCTCATTAATGCCCAGAGCTCCGGGTATGGCCGGGATGACGGCGGCAATGGTCGTCAGAGTGATAATCAGAAAACTTTTAAGCGGGGTCACGCCGGGTGTGTCCATGTAGGCCAGAGTCAGGTAGATTTCATAGGTCCAGATGAAAAAGGTTAAAGCGTAAAAAACATAGGCTTTTAAAAATAACTTGGGATGATGACGGTAATAATTGGAAATGTGATGGTCCAGTTCAACAATTTTTTCCTGCGAACGCTGGATAATCCTGGGCTTGATTTTTATCTTGGCCAGAAGCTTTACCAGCCAGGTGAAGAATCCCTTTTTTTGTTTTATAACTAAGAAAAAGAGGAAAATGGCGGCCCCAAAGGAAAAAGTCAGAAAAACCACTTTCATTTTCCCCGGCATCTTTATACGGCTGATGGCGACAATCACCCCGATGATAGTAAAGGATAAGATGGACACCAGTTCAATGGTCTTGTCTACGATGACCGTGGCCAGAGCTCGACGCCGGTTGGTGCCAGGTGTCATCATGGCCCGGACTGGTTCTCCACCAAACAGGTTAGAAGGGGTCAGGTAGCTTATGGCGTGGTCGGCCAGGCGGGCGGAAAGAAGAGCCGAGAAGGGATATTTTTTATCCTGGTCATCAATAATTAATTTCCAGTTGATAGTCCGAGAAATCCAGTAAATCAGCCTTAAAGCCATCAGAATGAGAAAATTGACCAGACTGATAGCCCGGAAGTCGTTGATGATCTGACGCAGGCCCGTCTTGTAAATTACCAGAATAAACAGCAGCAGGCCAATCAGCAACGAAATGTTGAGAAACTTCCTGGCCAAATTAACTTCTCCGATCCAGGCCTCTATTATTTTTATGGCCCGGCTTTATAGCCAAGAATTTTATCACAGCCGGCCATCTTTTTGAAACGTTTGAGCCAGAAACATGAGTCTTGACTTGGCCAGTGGCTTTCTCTATAATAAAACTATGAAAACTAAAAATGTTTTATCAGTATCATCATCCGGGGACCAGTTCCGCCAGCGCCTGGTGACTCAGAGCCGGGAACTTTTCTTCAGGTACGGGTTTAGCCGGGTAAGCATGGATGAACTGGCCGAAGACCTGGGTATTAGCAAGGCCACCATCTACCGCTACTTTCCGGATAAAGAATCTTTATTGCGCGAAGTTCTGAAAGAGGTCAGGGGGGCTATGCTTTCTCAGCTCGAAGAGCTCCAGAGTAAAGCCGAACTTAGCTGCCGGGAAAAGCTTATGAATTTTTTCACCTCTCTGGGTCAGACCATGTCTTTAATCAACCGGGAATTGTTGAAAGATATCAGGTTCAAGTTGCCGGACGTCTGGCAGGAAATTGAAGCCTTCCGCCGTGAAAAAATTTTCCCAATCTTTTGCCAGATGGTTCTGGAAGGTGTAAAGAAAGGAGAAATCCGTTCCGACCTTGATGCCAGGTTATTCCTGGAAATTTTCTATTTTCTGGCTCAGGAATTTGTCAACCCGGACTGGCTGGTCAAGAATGATTATGCTCCCTCGCAGCTTCTGGATTCCATCATGAGAATATTGTTTTTTGGCATTTTCCTGGAGAAGGATAAGGCAGCCGGAGGAAAAAATGGACGCCACGAAAAAAACAAGAAGAGAAAAGGACACAAAGATGAGAAAAAATAAAACGACAAAAAAATTGACCAAGATCTTCTTCAAAGGTCAGTTATTATTGTGGGCAGGCGTTTTGTCTTTCAATTTTCTCGCCTGTCAGCGGAACCCTGAAGAAGGCTACATCACGGCTACGGGCACGGTTGAGGCCCGGACTTCCAGGATAAGTCCCAGGGGCAGTGGTCGAGTGCTGAGAATCCAGGTAGAAGAAGGACAGGCGGTAAAACCCGGAGATCTGTTAGTGGAACTGGAACATGATTATTTAGACCTGCAATTAAAACAGGCTGAGGCTAACCAGAAGCAGGCTGAAGCCCAGTTAGCTCTTTTGAAAAAAGGAGCCAGGGCAGAAGAAATAGAGCAAGCCCAGCAGCAGCTCAAACAGGCTGAAATTAGCCTGAACCAGGCCCGGGTTGATGCTGAAAGGTACAAAAACCTCTATGCTAGGGGAAGTGTGACCAAAAGACAGCTGGAAGAAGCTGAAAACCGACTGGCTCTGTCTGAAGCTCAATACCATCAGGCTGAGGAAATGCTTAGAAAACTTAAAAAGCTGGCCAGACCGGAGGAAATTAAGGCCGCCGAAGCCCGGGTAGCTCAAGCAGAAGCGGCGGTGGAGTTGCTCAGGAAGAATATTGAAGATTGTCTGGTTTTATGCCCGGTGGCCGGCGTGGTTACAGCCAGGGCAGTGGAACCAGGCGAACTGGTCAATCCATCTTCTGTTCTGGTGACTGTTTCCAAACTGGACCCGGTTTACCTCTGGGTTTATCTGAGCGAAGTAGAGGTGGGGAAAATTCGGCTGGGTCAAAAGGCAGAAGTCTCTGTAGATAGTTTTCCGGGGCAGAAGTTTACCGGTCAGGTTGTTTACATTTCGCCTGAAGCTGAGTTCACCCCCAAAAATATTCAGACCAAAGAAGACCGGGTGAAACTGGTCTTCCGGGTAAAGGTTGAAATTCCCAACCCTGAGGGCCGCTTAAAACCTGGCTTGCCGGCTGAAGCGCTACTTAAGGTTTTATGACCTCCATGTCCGATTTGGTGTTGAAAATTAAAGGGCTGGGCAAGAGCTTTGCCGGGGTGAAAGCCCTGGATGGAGTGGACCTTGAAGTTGGGCGTGGGGAGTTTGTCTGTCTGGTTGGGCCGGATGGAGCGGGCAAAACTACCCTCATCCGCCTCATCTGCGGTCTGGAGCAAGCAGACCGGGGGGAGATTGAATATTTTGGCCGCCAACAGAAAAAGCTGGGTTCAAAGGAAAGGGTCAGGCTCGGCTACCTTTCCCAGTATTTCAGCCTTTATGAAGACCTGACGGTGGAGGAAAACCTGGATTTCTTTTCTCGCCTTTACGGTCAGGCCAGAAATCAGGAGCTCGTAGAAAGGCTCCTGGAATTTACCAGAATGACGCCTTTTCGGCAGAGGCAGGCGGGTAAATTATCCGGGGGCATGAAACAAAAGCTGGCTCTGGCCTGTACCCTGGTTCATCAGCCTGACCTTTTGCTGCTGGATGAGCCGACCACCGGCGTGGATCCGGTTTCCAGACGAGATTTCTGGCAGATTCTTTTTAACCTGCAGCTTCAGGGCAAAGCCATACTGATGTCCACACCTTACCTGGATGAGGCCGAACGAGCCAGCCGGGTGGCTCTTATTCATCAGGGAAGGCTCCTGGCTTTTGAGACGCCAGATAACCTTAAAAAACAATTCGCTGGCCGGGTGTTTGAACTTATCACTTCTGACCCACAGAGCTGGTATAAGAGGCTAAAAAGCCAGGCAGTGTTTCTGGACCTTCAGCTTTTTGGTGACCGCCTTCATCTGGTGGTCAGACCGGAAGTACAGGTTTCCGAAATAGCGGAATTTCTGATCAATCAGGGAGTTAAAGTGGAGCATCTTGAAGAGGTCCCCCCGGGTTTGGAAAATGTCTTTATTTTCCTGATTAATAAAAGCGGAGGTCAGAATTGAGCCGGCTGGCCGTTGAAGCTCAGGGTTTGAGCAAAAAGTTTGGTCCTTTTCTGGCCGTGGACCATGTTTCTTTGAGCATAAGTTATGGGAGTATTTTTGGGTTTCTGGGAGCCAACGGCGCTGGAAAATCAACTACCATCAGGATGCTTTGTGGCCTGCTGCGGCCGAGCGCTGGCTGGGCCCGGGTGGCTGATTATGATGTTCTTACCGAGGCCGACCGAATAAAAAAAGTCATCGGCTACATGTCCCAGAGGTTTTCTCTTTACCAGGATTTAACCGTGCAGGAAAACCTTGAATTCTTCGGCCGGGTTTATGGTTTAAACGGAAGCAAGTTAAAAAGCCGAATAACACAGGTGAAAGAACTGGTAGGTCTTCAAGGACTGGAAAATAAGCTGACCGGGAAAATGCCTTCTGGCTGGAAGCAGAAACTGGCTCTGAGTTGCGCTATTTTACACGAACCTGAAGTTATCTTTTTGGACGAGCCCACCGGTGGGGTGGACCCCATTTCTCGGAGAAACTTCTGGGAACTGATTTATAAAATGTCTGAAGAGGGTCGGGCCGTGCTGGTTACCACCCATTATCTGGATGAAGCTGAATACTGCCACGAACTGAGCCTCATTCACGCCGGTCGGATAATTGCCAGCGGCGGCCCGCGGGAAATGAAGAAAAATTATTTTCCGGGCAACCTTTTAGAACTGGCCTGCTCGAAACCTCTTAAAATTTATGAAAAACTAAAAACCTGGCCTGAGGTTCAGGGAGTTTCTCTTTTCGGGACCAGGTTACATGTCCTGGTGGAAAAAGAAGGCCTGCAGAAGTTTAAGCAGAGGTTAGAAAGTCTTGGACTGGAATTTTCTCTCAGGCTGATAAATCCGACTCTGGAGGATGTTTTCATTCATCAACTGGAAAAGGAAGCGGAGAAGGATAAGGCCAATGGGCACAGTTAGGATAAAACCGGTCATCCAGAAGGAGCTGCTGCACATCAGGCGCGACCCGCTCAGTCTGGTGCTGCTGCTGGTCCTTCCAGTGTTTATTCTTGTTCTTTATGGCTATGCCCTGAATTTTGATGTCAAGCACCTGAGCCTTGCGGTAGTGGACCTGGACAACAGCCAGAGCAGCCGGGAACTGGTGGCCAGGCTCACCTCTGGAGAATATTTTGACCTTAAGTATCGGCCAGAGAAAGTCTCAGATCTGGACGAGCTCTTTGACCACGAGAAGATAAAGATAGCTCTAGTCCTACCGGAAAATTTTGGTCGGGACCTGGTTTCTGGCCGCGGGCCTGCAGTGCAAATTTTACTGGACGGGACCAACCCCACACCTGCTCAGACCGGTTTAGGTTATCTGAGCAACATCCTGATGCAATATTCTACCAACCTCAACCTTGAGCTTCTTAACCGTTTTGGCCTGAATAAAATCACCATGCCTTTTGCGGTCAGAACCCGGGTCTGGTATAACCCGGAACTCAAAAGCTCTAAGTTTCTTGTGCCCGGGCTGATGGCCTTCGTCCTGATGGTCATCATTGTTCTGGCTACTTCTTTAACCATAGTGAGAGAGATAGAAAAGAAAACCATGGACCAGCTGTTGCTATCTCCGCTTACGCCAGCGGAGTTAGTGGTGGGGAAAATTATTCCTTACCTGGGCCTTTCCCTTATTGGGGCGGTTGTGGTCCTGCTGGCCGGCTGGCTGCTTTTTGGCGTGGCCGTTAAGGGCAACTATCTTCTGTTGCTCCTGGTGGTGGTAATCTTTCTGTTTTGTGGGCTCAGCCAGGGGCTTTTAATTTCTACGGTGGCCAGTTCTCAGTTGGTGGCTTTCCTTCTTTCCGGTATTTCCACCTTACTCCCTACTTTTATACTCTCGGGTTTTGTCTTTCCTATTCGCAACATGCCACCGGTCATCCAGGGAATTTCAGGTATTATTCCGGCCAGGTATTTTCTGGTTTGTCTCCGAGCCATCATCCTCAAGGGGGTGGGCCTGAAGGCTTTTTACCGGGAAATGATTTTTATGACTGCCTACGGCCTGGTCATTACTTTTCTCAGCCTGGCCAAGTTAAAAAAGAGTTTCTTCAGATGAGAAAAATAATAGCTCTGGTTAAAAAAGAACTAATTCAGCTGCGCCGGGACCGGCGGCTTCTTCCTGTGGTCATTATGGCCCCGATTCTTCAGTTGTTGATTCTCGGTTATGCGGTAAACCTTGACGTGCGCCATATTCCTGTTGTTCTGGTGGATCTGGATAATTCACAGTCCAGCCGGCAGGTTACGGCGGCGGTGATGAATTCAGGCTACTTCAGGACCACTGCTCGGGCTTATTCTCAGGAAGAGGGTGGCTACTATCTTGATCGGGGTCAGGCGGCAGTAGTGCTGGTTATACCCAGAGGGTTTGAGGCCGACCTGGTAGCTGGCCGGGAAACAGCTCTCCAGGCGCTGGTGGATGGTACGGAAAGTCAGACTGCCAGCATAGCCATAAATTATCTGGAAATGATAACCCGCCAGTACAACCAGAGGTTAATTTTAGAAAGAGTAGAAAAATCCGGCCTGGGGTTGAAGCCAGTCATCATTCAGGCTGAATTCAGGGCTTTTTTTAACCCCTCCCTTAGCAGCCGTAAATTTTTTCTGCCTGGGATATTTGGCCTGCTGGTTATGGTTATGACTGTGATGCTGACGGCCATGGCTGTGGTGAGGGAATCTGACACCGGAACCATGGAACAGCTGATAGTTACACCGCTCAAGCCAGTGGAAATTATAACCGGAAAATTACTCTCCTTTTTCCTGGTTGGCCTGGTAGATATTGCTCTGATCCTGGGAGTAATTTATTTCTGGTTCAGGCTGCCGCTTAAAGGTGATTTTTTCCTGTTTTTACTTTTAAGCGTGTTGTACATGCTTAACACTCTTGGCCTGGGGCTTTTTATCTCCACTATCACGCGCACGCCCCAGCAGGCCATGCTGACTTCCTTTTTCTTCATGATGCCGATGATCCTGCTTTCCGGGTTTGTTTTTCCCGTAGAAAACATGCCCAGATTTTTTCAGTGGATAACCTGCTTGATTCCGCTCAGGTATTATCTGGTCGTCCTGCGGGGTATGTTCTTAAAGGGAGTGGGAATAAAAGCTCTGGCTGATGAGGGGTTAATGCTCTTAGTTCTGGCGCTCGTCCTGAACCTGTTAAGCGTTTCTCGCTTTCGGCGCCGTCTGGATTGAGCTGGTGCTGCTTTGAACTTCTGATTTCTCTTTAAATTAAAATCTTAGAGATAATCAGATAGCCCTGATAAACGGGTTTAGATTAATTTATCATCAGAGCGGAATTTTTTTATTTTCTGGTACAGGTTTTTTGTCTTGGCCTGAGATAATTAGCAGGCTGAAGAATTGAAGACTCAGGCCTTGGCCGTGGGAAAAAATTTAAAACAAAAAATTTCCCGGCTGGTTTAAAGAATCAGCATGCAGTCGCCATAAGAGAAGAAGCGGTATTTTTCCTTAACTGCTACCTGGTAAGCGTTCCTAATTAAATCGTACCCAGCAAAGGCGGAAACCAGCATCAGCAGGGTTGAACGCGGCAGGTGAAAATTGGTCAGAAGCCGGTTCACCACTTTAAAAGTATAGCCTGGGTAGATGAAAAGAGTTGTTGCCCCCTGACCGCCACGGACCTGATCTTGAGCAAAAGCGCTTTCCAGGGTGCGCACCACAGTGGTTCCTACGGCTGTTATTTTTCTGCCTTCGGCTCGCGCCTGATTCAGGATTTCTGCTGTTTCCTCGGGCAGGTAAAAATATTCTGGTAGCATTTTATGTTCGGTGACTCGTTCTACTCTTACCGGCTGGAAAGTGGCTTCGCCCACGTTGAGGGTAACGTAGCAGATGGTGGTGCCTTTTTTCCTTATTTCTTCCAGCGTGGCCGGGGTGAAGTGCAGCCCGGCCGTCGGAGCGGCGATAGAACCTTCTTTTCTGGCAAACACAGTCTGGTATCTTTCACGGTCAAGATTTTTCAAACGGGGGTCATCTTTTTTTCTTTTGATGTAAGGGGGGAGCGGGGGAGTGCCTATTTCCTGGAGCTTTTCTTTGACTTTCTCGGTGTTGAATTCAAGCACCCGGTGGCCGAGCGGCCCTTTTTCTCGAACCAGGCCTTTTAATTCTTTTTCAAAGAGGAAAACTTCTCCTGGTTGTACCCTTTTGGCTGGCCGGCAGAGAACTTCCCAGAGTGCGGGTTTGAGTTCTCGGACGAAGAGAAATTCAACCTGTTTGTCCGGCTGGCTTTCTGGGTGAGCCCAGGCCCGGGCCGGGATTACTCTGGTGTCGTTGAGCACCAGCACATCCTCTGGCCCGAAGTAGTCCGGGATTTCTTTAAAAATCCGGTGCTGAAGCAGGCCGGTTTTCCGGTCAATCACCATCAGGCGGGATTCATCGCGGTTCAGCAGTGGTTGCTGGGCAATCAATTCCTGAGGCAGTTCAAAATCGTAATCAGAGAGATGCAGTTTTGGTTCCATGTCAAGGTTGAGTCAGAAAAGCTTATTCTGGCCTGGGCCTGGTGGCGGAAAACCCAGATGCCGATAGGCTTTTTCTGTGAGCTTCCGCCCCCGGAGAGTTCTTTCCAGGAATCCCAGCCTCATGAGGTAAGGCTCGTATATGCTTTCTATGGTCTCCTTTTCTTCATCAATGGCGGCGGC
>JAKPCG010000125.1 GCA_029553365.1 Acidobacteriota bacterium | reverse complement strand
GGCGGCAGCGGCGGCCCTGGATTAACCACCGGTGGCAGGGGCCGATTCGGGTCATGGACGGCCCAGCGGGCGACAATTTCCTGGTAATTTTCCTGCTGAATGGCGACCACCGCCAGTGAACAGATAAAGAGCAGACTCAGTATTGAGGTCATAAGTTTAGTTTGTTTCCTGTATCTGTTTTTTCTCTCGACAATCATGTCTCTTCCTCCCGGCCATTAGAGCCTCTTACTTTATTGAGCTTTTAAATCTCTTCAAAATGCTCGTTATAAGCCTCTAATTCGAAGTCAATTTAATTCTTTCCGGCTCAGCAGGACTTACCAGCTATGACACGGGAAAGGATCTATCATCAACTGGTTAGAAAATCTAATCTGCTTACCCACTTCCCGAACTCGCACTTAACTTTACTTTCGGGTTACATTCCGTCCGATATGTTTCTCACCTGCAGCAACCGGCTTTTAAAATGCCTTTAAAATCTCAAACCGGCTTTTTAGCTTTCAATTATTCCTGACAATTCTTACAGTTCCCAGCCCGAACGATAGGGCATTTCCAGGTATTTGTTGGCTTCCGAGACATTGGTAAAGCGGAAATTTTGACTGTCCCAGTTGAGAACGACATTATCCTGCTGGAAGCGCAGGGCGATATTGCCCAGAAGCATCATCTCGGTCAGCGGTCCAGAGTAAGAAAAGTCGGTCGTTGATTTTTTCCCTTCCTTAATGGCGGCGATCCACTCTTCGGCGATGCCTGGCGAGCGCGGGATAGTCTTTTCGGGCCGCTTATAGCTCTGCATCAGTTCTTCAGGCAGAAGACGCGGATTCTCACCATAGGTGCTGCAGACCAGCATTCCCTTGTCGCCGACAAACAGGCAGCCTCCGCCATCATCTCCAATCCGGCGCCCATCGGGCAATCCGGCCGGGCGGGGTGGCATCAGGCCGCCGTCATACCAGATTAATTTGACGGGCACCATTCCCTGGCGCTCAGGAAATTCATAGGTGACAATTTCAGCCAGGGGATAAGAATCTTCAGTATATTTGGTTGAGCTGGCCTGAACTCTGATCGGTGCACCGAGTTTTAAAGCCCAGAAAGGCTGGTCGATAAGATGAGCACCCATATCGCCCAGTGCACCGGTGCCAAAATCCCACCAGCCGCGCCAGACAAAGTGGCAATAAGCCGGGTGATAAGGTCGCCACTCGGCCGGTCCGAGCCACAGATCCCAGGACAGATTTGGTGGGCAGGAGGGGATTTCTGTCGGAGCCTCAATAGCCTGAGGCCAGATGGGCCGGTTGGTCCAGACATGAACTTCATGCACCTGACCGATAGCTCCATCCCAGATCCACTCGCAAACCAGCCGTGCCCCTTCCTTAGAATGACCCTGATTGCCCATCTGTGTTACCAGGTTTCTTCTGGCTGCTTCCTGCTGGAGAAGGCGTGCTTCTTTCACCGTGTGGGTCAGGGGCTTCTGGACAAAAACATGTTTGCCCATTTTCATGGCCATCATGGCAATGACGGCGTGGGTATGATCAGGGGTACTGACAGTGATGGCATCTATTGATTTTTCTCTTTCCAGCATCTCCCGGAAATCGCGATAGATATGGGCTTTTTCATACTTGGCCTTATG
>JAKPCG010000111.1 GCA_029553365.1 Acidobacteriota bacterium | reverse complement strand
CTGGGTGAGGGCTGGGCCCGTTTCACTTACGGCGGTTCAACCGGCGGCTGGGAAGCACTGGCCACTCAGGTGTTTTATCCTGATATGTATAACGGCTGCTGGGCTTCCTGTCCTGATCCCATAGACTTCAGGGCTTACACGGTGGTCAATGTTTATGAGCATCAGAATGCCTATTATTTAGAAAGTCGCTGGAAAAAGACGCCTCGCCCGGGGCAGCGGAATTATCTGGGCGAAGTTCTCTGCACACTCGAAGAATCAAACCATCGCGAGCTGGCCCTCGGGACCAGGTCCCGCTCTGGCGACCAGTATGATATATGGGAAGCAGTCTTTTCACCCGTCGGCCAGGATGGTTATCCACGCCGCATCTGGGATAAATTGACCGGTCAGATTGATCACGACACTGCCGCCTACTGGCAGGAGCATTATGACCTGCGCTATATTCTTGAGCGGGACTGGAAAACACTTGGCCCGAAACTGACCGGGAAAATCCATATTTACTGCGGAGACATGGATAGCTTTTATCTCAATAATGCCGTTTACCTCATGGAAGACTTCCTGAAAAAGACGAAAGACCCATATTATGACGGTGAGGTTGATTATGGTGACCGGGCCGAACATTGCTGGAACGGCGACCATAGCAGTCCGATTTATATCTCACGCCTGCGTTATCACCAGTTGCATATTCCAAAAATCATGGAGCGCATAAAAAAATCTGCTCCGGCTGGCGCTGATCTTACCAGCTGGCGCTACTGAAATCGATAATAGATAGATTATGAACCATATCATAGGCCAGCAGGCCATGCCTCGCCGGCCTAAAAAATACTTTTAGCCTTTTTACGCTCTTAAACATTAGCAAGAGCGGCTGATAATCATACAAATCCGCCGGATGATGTTCTCGCTGAAAATGATATAAAATAAATCTTATTCTTCAGGGGAAAACAAATATAGATAAATTCACCGGCTTTTACCTCAGTACTAAAACGCTGGCCCTCTTTTTTTAAAACAATCGTTGTGGAAGCGGCTGGCAAACATGAAAAACAAAGTCCAGATCACACAGCAAAAGCCTTTTAAAATTATCAAAGGATAAGGCCAGAACGAGGTAAGGAAGCCTATATGTCTCTTTTTGTTTTAAATCCTGGTCAAAAATTATCAGGTAATTCCCAGCCTTCAGAGCTTGTTGCGCTTCTTCGGGAGTAGCCTGGGCTGGTAGCTGGGGGGCGGTGATAGCATAAACATCCTTTCCATCACAGGCCAGATCAAGGAAGACCGCCCTGGCCTCGTAGCCTTTATCTTTGGCTGGAGTAAGCTCAAAAGTAAAAGGTAAATCAGCTTCAATCTCTTTTAGCAGCTTGCCTTTCGGGTCATATTTCTGAATCCGATTGGCGTAGCGGATAGCCACATAAAAATTTCCGGTTTCATCCTGACTCATTTTTACTACATCGTTAAAAACCAACAGGTCCTTTTCCTTTAAACTGCCAAAGGAATTTATCAAATTCCCTTCTAAATCATACTGGTGAATTATTCTCCCCTCAGCATCAGGATAAGCTAAATATATTTTATTGGCCGGGCTGCATATCAAATCACTCACTTTGCCCTTTATCTTAAAACTTGAAGAAAAGTCTCCCTTCAAATCATAGGCATTAACTCTCAGAAGCGAGTCATCAGCAGCCAAAATAAGTTTTCTATCAAAAATGGCGCCGGCGGCGATGGATTCGAACTCTCCAGGTCCCTGTCCGTTTTTGCCGATCGTCCTGATAAATTTCCCGTCCCTGTCAAATACCTGAATTCGGCTATTGCCTTTGTCGAGAAGATAAAAATTATTGTCCGGATCTGTAAAACTTCCGGTTAGATAATAGAACATCTGATTACTATCGGTTTCGCTGGCTCCTATCGTTAACTCCTCTTTTAAATTAAGAGTCTGAAATTTCTTTTCTCCTGGCACAAGATTAGAGAACGCAAACATGAAAATGATCCCGATGAAAAAAGCTCTGGTGCAATTTTTCATAATCTTTCCCCTTTTACTTTCTTTTTCTGTATCGATTATATCAAAGTAAACTTTTAAACAAAATAGATCAGCTATAAGATTCAGAGCGGCCATTGTTAAGGAGTCAACCCTTTTCCTAACTGATTGAAATTAAAGGAACTCCAGCCCATCTCAATATATTTTCGCTGCACTTTGGGCTGAAGAGGTTTGGTATATTGGCAGGCTGGCTAAAAGACGTAACGGCCTGATCAAGCGAATTATAATCAGCTAATTTTGAGAAATGTTGTTTTCAGTGGTCATTGAAAACTCTCAGGCCCAGGCGTATGTGGAGAGAAATTTAAGCGGAGTTTAATGTCATGATTGATAATTTTATTATTGGCTGGCCAGGTGGGAACAGTGTCCAGAATTCTATTCCCGTTCCACCGGTTAGAAGAGATTTCCAAAAGAAGCCAGATTTTTTGCCGGGAAAAGGTCCGATAACACTAAGATTTCAATTATTGCCAGATTTACCTGTTAATGTTAACATTTTGACGTCTGGAAAAGCTCAAAAGGGAGGGCAGAATGAAAAAATTGAGGCTAAAAGTCTTCTTAATTGAGTTGGCTGTTATTTTTTTGATTTTTTCTCCAGTTTTGATAAAAGCCGATGATATAAAGGTCAGGATCGAAAACGGCCTACAGGTTATTTATAATCCAAAAAACCCCGCTCCTCCAAAAGGCTCACTGGCTAAGATTGTACTTAAACAGGAATTCTCAATTGGAGTGGGGAAGTTTGATGAGGATAGGTTTGGTGAGTTGACCTCTATGGATGTAGATAGTGATGGAAACATATATGTTCTTGATGGCAAGGAGAAAAAGATAAAGGTCTTTGACAGCGCCGGGAAGTTTGTCAAGAAATTCGGAGAGAAAGGCCAGGGTCCAGGTGAACTGAACTTACCTGTGTCTCTTCAAGTAACTCCTGCCAGAGAAATAGTCATTGGTGACGCCTCGAACCAGAAATTGATGTTTTTTGCTTGTGATGGAAAGTTCCTGAGAGAAATGTCTACAGCTATGAAGGCTCGAGGTCTGGTTCTCCCTTTATTTGATTCTCTGGGAAATATCATTGGACAGCAGATTGTGCAAGCTGAAGGCAAGATTATCCGTGAAGTCAGGAAATATGACCGCGAGTTGAATTCGCTCTTTACCCTGGCTTCGGTGGATATCACGGGTGTTATCCAGGGGAAGATCGATCCTTTCCGAATGGTGTTCTCTTATCAATTTGGAAAGGATAATAGCATTTATTGCGGCGACCTGGATAAATATGAAATTAAGATCTTCAGTCCAGAAGGAAAGCTGATCAGAAGAATACTGAAAGACTATGTTCCAGTCAAACTAACTGAAAAAGATAAAGAAGAATTTTTTGGCCGGATGCCGGAAATAGACCCTCAAGCCAAAGAGAGGATAAAGTTTTCAGAAGTCTTTCCTCCTTATCAGAACTTTACCATGGACGAGAACTGGAGATTATTCGTCAGGACATTCGAGAAAGGAAAAGACAAAGGAGAGTACTACCTGGATGTCTTCGATGAAGAAGGGAAATACATAGCTAAATTTTCCTTCAAAGGAGAACCACGGGCCTGGAGAGGAAACAAGCTATATGCTATGGAGGAAGATGATAGCGGATTTCAAACATTAAAGATATACAGTGTCCGTTGGCAATGATGGCACTGGTTTTATATTGATTCTCACCTATGATTATCCTCCGGTTTCCAAAATGATCAGAGGCATTGGTAGGAGAAGCGTCTGTCTGCCTGTTAAATAGGCGGAGGGCAGAACTGATAATTTAGTCCGCTTTAAGGCGGATAAGCCTGAACGGTAATCAGTGTTAGAGCAACTAAAACAGTTAACTAAAGTAAATAAGTGGAGAGTTTAGCATGGCCAAATCTCAAACTAAACTTGACCTGGTCAGGAGGTCAAATACGTCGATTGTGATTTTGAAATTAGTGCCAGACAAACCTATAATAAAAATTGAAAAAGGAAAGTGCGCTAAGAATCTTAAAGGAGGGTAAACCATGCCGGATCCTGTCTTTCATGCCGCTGCCGCTTATGATGCCGGCTATGCCCTGGAAAAAGTCAAAGTCAAAATTGATATCCTGTGGTTTGCCATCGGGGCGGCCGCTGTTGATATCTTTATGGTTGCCTTGCCTTTTTATTTCTTTTCTCATCAGAGTTTTTACGAATTCTATAATGTCTGTCGTTATGTCACTCATGGCATCTTCGCCATTCTCATCATGTGCCTGATAACCTATTTCATCACCAAAAAGTGGTCGTCGGTTTCATGGTTTTTTCTTGGTGCCATTGTCGGTCACTGGCCGCTCGATATGCTGAGCCTGGAAGGAATTAAGATGCTTTATCCCCTGGACCCCGGTTGGGCCTGGATTCACTGGGACGTATTTTGCCAGGCAATGAAACCGCTCAATGGTGTCCCAACTTACTGGCAATCGTCACTCATCTGGTATGAACTTCTGGCTTTTCTAATTTTTGGTGGTATCTATTTTTATAACAGAAGGCAAGGAGCCAAACAAAGCTCCAGCTGAAACAGCTAGCCAGTAATCAGATAATCAGACAGCTGACGGTCATCAGTGATAGATGATCGGATTAAAGAGGAATTTGAAGCTACCGTGAGCCTGCGCCCGGTGGATAGCATCAAAACCCAGCAGGATGACTCTGCCTTTTTCAACCTGACAGGCCACTGCTGCCGATTTATATTTCAATTTTTCGCCATTTAAAAGAATTCCGCTGAGGAGTGGATCGTAAGCTGGAAACCAGGCTAAGTTCCAGACTTTTTGAGTGCTGGCCGACTTACTATCTTCAGCTCTGGCTATCTCGAAAGCCGGGCTGAAGTAGCAAAAAATGGCCGCTTCCTCGCCAATACCAAAAGCTTCTGGTCTCGAAGGATCAACGGCCACCTGTAGAATAGAGCCGGGTGAATAAACCCGCACTCGCTCCGAAGTCTGCCCGGCTACCTGGCTTTCCGGACGACGCATCCTCCTTGGTTCAATGATGTTTTTTACCGGCAGGCCAAGATTTTCTATAGCAAAGTCTGCGGCATTTTCGGCTGCAATTAGAGTCCCGCCGCTCCTGATAAAAGAGTTAAGAGCAGACACTCCTTCCGGACCGAGTCCACCTGCATACTCAGGTGGCACTTCGCCTTTTTTCCTGCCTTCGAGAATGATCTGACTGCTCAAGCTGGGCAGAATAAGATGGGTGAAATTAGACTGAAGCTGCCCGGCTCTTATATCCGAATTATGAATGACTTTAAAGTCAAACTCGAACTGCTCCAGCACCCAGCGCATCCAGCCTTCATCCATGCTGGCCGTCCAGGGCTGGTAAATAGCCAGACGATAGGGGGTCAGCGGCTGAATCCTGGCTGGTTCAACAGAATTAACACCTTTTATTTCAAGCCCGAGACCTTTAGCCAGAGTTGCCATTCTGGCCGCCTCAATTCTCCCCCGGTCAATGACCAGACTGCCAGCCGGGTAAGTCTGGCCTCCGACTGTAATCGGTCGGTCAATGTAGCCAGCTGATATTTTATTTTTAAGCAACCGATTGGCCAGTGTTACCGAGTTATTAAAGTTGCTGCTTACGAGATAATAATTACCACCGCTTTCGATCCGGCTATCGGGCATTTTGATTGGAGGTAATAAATTCAGGTTGGCTTCAAATTTGCTGGTGACTTCCGTCACCCTGACCCCCATCTGGAGGGGGAGTGTCCAGCTGGCTTCATCATAAGGAAGATGCTGCGTTGGGTCCTGACCCGGTGGCAGAGGGTAGGCTTTGCTTTCCAGCAAATCTTTGACAAAAGCCCGGTAAGGCTGCGACAGGAGAATCACATAGGTTCCAGCCGGATAGTTAATCCCCTCAGCTTCAAAGGCTTTAGTTGCCCGGTAAACTTCAGCGCCGTTTTTCTGGATGACCTCAATGAGCTTCAGAGCAGTCGGCCAATCTTTCTGAGCTTCCGGAATAAGATAAGCATAAGGCGGCTCGTTTTGTCCTTTTTCTATCTGGCGCTCGGCAAAAAGACAGAAATTCTCCATGAATTTTTCTTTTTTCTCAGCGATGGTGGTTAAAAATGACAGAGCAACAATTTCTTCATATTCAACAATATCGCGTAGCCGCCACCAGCCGCCTGGCCAGGGCTCAAGGTAAGTTGACTGAATATCATTGCCATCGGCACCAACGCGGATATCGCCGGGACGAATGAAGATAGGCGAAGCCAAGTTGACGCTGGCTGCCTCAGATAGAATGCCCAGAGCGTTATGACGAAGCGGTGCAGCCCGGTTGGCGGTATTATACCAGGTATCAAAAATGGTGTTAGTGGCCATACCTGTTTTACCGGCCCGGCTGAGATCAATGACAGCTTTTCCTGTTAGCTGATAAAGTTCCCGGAGAAGAAGCGGGTCAAGATTCGGGTTGACCGGGTCCTGATAAGGAGGGAGAAAAATCCGGGGACCGTTGGATCCCATCTGATGAACATCATAGACGAGGAGGGGAAACCACTCCTGATATAGAACCCGGGCCATCAACTGGGTTTCTTTCTGGGTCAGCATGAACCAATCCCGGTTGTTGTCATGCCCGGTATAATAATGGTAAAGCCAGGGCAGGCTGCTGCCCTCATAAGGCGTCCCCAGAGTTTTGTAATACCAGTCGGTGACCAGGTCAATGCCGTCTGGATTGGCCGAGGGGACAAGCAGAAGAATAATCTGGCTCAGGATTTTTTTAGTTTCCTCCGAATTATCGCTGACCAGTTTATGAGCCAGTTCCATGGACATCTGAGAAGCAGCAATTTCGGTGGAATGAATAGAACAGCTAATGTAGACGATAGCCTTGCCCTCTTTTATGAGCGAAGCTTTTTCTTCTGGTTTAAGCTGCCTGGGGTCATGGAGTGTCTGATGGATTTTTTTGTATCTGTCGAGGTTACTAAAATTTTCTTCAGCGGTAATAATAGCCATAACCAGGGGCCGGCCAAGAGTGGTCTTACCCAGCTCGATTAATTTAATGCGATTTGAGGCCTGGCTGAGCAGCTGAAAATAATCAGTTATCTGCTTCCAGTTGGCCAGCTTAAAATCCTGACCAGGCTGAAACCCAAGAAATTTCTCAGGTGATACAATTTCAGCGCTGGAAGAAGTTAGGGGAAGAATAACAACAGACAAAGACAGGAATAAAAAGATAACGATTGTAGCCCTGAAAAAATAATTTTGATTTGGCCGCAGATGAAGTTTCTCTTTCATCCTTTTATGCTCCTTAATTTAGATCTGCTCATTGATGAATAAGACAAGTCTCTCTTCGGAAAGTTGATGAACAGCAGTTGATTTTAAATGCTCTATTAGCGGGCTTATCTTTCTATCAAGCAGCGTAGCTCCGATTTGGTCCTGTCTCATTTAGTAGACAATTCAAACTGATTATTTAGATAGATAATATATATTTATCAACAGCCATAATTCAAACAAAAAATCTGAATATAGATAAATTTAGTTCGTCAGCTAAAGAGAGACCAGGCATTATTAAGACAGAAGAAGGACTGATCCGGGGTTCGCTCTTCGTCCTGCTAATTTCATTTGGTATTTAGTGAGTGTTGATTTAGGTTATCAGGTTAGCTATTTAACCGGGTCAGTCAAGTCTTGCCTTGCTCAACTTTTGCTGAGTTTTTCTTTAAATCCTCTGACCCCGCTTATCATTCTGATGACTTCTTCGCGGAAGAGGGACACTTCTTCGGGCGGAGCTGAAACCCAATCTGGATGTACGGCTTTGTTTCTCGTCTCCCACCATCCAATTATCTCTTCTTTCTCCTGGTCTCTCAGATATCTTTTTTCCGAGAGCTCATCCAGCCGGCTTCTAAAGTCTCTGGCTCTATAGCCTTTTCGCCTGGGTATAACCTTTTCATACAGAGTATAGATGAGACTTTCGAGTTCTTTTCCGGCCAGAAAACCAGCCACTTCCGGATCGGTTGCGAGAAAACATTCAGCCAGATCCAGGTAAGTAACATTTTCTCTTCTGATATTTTTTAAAGCCTGTCGCGCTGAGATTCTCTTGACGGCGTTGGGCTCATTTATATAATCCAGGTAAATCTGGTGGTAATCTGGATTATTTCTAAGCCAGTCTTCATTTAAAATGGCCGATAGAGCCCACAGAGACATGTCCACCTCAGCTGACGTGTCAAAACCATAGCTTTCTTTAAGTTCGCTGAGGTCATCAAGATAGCAGAGGTATTTTTTTACCGGCGTTTCAGCTTTAATGGATAGAAGATTTTCAACTGGAGCACTGTAAATTCCATAATGTTCCGGACAGATAATCCGAAGCAGACAGGACATGATTTCAATGTTCTTAAAAATATCGAACAATTTCTGGATAAGCCCGATGTCCTTCGGCTGGATGTTCTTAAACAGCTCCTTTAAGGAGTCTATTTCCTGCGGACTCAATTCGGGCATCTTCCACCAGGCTGGAAAGAGATGATCGCGCTTGATAATTTCAAGATGCTTCAGCCCGAAGTCTTCCTGGCCGAGCCGGACAGGCTCCATAAGTTTCATCAGCTGAGGAAAATTAAGTGTGCCGCCATATTTCAGGCGGCCGATTTCATCATATAAAGGGAGAAGCTGTTTTAAATCAAATCCCGGCATCTCCGGCCTGCCCTCCTTTTATTATTTACTGGCTACTTATCGGACTTCATTGAACTTACTTGCCTTAATTATCAGTATCGGGCCAGGTTGAACTATTTAGCAATTTAACTACCATCAAAGATTAAATCAAAAATCAGGTTGCCAGGCAATATAGTTGCTCGGAAGATTTAATTTGACATTGTCCGAGGGCTCGACTTATCATTTGAGGCAAGAGGGACAGCCGGGATTGAAGCCTCAACATTTTTTAGTTTTAACCATTGGACACTGGAAAGCTTGACGGTTTCTCTATAATAAATGTAAAAGCAAGTTTTTCAGTTAATAGTTTAAAAAAAAATCTAAAAGGAGTGAGGAGGCGAGATGAATAAAAAATATCAATGCTCGGTCTGCGGCCATATTTATGATCCGGCGGAGGGAGATCCATCTTCCGGCGTGCCAGCCGGGACTGCTTTTGAGGATTTGCCCGATGACTGGGTTTGCCCGGTCTGTGGTTCAACCAAAGACAAATTTCTGCCAATCGATTGATTTAATCAAACCTTAAAAGAAAATATAGAAAGTCTTTAGAGGAGAAATAATGGACATAAAGCATGTGGAAGGAAGAAACGCCGGGAAACTGATGCTTTATGCGATCAGTACCTGCCCCTGGTGCCGGAAAACCAAGGCCCTCTTGAATGAATTAGGTGTCGAGTATAGCTATATTGACGTTGATCTGGTGCCGGAAGAAGAAGAAGACAAAATTACGAGAGAGGTAGAGCGATGGAATGACAGGCTGTCTTTCCCGACTTTGGTGATTGACGATGAGGAAGTCATCATTGGCTTTCAGGAGGAAAGAATCAGGCAGGTTCTGAAAGGGAAAAAGCAGTGACTGAAATCAGCCGGGAGAAAATTCAGGAATATTATCATAAGCTTCTGACCGAAGCTGAAAAAGCTGGCTATCACCTTAATCCTGATCTGGATTTAACCCTTGAACTGGTCAAATCGCTGCTGGCCAATGAAGAGAGATATGGTTATCAATCCTGTCCCTGCCGCTGGGCTTCTGGCCTTAGGGAAGAAGACCTGGACATCATCTGTCCTTGCGATTACCGTGACGCGGACCTGGCGGAATATGGTCGCTGCTATTGTGCTCTTTATGTCTCAGCTAATGCCACCAAAGAAAACCTGAGCCGGCCCATTCCCGAGCGGCGGCCATCTAAGGAAGAGAGAAAAAAGAAAACAGAGAAGGAGATTTCTCATCCATCTTCACTTTCCTTACCGGTCTGGCGATGCCAGGTGTGCGGTTATCTCTGTGCCAGGAAAGAGCCGCCGGATGTCTGCCCGATCTGCAAGGCTTCAAAAGATAGATTTGAAAGATTTTTTTAAAATTTCAGGGGGGGGAAATGGCAATGATTAAACCCAAATACTGGGATCACGAAGCCGATGTCCTGGTTATAGGCACGGGTGCTGCTGGTTCGTCGGCTGCTCTTTCTGCCTTTGACAAGGGGGCCAGGGTAATTATGCTGGAGAAAAGAAACCGCTACGGTGGAACGACTGAGAAATCGGGCGGGGTATTCTGGATTCCGAACAATTCTTTTCTTCGGGCCGGAGGAGTGGAGGATACCAGGGTAGATGCCATCAAGTATATGGCCCGCCTGGCCTATCCAACTCTCTATGATCCGGAGGATCCAAACTTCGGCCTGGATAAAAATCAGTATGAGTTGATTGCTACCTATTACGATCAGGCGGCGGTTGCGGTTGAGAATCTTCAGAAAATGGGAGCCCTTGATCCAACCCCATGGATAGCCTGGGATGGTCAATTCATGCCTGATTACTTTGCTCACTTCGAGGAAAATAAAGTGCCGCGGGGAAGAGCTCTTATTCCGAAAGACCCCAAGACCGGAAAAGGCATGGTTAGTGGCGTGGAATTAATCAGGCAGCTGAGAACCGCGGTGGAAGCCAGAGCTATTCCTGTCTTTCTGAGGCATCGTGCTCATAGATTAATCACCAATGAGAGCGGCCAGGTGGTGGGAGTTGAAGCCCTCAATGAAAAATCGGAAGCTGTTTATTTCAGGGCCCACCGGGCTGTTATCTTTGGCAGCGGTGGGTTCACCCACAACCCTGAGATGAGGCTCAATTATCTGCGAGGGCCGGTCTTTGGAGGCTGCGCGGTTCTCACCAATCAGGGTGACCTGATTTCGATGGCTTCTGAGGTTGGAGCCAAGCTTGATAATCTGGCTCATGCCTGGTGGGCTCAGGCTGTGCTGGAGGAGGTTCTGGCCAATCCCAGTCCGCCGACCGATATCTTTGCTGTGCCAGGAGATAGCATGATTGAGGTTAATAAATACGGTCAGCGGGTGATGGATGAGAAGGCTGTTTATAACGAGAGAACCCAGGTCCACTTCGCCTGGGATCCACTAAAAGGAGAGTATCCCAATCTTTTCCTGTTCATGATTTATGACGAACGCGTGGCCAGAATATGGGGAGGAGGACCGCTGAGAAGCGGTTATCCAATTCCGTCCGCAGGCGAGCAGAATCCTTATGTGATTAAGGGCGGGAATTTAGAAGAGCTGACCACAGCCCTTGAGGCTCGTCTGAATAAGCTGGCCAGCCGCACCGGCAAATTTCGTCTCGACCAGAGTTTCCTGCCCAACCTTAAAAAGACTATTTCTCGCTTTAATGAGTATGCCACGAAAGGTGTGGATGAAGAATTCCAACGGGGCGAAGTGCCGATTGATCTGGCATACAACGGTCCTCGGGCTGAAGGGAATGACAGGCCAAATATTACCATGTACCCCATTTCTACTGAGGGGCCCTATTATGCCATTATCCTGGCTGGCGGTACGCTGGACACCAAAGGCGGTCCAAAAATCAATCCCCGGGCCCAGATCCTGAACAGAGATGATGAACCAATTCCCGCCCTTTATGGGGCAGGAAACTGTATTGCCTCGCCAGCTGGACAGGCTTACTGGGCTGGAGGTGGGACAATCGGGCCAGCTCTTACCTTTGGTTACATAGCGGGCAGCAATGCTGTCCTTGAACCGGAGAAAGCCGAGTAAAATTAGAATTCGGCATTATTTAGTATTGAAGTTGAGCAGGAATATGGCAAGCCAGGCTGGCTTATTGCCGCCAGCTTGCTATCAGGAGGGCCATCATTGTGGGCGGGCCAATAGCTAAGAAGTCGGCGGTGCAATTTCCGAATTTTGTTTTCTCTTGCTGGCCTTAGCGGATGTTATAAAATAAAAAAGGCTAAAGGAAATAAAAGAAGAAAGAAATAAGCTAATCAATGACCTTAATCATTAATAGGAGGGAGAAATGAAAATTCTGAGCAGAATAAGGCTTTCGAGGTCGCTTCTAATTTTGATAGGCTCGATTCTGGCTATTTCAAACGCTGTTTTAGTCCTGCCGGCCTCGGGCTTAATAACCAGCTCTGATGCGGCCGGCCAACAAGCCAATCCACCTATAACCATTACCAACGTCAGGGACAATATTTATTTGATTAAAGGTGGCGCGGGGGCCAATTGTTATTTTCTGGCCGGGAAGAAAACCAACCTTCTCGTCGATGCCAAGATGAGCCCGGAATCTTTAAAGGAGATGCTGGCTGAAATTCAGAAAATATCGGCTAAGCCCCTTTCTTTGGTGATTCTTACTCATAGTGATGGAGATCATGTTAACGGACTCAGCGGACTGCCGGCTGGAGTGAGGATTCTGGCGCATAAAAAAACCTACGAGGAGATGCTGCCGGCTGTTGAACAGAGGCCTGAGCTAAAAAACTTTTTACCTTCGGAAACCTATGAAGGAAGCAAAAATCTCAATTTTGAAGGAACTAAACTTGAGCTCAGGAATTTTGGCCCGGCCCATACCAGCGGTGACACGGTAATCTTTATTCCGGAGAGTAAAGTGGCCATAGCTGGTGACCTGATTTTTATCGGACGGGATCCACTCATTCATAAACAGAAAAATGGTAGCTTTTTCGGCCTGATCAAAACTCTGGAATCGATGCTGGCTTATAAACCCGAAATGGAATTATTTTTGTCGGGCCATGCTGATCCAGCCAATCGCCAGGATGTAGTAGAGTTAGTCAATTCTCTTAAAGAAAAAGAAGCCCGGGTAAGGGAAATGATTCAGCAGAAAAAGACGTTGGACGAAATAAAAGTTGCTTTCGGCCTCGAGCCAGCTACGACCTCTTCCCGTCGTCCTTCACTCATTGAAATCATCTATCAGGAAATCATGGAACAAAAATAAGCTTGAAGCTCGGGACATAATCGTTGTAAATTAAGAGCAGGAGTAAAAAACAAAAAGGAGTGTGAGATGAAAAAGCTAATGCCTGTCTGTCTTGTTCTTTGTCTGGCTTTGATGAACTTTGGGTGTGCCAGCTGGAGCAAGACGGCCAAAGGAGGGACTATCGGGGCCGCCGGAGGAGCGGTGGTAGGGGCGGCCGTTGGCAAAGCAGCCGGTAATACCCTCATCGGAGCTATTACGGGTGCAGCTATTGGGGGTGCGGCCGGTGCTTATATCGGTCACCAGATGGATAAACAAGCTGAAGAAATGAAGCGTGACCTGCAAGGGGCGAAAATCGAAAGAGTAGGCGAAGGAATAAAAATCACTTTTGATTCGGGACTTCTTTTTGATGTCGATAAATATGAGCTGAGTCCGGCCAGTAAAGAAAACCTGACCAAGCTGGCGGCGATTCTCAATAAATATCCCGACACTAATATCATTATTGAGGGACATACGGACTCAACCGGTTCCCGGGAGCATAACATGACGCTGTCTGAAAATAGAGCCAAAGCAGTAGCCGCCTTTCTGGCCATGCAGAACGTTCAATCTTCCAGATTCACGGTCATAGGCTATGGTCCGGACCAGCCTGTTGCCTCTAATGATACGCCGGAAGGGCGACAGCAGAACCGGCGGGTTGATATTGGTATTATCGCCAATGAAAAATTGAAAAAGGCCGCGCTGGAACAGGCAGGGAAATAAAGTAGTCTGCTCTTCTGGCTGTTGATTCGAATAGCTGGCGCTACTAAAGTCCTGGCGTCAAATTATTCTGCTTATTTTTTGTCGGGTTCGTAAACAAATTCTATCGGCAGCCAGACAACATCATCGTCTATCAGGACATAATCATTACGTGGAATCTTCTGGCCGACCTTAAGCCAGGTCACATCGTCATCGATC
>JAKPCG010000104.1 GCA_029553365.1 Acidobacteriota bacterium | reverse complement strand
ACTCATGGTGGTGGTAATCAAACCGTCGGCTCCGCTGCCTGCTGTCTGGCCGTTGAAAGCCTCAAGAGGCAGGTGAATTATAACCTCAAGCTGATGGCTGACGGCCATTTGAGCCGTGTCCACGGCCTGCCCAGCATCAGGGAGAATGGCAATGGTCAGAGGAACCTGAAGATCCACCAGTTCCTTCATAAAATTTAGGTCCTGTCCCATATCATCAATAATGATCGCCACCAGAGGAAGAATTGTACTACCTGGTCTATCCGAGGGCGAGTTTGGAGTTGGCCCTGCCCGCTTTACTGCTTCCTTCTGGCTGGCCCGGGAGGTCTTTTTTTCTTCTTTTCTGGCCGGAGGGGCTGAGGCTTGGTGTTCGGTTAATGTCGCCCAGGGTAGATAAGCAGCCTTCTGCTGCTTGAAGCTAAGATAGTCGAGTAAAAGCCCAGATAGGAGAGCCAGAAAAGCTAAAATCAGGCTTATTTTTAAGAAAAAACGTCGGGAATCAAAAGTTGTTCTTTTCGGATCGCTTTTTGCCGGCATCAATGTAGAGAGGTGAGCTTTTCCCTGGTTCTGTCGAGGTAGTCACTGTCAATTTTGTCAGAGTAGGTAAGTTTGACATCCACGGGCAGACTCTTGTCCAGCAATCTCTGCCCTGATTTTAGATTAAAGACTGAAGTCACCAGTATAACCAGACTGCCATCGTCCAGAGGGAAATTCTCTCTTTGAGCAACCAGACCAGGAGTTTCAATTCCGATGACGGTTGCTCCTTTTAGTTCGTGCAAACAGCCCGCTACCAGTTCAGCCGGACCCATGGTGGCCATGTTTACCCAGATTATCAGGTTAAGTTTTGCAAATAAAGGTTCTTCTTTTAGAACCAGATTTTCTTTCTGGCCTCGTTTTTCGAAATAGCCAGCCTGCTCTGATTTGACGAACAGGTTGACCAGGCTGCTGGCTTCGTTGTAATCGCCTTCAGAACAATTTCTTAGGTCAAGGATTAAAGCCCGGTATTTTAGCTTATTCTTGTTCAAGGAAGTAGCCAGTATTTTTTTTATGTCATTGACTACTCCGGGATAAATCATCGTAGGGTGAAGGCGCAGGCCACCTTCGAGGTCAGTGAAGGTCTGAACTACCTGAACAGGCATATAGTCTCGCTTGAGCTCAAAGGATAAGGTGTCAGTTCCTCTCACTACCCTTAATCTCAAAGGTTCTTCAGTGGGGCGATCGCTCGACAGCCAGAGTTCTGTTTCAATCAAGCTCATGAGCAGAGTATTATTATCGTTTATCGAGCTGATGTTATCGCCAACTTTTAATCCGGCCCTGGCTGCCGCTGAATTTTCGGCTACAGCTACCACCACTGGAAACAGGCCATATTTCTTATAGACTGTCAGGCCAGTTTGATAACTGCCAATTTTCTGATTTTGATACCGGGCAGCCAGATCCTTATCAAGATAAGCACTGAGTGGATCAAGTGAATTAACTATTCCGCGGAACGCTCCACTGGTTGTTCTTTGGGGATTTGGTTCTTCTAAATAATCGGTCTTAATCAGCTGCATGACCATACCCACCAGCTCGGTGCTGCTTCTGGAATACTGAGGCGTGCGACTCTTACCGGGCAAAAATCTCTCGTCGAGCAGCAGAAAGACCACCAGGGCTATGAGAAGAATAATCAGATACAGGTTAATTTTGTCTTTTTTCATTGACTTCAAAAGAATTTTATCATCTTCTGCGTAGCCATGGCAAGGGATCAATCGCCCTGGTTTTATATCGGAGTTCAAAATAAAGGCACTCTCCCTTCAGGGAATCTGAATCTCCGACCAGAGCAATGGCCTGGCCAGGCTGGATCACGTCCCCTGGTTTAACTAAAAAAGTGGAGCAATGACCATAGAGAGTGTAATAAGAGAGGCCGTGATCAATAATTAAAAGATTTCCGTAGCCCTGAAAATAATCGGCATAAACGACTCGGCCACCATGAACGGCTTTAATAGTCCTGTCCTTACCGCTGGGAGCAATTTCCAGACCATTGTTGATTACCGTGGTCTTAAACCTCGGGTTTTGTTCCGGTCCGAATTTGGTAATGACTTTACCGGAAATCGGCCAGGGCAACTTCCCCTTACGTTCGTTCAAGGGAATAAAAGGGGAAGGCAGCGCAATTTCTTGATTCTGCAAACGTTTAAGCAAGCGTTGAAGCTCATCCGAACTGCTCTTCAATTCGGCCACCATCTGTTCATGTGCCTTTTTATCTTTTTTTATCTGG
>JAKPCG010000090.1 GCA_029553365.1 Acidobacteriota bacterium | reverse complement strand
TTTTTAAGAAAAATCTGAGAGAGGGCAATATGGCGACAGCTGTCGAGAAATGGGTAGAAAAGCAGGCTGAGCTTCTTCAACCGCGAAATATTTATTGGTGCGATGGTTCAGAAGGCGAGGCTCGCCGCCTGATCGAGGTGGGAAGCCAGGAAGAAAAGATAGAGGAAAAAAATATTTTCTTAGAGCTAAATCAAAAACTGTGGCCCAAGGCTTATCTTCACCGCAGTCACCCAACTGATGTAGCCAGGACTGAGCAATTAACTTATGTTTGCCATTCTGACCGGGAAACTACTGGTCCCAACAACAACTGGATGCAGCCGGATGAAGCTAAGAAGCTGCTGACTAAACTGTCCCGCGGAGCCATGCGCGGCCGAACCATGTATGTTCTGCCTTATATGATGGGCCACCCTGATTCTCCCTACGCCAAAGCCTGTATCCAGATCACCGATGTTTCCTATGTAGCTGTCAGCATGAGGATTATGACCAGACTGGGTAAGAGGATCCTGGAGAAAATAGGCAGCTCAGAAAACTTTGTCAAGGGAATTCACACAGTTGGTGATTTCAATCCCAATCGGCGTTATATCATGCACTTTCCAGAAGAGGATCTCGTCTGGAGTGTCGGCTCGGGTTATGGCGGAAATGCTCTTCTGGGGAAAAAGTGTTTTTCTCTGCGTATCGCCTCCTGGCTCGGCCGGAAATATGGCTGGTTAGCTGAGCATATGATGATTATTGGCGTCGAAGATATTCATGGTCAGGTCACCTATATTGCTGGTGCCTTTCCTTCAGCCTGCGGCAAGACCAATTTTGCCATGCTGGAATCAGCTCTGCCTGAGTACCGCGTCTGGACGGTCGGGGATGATATTGCCTGGCTGAATATTGGTCCGGATGGGCGTCTTTATGCTATTAATCCGGAGTTTGGTTTTTTTGGCGTTGCTCCCGGGACTTCGATGAAAACCAATCCCAACATGATGCGAACAATCCGTAATTCCAATTATTATCCGACTATTTTCACCAATGTCGGCCTGGATGTCGATACCATGTCTCCCTGGTGGGAAGGACTGGAGGGCCCAATTCCACCTCATATGGTGGACTGGCAGGGAAAGCCCTGGCGTCCCGGCCTGGGAACGCCTGCTGCTCATCCCAACTCGAGGTTTACTGTTTCTGTTTATAATTGCCCGACCCTTTCTAAAGAATATGATAATCCTCTTGGTGTGCCTATTTCAGCTATTATGTTTGGCGGCCGGAGGACAAGGTTGATTCCCCTTATCACCGAAGCTTTTTCCTGGGAACATGGTGTTTTTATGGGGGCCAGGACTGGCTCAGAGACAACGGCGGCAGCAGCCGGTCAGGTGGGGGTTCTGCGTCGTGATCCGATGGCCATGCTGCCTTTCTGCGGTTATAACATGGGGGATTATTTCCGGCACTGGATTAACATGGGCAAGTTGATGGCCCAGCCCCCGCGGATCTATTCGATCAATGCTTTCCGCCGTAATGAGCGGGGCGAATTTCTCTGGCCGGGATTTGGAGAAAATATCAGAATCATTAAATGGATCATTGAACGGGTTAATGGCCGGGCTGGGGCTCAAGAAACCGCCCTGGGCTTGATCCCGGCGAAAAGTGATCTGGATCTCCGTGGCCTGAATCTACCTCCGGAAAATCTGGAAGAGTTGTTCAGAATAGAACCGGCCGAGTGGAAGCAAGAACTACAGGACATTAAAAAATTTCTTGATCGGTTTGGACGTCATATCCCTTACGAAATCTGGCAGGAATATGAACGTTTGAAAAAAGGTCTGGGCTATTAAAATAAGTAGAAAATGATCAAAAATATTGTATTTCAGTCTGAAATTTGATAAATAATTATCTTAAAACTTCAGGGTCGAGGGCTTATCATTGTTACTATAAAGGATATAGCCAGAAAGGCTCAGGTCTCTATCGGGACCGTTGACCGGGTACTTCACAAGCGGGGTCGGGTTAAACCTGAAACCGAAAAAAAAGTGCTTCAGGTCATCGAAGAAGAGGGCTACCGCACCAATATCTTTGCTAAGAATCTTAAACTCAAAAAGATCTTTAATTTTGCTGTTCTTATTCCGCGTCCCGAACAGGACAGCCATTACTGGACCCTGCCTATTCGTGGTATTGAACGGGCCCGAAACGAACTGGCTTCTCATCGTATTCAGGTTAAGTTTTTCTTCTTTGATCGTTTCCAGGAAAAATCAGTTCTGCTGGCCGGGAAAAAAATCCTTAAAGAAAACTTTGATGGATTGCTAGCTGCCCCTGTTCTGCCCAGGAGTTTTGGCCAGGTTCTGAACAATTTACCATCTGATCTGCCCTTTGTCTTTTTTGATTCATATGTGCCGGGAATCAAGCCTCTATCTTTTATCGGGCAGGATGCTTTTCAGAGTGGCCTCTTGTCCTCCTGCTTGATGAGGCAAACTATACATCAAGCCGCCGGGAAAATAGCGGTGGTCAAGGTTCTGCCTGAAGATTACCATATTGCCGAAAGAATTAATGGTTTTCTTCACGGAGTTTGCGATTTCCGTGGATTTGAATCGGTGGTGGTTGAGATCAATGGCCAGGCTACTCCTCTGGAGATCAGGCATAACCTGGAAACTTTTTACCAGCGGAACCGAGATCTGGCCGGCATTTTTGTCACCAATGCTATGACTCATAAAGTGGCCGAATGGTGGAAAGCCAAAAGAAGCAAACAACAGCTAATTCTTCTTGGCTATGATCCTATTCCAGCTAATATCAAACTTCTCAAAGACAGAACTATCAATTTTCTGATCAGTCAACAGTCGGAACGTCAGGGGTATGAGGGTATATACGCCCTTTTCCGTCATGTGGTCCTTGGCGAGAAAATCCGTGAAAATATTATGACTCAGATTGATATTATCATGGCTGAGAATATAGACTATTATCAGAGTTAAATTTATAAAGAGGAGAAAAAGGCCCATGGATTCGAAACCAGTCCTCAACGTGAAATCTCTCAAAGAACAGGTTTATGATTTCTTACGAGAGCAGCTGCGCCGGGGGGAAATTTTGCCCGGCTCAGTGATTGATATGGAAGAAACTTCCAAAAAACTGGGGGTTAGTCGGACTCCTTTGCGCGATGCCCTGCTTCAACTGGAAAGTGAAGATTTCGTAGCTATTTTGCCCAGGCGTAAAGTTGTGGTCAATGTTCTGACTGTCGAAGATATAAAAAATTATTATGAAATCATCGGAGCTCTGGAGAGCATAGCTATTATTAAAGCTTTTGACCGGATAAGCCAGAAAGATATCGATTATATGGAACAGATGAATCAGGAAATGAAAGAAGCCATCGAAGCTAATAATTTTGACCTTTATTATGAGAAAAATCTTAAATTTCACAGTGTTTATCTCGATTTGTGCGGGAATGAAAAGCTAATCCGGATTGTCAATACCTTGAAAAAAAGGCTATATGATTTTCCGCGCCGACAGGGTTTTGTCAAAGAGTGGGAAGAAGCCTCGATCAAAGAACATGCCAGGCTGATCCAGCTTTTGCGTGAAGGCAAAAAGGAAGAAGCGGCCAGGTTTATGCGCGATATTCACTGGTCATATGAAGTTCAGCAAAAGTATATAGTGGAATATTACCAGCAGGTGGAAGCTTCCAATCAAGCTGCTAAATAATTCTGGTCTGGAACCAGCTATCTTTTAAAGATGAAAAATGCTCCCAGCGTAATAAAGAGGAAGCCGAGTAAATAGTTCCAGCGAAAGTCCTCTTTAAGGTAAACTACAGAAAAAACGGAAAAGATAGAGAGGGTGATTATTTCCTGAATGGTTTTAAGCTGGGCGGCAGTTAGCCGACCATAGCCCAGGCGGTTAGCTGGTACCTGAAAACAGTATTCAAAAAAGGCCAGGAGCCAGCTGAAGACAATAGCTTTCCACAGAGGTAAGTTTTTAAAACGCAGGTGCCCATACCAGGCAAAGGTCATGAAGACATTAGAGATGGTAAGCAGGCCAACTGTAATCCAGGGCATCTTTCACCGCGATCAGCTTGAACTAAATATTAGCTGTTTATCTTAGCTGATCTTTCACCCTTGTCAAGGCGGTTGCCGCTGCTGGTTATTTGGTGCCTGGGATGAAAGTTTAAAGATTAAGACGGTAGGTCAGTTTAATCAGAAAAACATTGTCGCCGGGAGCAGTAAATAAATTACCCAGGTCCCGCCACAGCGAAAAATCTCCGGGATGAGCATAATCTGCCCGGTTCTGGGTCCAGACTAAGTAAAGCAGGGAACCAAGACGATATTCCCAGCGTAAAACTATTGTCCCGCGTAGTGATTTGTAGTTAAAGTCAGGATTATAAATATTAAAGGGAGCGGCCGGGCCGCTGCCATCGGGGTCAATCAGGTAATAATTATCCTGATATGAAATTGTCGAGCCTGCCTCGCCAAAAATCAAATAATCATAAGAGCGAGGTCGGTTTAGCTGTTTGAACCGGTCGTATTTTCCAACGGCGATATAGGGCTGAAGATAAACCTGTAGACTGAGTCTGGGATTAAAAATCCAGTTAAGCCTGATTTCGCTGGCCACTACCGTCTGGTCAATCCGGCCGAAAATATACCTCCGGCCAAAAGTGTCGGGCATCAGCTCATCCCGGAAAGAGGTAATCCATTGAGTTTCATTACGATCTTTGCCGGCTGATGGACCAAAAGATAAATTGAAATTAGGCACCGGCTTCCAGCGAAGCCCCAGGCCGACGTCCCATTGATTTCTCTTGTCTTTAGTCCAGCTATAATCGAACGTTTGATAAAAAACAAAAGTCTTCCTCGAATCTGAATCCACCTCATAATCAACTGAAAAACCATCAGGTATTAGGGCCAGAGGCCCACCCCTGGTCAGAGTATTGCTGTAGGACTCTGGATAATAAATAACATCGGCCAGGATGGACCACCAGTTTTTGAAGACTCCCTGGAAATTAAGAAGCCAGCCATCAAAAATCTTGTTGCCGCCAAAATCATAGGTCCTTTCCAGCCCGCCTATCAAGAGAGCTTGCTGAAAAACTCGGCCCGGTTTAGTCCACTGATAGCCATACATGGCCTGCAAATTGATCTTATCAGAAATGGTCCGCTGATAACCGGCGTCATTAGGATCGAATCCAGGCGAAAGTGCCCCGGCTGAGAGCAGAACCAGGGAATGACCCTGTTGTTTGGCTAAGCTGAATTTGCCTGCCCAGCCGGAAAGTCGAGTTGCTTGCGGATCAAGATTCAAATAAGAGGCATCAGGCCGCTGGAAATAATGGAGCGAAGATCTTTGCAGCCGGTAAATGGCCGACTCACTACCCGTGATCAAGGTGCCGCCTGCCCAGCCTCCAATGACCCAGTTTCGCTTTTTATCCAGGAAAGACCAGCCATCAATGGCCAGACTAAAGGCATTGGAAGCTAAAAGGGAGTTGAGGCTGTCCACCTTCAGGTCCCTGAGGACAGAAGTAAACAT
>JAKPCG010000071.1 GCA_029553365.1 Acidobacteriota bacterium | reverse complement strand
TCAGCCAGAAGGGTTTTAACCTGCTGGTTATATTGTTCGATATTTCTGACTTTCATCTGGCTGAGTAATCGCAGCCTTTCTTCCATTTTTTTAACCGCATCCATCAGGATAATCCCGGCTTTTTTAGGATCATTAACAACTGGAGCAAAAAGATGAGGGATTCCCTCATAGAGGGTAAACTCAAGCCGCTTGGGATCAATCAGGATAAGCTTGACTTCCTCCGGAGTTGCTTTATAGAGGATGCTGGCTATCAAAGCATTAAGAGCCACGCTTTTTCCAGTCCCTGTCGCCCCGGCTATTAGCAGATGAGGCATAATGGCCAGGTCGGTCACATAGACTTCACCGTGGACAGTTTTACCGAGAGCGAAAGTCAATTTAGAAGGCGAATTCTGGAATTTTTCGGATTGAATGATATCTCGCAGTTTAATTATTTCCCGCTTGTTGTTCGGGATTTCTATTCCCAGTGAAGACTTACCCGGTATGCGCTGAATTCGGACTGATTCAGCCTCCAGGGCCAGGGATAGCTCTTCGCTCAGACCGGCCACCTGGCTGACTTTAATGCCAGCATCCGGGAAAAACTCATAGGTGGTAATGATGGGGCCAGGATGATATTCCCGGACTTCGCCTGAAACTTTGAATTCCCTGAGTTTTTCTTCGATCCGGCGTTTTTTTTCAAACAGCTCATTGCGGTCTATCTTTTCGCTCGGTTTTCCTGGATCAAGCAAACTGAAGGGAGGAAAGTGATAATCTCCAGCTTTTCTAAGATCAGGTAGCAGGAACCCCTGTTCCTCAGATTTGGCCAGTGGCTCTGATTGCTCGGCCGACGGCAGCTTTTCTCCCTTTTTATAGGCACTCCTTTCTGCCCTGGTTACTTTTTTTTCTTCAAACTTTTGAGCTTGAATTTCCGGAGCTCCAACAGCTGTTGGTGATTTTTCAGCCAGACCCGGCTTAACTTCATTTTCCCTGGCCTTTCTGTATTTTTCCTCAATTTTCTTTTTCATTTTTTCTTTTTTTCTGGTTTGGCCGTACTGTGTTACTCTTATTTTTACTGTTCGGGCGGTTGAATGAAAAAGCCTGGAGAAAAAACTGGCTGTGCCAGAAAGCGTCCAGCGGGTGGTAAAAAGAAGAACAAGAGCCAGCAGGCAGAGTAGAACAAAGAAGGAGCCGGTGTGATTAAGATAGGTGACAAGAAAACCAAGTAACAGGTCACCAACCAGTCCACCTGCCAGAAATTCTTTGCCCCGCCAGGGAATATATTCGAAAATCAAAATCAACAAGGGCGAGAGGACTAACAGGTATAAAATACCGGTGACCAGCCTTCTAACTAACTTCTGGCTCTGGCCAGGGAAAAGTGTCTTGATACCAATGTAGCCGAATCCGACCGGCAACAGAAAGGCCAGCAAGCCAAAGATCTGAAGCAGGCTTTCCGCCAGATAAGCTCCCAGGCTGCCACCGAAATTATGGGTCTTATGTCCCGGCGAAGGCGTATTCGCCCACGAGGGGTCAGCCGGGTCATAGCTGATCAGGCTGATTAAAGAAAAAATAGCCAGAAAAATAAAAACAAGAGAAATAATCTCTACGACCGGACTGGTC
>JAKPCG010000053.1 GCA_029553365.1 Acidobacteriota bacterium | reverse complement strand
TTTTTAGAAGCTCTAACCTATGGTGCACCACCTCACGGAGGAATTGCTCTTGGTTTTGACCGGCTGGTTATGCTGCTCTGTAACCTTGATTCCATTCGCGAGGTGATTCCTTTTCCCAAGACAACGAGTGCCCTGTGCCTCATGACTGACTCGCCCTCAGAAGTGGACGAAAAGCAACTGTCCGAGCTGGGCCTTAAACTCTGTAAGTGAGAGCCCTGTTCTGGCTCATTCCCCTTTGCCACTTTACTGTTCTCAGAATTCAGGGCTGGAAGCTGACTTTTTATTACCCATTAATTCCTTATTTTGAATTTTCGCTATATATACAAGTATAAAGAATGCTGAGGATAATGCTAATCTTTTCGTCTTAGACTTTATTCAAGGTTGGAAAACACAAAAAAAGAGGGGCCAGCCCGGTGGCCAGCCCCTCATGATTTCATTTTTGAAAAAGCGTTCAGCGAGCTCAACTCTTTATCATCCAGCGTCTGTTTTTGACCTGCTTCTTGAGTTACATCACTTCCATCTTTCTGATCGTCAGCCTAAAACTTGCTGACCTCGCTTGTGGTCTTGCTTATTCCACCAGCTGACCGGTCAAAGGATCAAGCAATTTCACCCGGTGAATTTTGCCCAGTCTGTCGAGTGGACCAGGGAATTTTTCCGAGCCCTGATTGCAGGGTTCAAAATCACCGACAATCACTATGACCATTTTCTCTGGATTTATATATTTCTTGGCCACTTCCATGACTTTTTCTTTAGTTACCGCCTTAACTTTATCGCGATAGGTGGAATAGTAGTTCATCGGTTTGCCCTGCAGTTCGAGGGTGGCAAAATTAATCATAGTGCGAAGCGGGCTCTGGAAGAAATCAGCAAAGCTTTCCAGAAAATAATTAACAGCTGTTTCCATTTCGGCATCAGACACAGGTTCCTGCCGGATTCGTTCGAACTCTTTTAGAATCAGAGAGATAGCATAGCCGACAGTCGAAGATTTGGTTTGAACGTAGCCAGCGAAAGTTCCAGGAAAGCCCCAGCGATAGACGAAGCGGCTACCGCAATTGTAAGCCAGTCCTTCATCCGACCTGACCTTGGAGGTAATCCTGGAGGTAAAGCTTCCGCCGCCCAGAATAAAATTCATCACCTGCACAGCAAAGTAATCAGGATTGGTATCTTCAAGACCCAGATGTCCGATGCTGATATAACCCTGGTTGATCTTTTTTTGAATGAAATAAATTCCCGGCTCCGGCTCGGGAAACTTTTTGCTTATCTCCGGGAAAACCAGAGCTGCGTTGGCCCATTTGGAAGCATATTTGTCGATTTTGCTTTTTAACTGGTTGCGATTGAAATCGCCGGCACCAGCCAGGATGATATTTTTGGGAAAGAAATATTTTTTGTGAAAAGCTTTGAGATCAGCCTGAGTGATTGATTCAACTGTCGCCTTGGTCGCTTGATAAGTCAGCGGGCAATCGCCATAGAGGATCTTTTCGAATTCGCGGTTTAAGACCAGGCTGGGGTTATCATTGGCCCCACGCATCTGCTCAATGATCTTGCCTCTGGCCAGCTTCAGGCTGTCTTCTCGAAACTCTGGATTCATCAGTAAATCGAAGAAAATATCCAATCCCTCATCCAGGTCCTTACTCAGGATAGACAGGGACAGGGTCGAGGTCCTTTCTCCAACTGAAAAGTTAATCGTTCCCCCGAGAAAATCCAGGCGCTCTTCTATGGCTGATCCTGTTCTGGTCTTAGTTCCACCCTTAATCAGGCATTCGGAGAGCATCGAATCCAGACCAGCTTTATCCTTAGGGACATAGATGCTACCGGTATTGATAATCGCGGTCAAATTGACAATGGGGAGAGCTCTGTCTTCCTGGATATAGCCACGAAGACCATTACTCATAACGAGCCGGTACTGAGCAGGCTGAGGTGGCTCAAATTGAAGCGGAGGGAACTTCAAATCTTCAGGCCTGGTGACCTGAGCGAAAATCGCCCCGGCGGCCAGAACCAGAAAAAGCCCGAAAATTAATATATTTCTTTTCTTCATGACCATCCCTCCTTATCTCGCTTGACCCCGGGAATAAATGGCTACCAGGGAATTATCCTTAACGAAATATTTGGCAGCTACTCTTTTGATATCATCAGAAGTGACTTTCTTCATATCTTCGAGATCTGTCAACAGTGAGCGCCAGCCACGATTAAGTTCGGCTCGCCCCACCCGCATGGCCAGGAACATCGGTGACTCAAGACTGCGGATAAAGGTAGCTTCAGTTTTATTTTTAGCTTTCTGCAGTTCTTCTGGAGTTACGCCATCCTTTTTAATTTTGTCAATTTCTTCCCAGACTGCTTTTTCGACTTCTTCCGGCTTGGCAGCTGCCTGCAGTTTCGGAACAATGTTGAAAGTAAAAGCTCCTGCATACCACTGCGGGCGGCTCATAGCCATAGCTCTGATCGCCAGGTCTTTTTCTTTGACCAGTGATTTAGTCAGCCGGCCGGTTTCACCGGAAAGAATGCTGGCCAGGATATTTAACGCCGGCACATCCGGGTCGCCATCAGGTGGAATATGAAACCAGAGTTGAAAACTGGGCAGACCGGGTCCCTGTCCGTACATCCTTTTTTCTGAATACTGCGGAGGTTCGCCTGTTCTAATCGGCTCGATATCGGCTGCTTTCGGGATGACACCAAAATATTTCTCAGCCAGGGCTATAATCGCCTCTGGTTTTATATCGCCGACATAGATAGCTACAGCATTGTTAGGGACATAGTATTTGTTGTGAAATTCAATCAGGTCCTCTTTGGTGACTTTCTTTAAATCATCCATCCAGCCGATGACTTGCCAGTGATAGGGCGAGGCAGCATAGAAAGCAGCATTGACCTGTTCATTGAAGTAAAAGCCTGGCTGATTTTCACTCAGTCTTCTCTCTTCCATGATGACATCTTTTTCTGAATAAAATTCACGGAAATAGGCATTCATCATGCGGTCGGCTTCGAGCAGCATCTGCAGTTCAACTTTATTCGAGGGCAGGGTGACATAGTAACCGGTCACCTCACTTGAGGTCGAGGCATTGAGACCGGTACCGCCATTCTTCATATAAGTTTCCCACAGGTGATCTTTGATGATGTATTTTTTCTCGGTTTGTATCAGTTCATCCACCTGCTTCTGCCATTCAGCAATCTTGGCCTGATCCCCATCCTTTTTCCAGTACTTTTCACGATAAATCTTATGCATCAACTCATCGATCTGGCGATTAATGGCATCGTCAGCTTCAAAATCAGTTACACCCATTATTCTGGTGCCCTTAAACATCAGGTGTTCATGAATGTGAGCTGAACCCGTTGTTCCAGGACGCTCATTGATTGAGCCCACCTTGTAGTAGATGTGACAGACCACTCTGGGCACACCCGGCTTGGGAATCATTAAAATCTTCATCCCGTTGGACAGGACATGCTCTTTAACGTCAAGCTTAACCTGGGCCTGCGCCTGGCCGACCAGGGCCAAAAGGAAAAAGGCTGTTAAAAAGATACCAGACAATTTCTTAAAATTCATGCATCCACCTCCTCCTTTACTCAAATTAATTTTTTGACCCGTCAGGAAAAATTCCGACTATATAAACTTTTGACGCCATCAGGAATAATTTCCTTCCATTCTTTTATCATTTTTTATCAATTAAGTTTTTTCTTGTAAAATCCATTTCACCTAGGTATTATTTAAAACTATTCTGTTGTTTTTGCAAGGAGCAACAGCATGAATCTCTGGGCGAAAAAAAGACCTGAAGATTTGCAGGAAGCTTCCGAACATACCCAGCTCAAAAAGAGCCTAAAGGCCATTGATCTGGCTGCCCTGGGCATTGGCTCAGTGGTCGGCACTGGAATTTTTGTAGCCACGGGCCAGGGAGCGCATCTGGCCGGCCCCGGGGTCATCCTGTCTTTTCTTATCGCGGCGGTAACCGCTGGCCTGTGCGCCTTAACCTATTCCGAACTGGCCTGCATGTTTCCGGTCGCCGGCAGCACCTATTCTTATTCCTACGCAGCTTTCGGTGAAATTATTGCCTGGATCATTGGGTGGGACCTGATGCTAGAGTATTTAGTTTCGGCCAGTGCCGTCGCTTCCGGCTGGTCATCAACTTTCATCGGGCTCATCGAGAACCTGGGAGTCAAGCTGCCCAGGGCCTTGTGCCTTACACCTCTGGCCGGTGGTATCATCGATCTCCCGGCGGTCCTCATCACGATGCTCATCACCTGGATTTTGTTTATAGGAATCAAAGAGAGCTCGGTAACCAACAATATTATTGTTGTTATCAAAATATCAGTGATTGTCCTTTTTATTATCCTTGGCATTAAACATGTCAATCTAAGTAATTTTACGCCTTTCGCTCCGATGGGCTGGAAAGGGATCATGTCGGGAGCCGCTATTATTTTCTTCTCTTACATCGGTTTCGATGCCGTTTCTACTGCTGCCGAAGAAACCATTAACCCGAAAAGGGATGTGCCCATTGGTCTGATGCTTTGCCTGGGTGTGGTTATTGTCTTATATCTGGGGGTAGCCTTTGTTTTAATTGGCCTCGTTCCTTATAAACAGATAGACATTGGCAATGCTCTGCCGGCTGCTCTGGCCAGCATTGGCATTCGCTGGGGAGGAGCATTGGTTGCTACCGGCGCAATTATCGGCATGATTTCAACTTTGTTGATCACTGTCTATGGACAGGTTAGAATTTTCATGGTCATGGCCAGAGACGGTCTTCTGCCCGAGGCTTTCGCCCGTGTTCACCCCAAACATCGAACTCCGGCCCTATGCACCTGGATTACCGGCGGTCTGACTGCTCTTATTGCCGGTTTTTTCCCTCTCAACATAATCCTGGAGCTGTGCAACATAGGGACCCTTTTTGCTTTTGTTCTGGTCTCGATCGGAGTCATTGTTTTAAGGCACACCCAGCCTAACCTGGAAAGAAAATTCAAGACTCCTCTGGTTCCTTTTACTCCCCTCGTCACCATTTTTTTCTGTTTATATCTAATGCTGGGCCTGACCACAGTTACCTGGTTCAGATTCGTTATCTGGCTGGGGATGGGCCTGGCTGTTTATTTTGTTTATGGTGCTACCCACTCAAAATTGCAAAGAGGCTATAATTAAGCGCTTTGACGAGCTGCCCTCAGCGCGGAAAAAGGTAGAAGCAATTAAAGCTTAAACGTGCTCTGGTTGCTCTTTGCCGAGCTTTTCGACCAGCTCCTTGACCCGCTGATCAGCCTCCCGCCGACAGACAAGAAGAGCATCTTTGGAATTGACAATGATCAGGTCTTCAACGCCAATTAAAGCTGTTAGCTGACCTGGATTTAGAACCAGGCAGTTCTTCGAATCAAGAGAAACGATTGAGCCGTTGGCCACATTACAGTTTTCATCCTGTCTATGAAGTTCATAGAGGGAACTCCACGACCCGAGGTCAGACCAGCCAAAATCACCTCTGGCCATAAGCGAACCTCTGACTTTTTCAATCAGCGCATAGTCTATGGATTGGGCCGGGAGTTCACGAAAAATTCTGGCCAGTGTCTGACGCTTGCCTTTTTTTAAAGCCTCAAGAATTTTTATCCAGGCTGAAAAAAGCTCTGGTGTATATTTTCTCAGACTCTCCTCAAAGACATCTGCCCGCCAGAGAAAGATGCCGCTATTCCAGTAGTATTCTCCAGACTGAATAAAGTCGAGGGCTGTTGGCAGATCTGGTTTTTCTTTAAAGCCGCTCACCGTATAAAATTTTTCTCCACACAGGGTCTTAAAACTAACGTCCGGGCAATGAAGATAACCATAGCCAGTGGCCGGAGAAGTCGGCGGGATACCAAACATAATGATCTTTTTAAATTTATAAGCAGCAGCCGCAGCCGCCTGAAGTTTCTGCCGGAAGAGTTGAACTTCCTGGATGTAATGATCAGCTGGCAAAAAGGCGATCACCGCCTCGGGATTGTCGAGATAAATAGTGGCAGTAGCCAGAAGAACGGAAGGAGCAGTGTTTCTGGCCTGAGGTTCAGTCAGTAAATTTTTTCGGGGTAAAGCTGGTAAGATTTTCTCCAGTTTCCGGCTTTGCCAGGAAACGGCCACGGTATAAAGGTTATCAACGGGCACCAGGCCTTTCACCCTGTCTACGGTCTGCTCAACGAGCTTTTTCCCCCCGACGATAGTCAGATATTGCTTGGGGTTTTTCCGACGACTTAAAGGCCAGAAACGAGTCCCGCTACCACCAGCCAGAATGACCACCCTCAGATCAGGCAGCTTGTCACCCTTCCTCTTACTCCTCTTTTCTTGTTTTCCCACAATTACCTCCCCCAAACCCTTTATTCTTATTTGCTGTTCAAATCGGTCAGAACCTCTTCCAGACAGCTTTTGATTTTCTGTTCGATGCGGCTTAATTCCTCCTGGCTATCGGCTTCAAACCGCAGGACAATAACCGGCTGAGTATTCGAGGCCCTGACCAATCCCCAGCCGTGGTCGAAGACAGCCCTAACTCCATCAATATCAATAAGTTGCTTGATCTCAGGCAGCTGGCTGAGCTTCTCCTTGACGCCATCAACCACCTTGAATTTGACCTCATCCGAAGTATAAATCCTGATCTCAGGTGTGTTGTAAACAGGGGGCAGGTCGGCCAGATAAGCAGAGAGTTTTTTCATCTGACGAGAAATTATCTCCACCAGTCTGGCTGAGGCGTAGATGGCATCGTCGAAACCAAACCAGCGATCAGCAAAGAAAATATGCCCGCTCATTTCTCCAGCCAGCAGGGCCTTCTCCTGCTTTATTTTTTCCTTGATTAAAGAATGGCCGGTTTTCCACATGATCGGCTGGCCACCAAGCCGTCGGATTTCATCATAAAGAAGGTGGGAAGCCTTGACTTCGGAAATGATGGCTGCCCCTGGATGAGAGGGAAGGAGGTCGCGGGCAAAAATGATCATCAACTGATCTCCCCAGATTATGTGGCCAGCTTCATCCACCGCTCCCAGCCGATCAGCATCGCCATCGTAGGCCAGTCCAACTTCCGCCCCGCTTTCTCTGACTGTCGCCATCAAATCTTTCAGCGCTTCGGGGAGCGTTGGGTCCGGATGGTGATGAGGAAAATGACCATCCATCTCAGTATAGAGTTCAATGACCTCTGCCCCCAGTTTTTTAAATAGCGGAACAGCCACCGGCCCGGCTGTGCCGTTACCGGCATCAATAACAATCTTAACCGGACGTTCTAAATGAATCTGGCTGGCCACATAATTGATATATTCAGGCACAGGGTCAAAAGCAGTCAGCTGACCGCGTTGAGCTGGAGTGATAAATTCACCGCTCTCAATAATCTGGTAGATTTCCAGAATCTCCCGCCCATGAAGAGTTTCCTCTCCAATCATAATTTTAAATCCATTAAATTCCGGCGGGTTATGAGAGCCGGTGATAACGACAGCCGCTTCTTCGTGGAAATAATAACTGGTAAAGTAAACCAGAGGCGTCGGAACAACACCCAGATCGATGACGTTAAGACCGGAGGACAAAAGACCTTCTGTTAAAGCTGAAAACAATTCCGGCGAGCTCAGGCGGCAATCACGCCCGACAGCCACCCTTTTTCGGCCAGCTTTCTGAATTTTTGTACCGATGGCCTGTCCGATGACCTCAGCCACCTCCTGGTTAAGGTCTTCGCCGACGACGCCTCTTATATCATATTCTCTAAAGATCTCTTTTTTGACCTTTATCTCCATTCTGAGCCTCCCTTGATTTCTTAGATTATAATTTATAATACCCTGAAGGCTTTTGGTAATATTTTTTTTATCTTTTTTTAAATCCTGGTTAGTCCGAGGCCGTTATCAATTTCTGGGCCAGACAGGCCACCTGAGTGATTTTACTTTTATTCATTAAAACAGGCGTTCCTGGCACCAGGCACTTTCCGACCCAACCTGCTGCTTCTTCTTTTATGACGATTACTACCTCCGGCTTATCTTATGCTTATAGGCAGCAGCAATAAATGATTTAAAAAGACAGTGTGGCTCGAGAGGCCTAGATTTAAACTCAGGATGAAACTGACAACCAAGGAACCAGGGATGATCTTTGAGTTCAATTATTTCCACCAGGCCATGTTCGGGGTTTTTCCCAGAAATGACCAGACCGGCTGACTCCAGGACCTGTTCATAGTCTGGATTGAATTCATAGCGATGGCGGTGGCGCTCGCTGACCAGTGGATGCTGGTAGATGGAATAAGCCAGCGTACCTTTTTTAAGCTGACAATTAAATGCACCCAATCTCATTGTTCCACCCAGGTCAGAGTCTGGCCTTAGCTCCTGCCAGAGGCGAAAAATGGGATGAGGACTTTGCGGATCGAACTCCTGACTGTTTGCTTTTCTCAGGCGGGCAACATTTCGGGCAAATTCAATGGTTGCACACTGCATGCCAAGACAGATGCCAAAGAACGGAACTTTCTTTTCCCGGGCGTATTTGACCGCCCTAATTTTGCCTTCGACCCCTCGCTGGCCAAAGCCTCCGGGAACAAGAATCCCATCCTGGTCTTTTAATCTCCTCAGATAAGATCCCTTTTCCAGATCTTCGGCTTCGATCCAGTTCAAGTTGACCCGCAATGAATTGCCCACTCCACCGTGATCAAGGGCTTGATACAGGCTGAGATAGGAGTCACGCAGGCCTGTATATTTGCCAACAATGGCTATCGTCACCTCATCCCGGGGATGATAGACTGTTTCTACCAGCTTTTGCCAGCGACTCAGATCAGGCCCGCAGGTGGCCAGCCCGAGCTTTCTTAAAATAATAGAGTCGAGTCTTTCACCAGCAAAATTGAGCGGTATCTCATAAATGGAGGAAGCATCCCGCGCAGTAATAACCGCTTCTATCGGAACATTAGTAAAAAGTGCAATTTTGGCTTTGAGATCCAGTGGCAAATTACGGCTTGTACGGCAGAGGAGAATGTCAGGCTGAATACCTATGGCTCTTAATTCCTTAACACTGTGCTGGGTTGGCTTGGTTTTAAGTTCGCCTGAAGTTTCCACATAGGGCACGAGGGTAAGGTGAATAAAAAGGGTATTTTCCTGACCGAGAGAAAGACGCATCTGCCTGATAGCTTCAAGAAAAGGCTGGCTCTCAATATCACCGACTGTTCCTCCAATTTCGACAATCACTATATCGTGGTGGTCCGCGACCGAATAAAAGGCGTTCTTGATCTGATCAGTCACATGAGGGATTACTTGAACGGTCTTGCCCAGATAATCTCCATGTCTTTCCTGCCGGATAATTTGCTCATAAATCCGGCCGGCGGTCCAGTTATGGTTTTTGGAAGTTCTGGTCAAAGTAAACCTTTCATAATGTCCCAGATCAAGATCGGTTTCGGCCCCATCGTCGGTAACAAAGACTTCACCATGCTGGTAGGGGCTCATTGTTCCCGGGTCAACATTAAGGTATGGATCTAATTTTTGAATGGTTATTTTATAACCGTGAGCTTCGAGGAGAAGCCCGATGGAAGCTGCAGCCAGCCCCTTACCAAGCCCTGAAATAACCCCTCCGGTTACAAAGATATACTTGCTCATGACTATTTCCGTTAAAACTAAATAGTTTGAAATTCGAATGATTATATTCTTTTGGTGGGTCAATCTCAAGACAATTTTTTGCCCTATTCTATACAGTTTAAAGGTAAACTCTTTATGTTTTTCAAATAGACTGATGACTGGGCCATCCTATTTATGCATGAAAGGAATGCCAGTAGAAGACAGATGTCATTCTGGTTATGCCCAGGGTAGGGACTGCTGGCAGGTGATTCAACAATAGAACAGATTATAGATTAAAAGCTGAGGAACCTGCCCATTATTTTCTCACCGGCTAAGCTTCAAAAGTTCACTTTTGAATCAAATAACATTTGACTTTAGAATTCTGGCTAACCAAGGACTCTCACTACTCGAAGGCCGGGGTCCGAAAAGATATTTCATCCTGCTCAGTTAGGTGGCAGATCGAAGACTTAAACAGTACTGCGACCAGCGTGGAATAAGGCCTATTATATATTTTAGGCTCATAGGATTAAAAAAACCGCCAACAAAATAAGAAGGCTAAACCTGATTAAAGTATTTACTCTAAGTTATTATCTAATTCAATATAATAATTAATATAACTGATAGAAAGCATCTAACTCTTTTAAAAATAGTTCACTTAAGAATGGGATTCAAGCCGATTTCCCTTACTTTAAGTCTGACGAAGGCGGTCCTGGTTCTTCCGGAACACTGATGGTCTGGCAGGTGGCTTCCAGATAAGAGCCTTCCTCGATCAGGAGTTTGGGAGCCGTAAGCGTGCCAAAGACCCGGCCCTTGTTGTGAACCTCGATCCGTTCTCTGGCTTGCAGCTGGCCATG
>JAKPCG010000038.1 GCA_029553365.1 Acidobacteriota bacterium | reverse complement strand
GAATGAATTCTAAGACGTTGGGCAATTTTTTCTAAGATAGAAACTGACGACATTTTTTAACTCCCGACAAAAATTAGCTTCTATTATATGGTTAATAAAGGCCACTCTCAAGAGATGAATTTTTCCTTTTCATGTTTTCAGACAACCGGGTTAGGCTGGCTCCCATTTTGAATGCTGTCCTGTCATCCAGCCAGAACCTTTTAAAAACTTTTTATTCCCCCATATGAGCCAGGAGGCCCTTAACCTTGACCGCTTTAAACATACGGAAAAAGAACAGGAGAACCAGGACCAGATAAATAAAGTTCAAAATCATGGCTCTGGCCAGATAGCCGGCGGGAAAACTCTGGCCCATGATCACTGCCCGCATGCCTTCAAAGACATAGGAAGCAGGAACATAGCGGGCAATTACCTGAAGAAAATGGGGCAGGACTGAAACCGGATAAAAAACGGCTGAAACCGGCTGGAAGAGGAGGGCAATTCCCCAGGCTAAGACTTCTGCCTGCTGGCCAAATCTAAGTATAAAAGCGGTGGTTAGAATGCCAATTGACCAGCCCATGATAATCAGATTAATCATGAAAGGCAAAAGATGAAGCCCGATAATAAAAAGGTTAAAAGAGTAAAGCAGCCAGGCCAGAAGCGAACTAACCAGAAAAACTACTACTACTTTAAACAGCGAAACCAGCATCAGGGAAACAAGATATTCACTGATGGTCAGCGGGCTGACAAAAAGATTAAGAAAATTTCTGGCCCAGACCTCTTCCAGAAAAGAGACTGAAATCCCCTGCTGGGAGCGGAAAAGAATATCCCAGAGAATCAGAGCTCCGAGGAAAATACCCAGGAAATTGGGTGTGGACTGACCTTCAGCAGAAAGTTTCGTAATATAAACACTGACAAAGCCCCAGAGGAGAAGATCGAGCAATGGCCAGTAAACTATTTCAATTAACCTGGTAAAACTATGGCGATAGAGATAAGTATGGCGGAGAAACATAGCTGAGATGCGGCGGAAGCTCATACCTCAACCTCCCGGGCAATTTTTAAAAAGACCTCTTCCAGATTTTCGCCGCGAAAATGTCTGACCACCTCAGTCGGTGTCCCCCGGGCAATAATTTCGCCGCGATGTAGAAACAGCAAATGGTCAGAAATAGCCTCCATTTCCTTCATATTATGAGAAGTATAAAGAATGGCCATATTTTTTGTCCTCTTGACCTCTATCAGATAGTTTCTGGTCCGATCGGCAATATCAGGATCCAGGCTGGCTGTCGGTTCATCCAGAAGTAAGATTTCAGGGTCATTGATAAAAGCCTTGGCCAGGTTTAATCTCGTCATCTGGCCGGAAGAAAGTGTTCTGACTGCTTTATTGGCTGAATCCTTCAAATCAAATTGTTCAATCAGGGCGTCTATTTTCTGCCGTGGTTTTTTGACGCCATAAAGCCCGGCAAAAACCATCAAGGATTCTCGCACCTTGAGTGAATAAGGCATGGCCACATAAGTCGAGGAAAAATTCATCCTGCTCAAAATCTTTTCTCTCTGTCTCGACTTTTCCGGGTTCAACCCGAATATTCTTATGTCACCGGAGGTGGGCAGCGTTAAGCCAAGTAACATATGAATGATCGTAGTCTTACCCGCACCGTTAGGACCAAGGAGGCCAAGAATTTCGCCACGATAAAGTGCAAAGCTAACTTCTTTAACTGCCTGAAAAGAATTAAATGATTTTGATAATTTGTTTACTTCTAGCACTGGTGAACTTTCGAGTTTCACTTTTAACCTCCGGCTGGACAGCCCGATTGATAGTGGCGAGTAAAAATGTATTTATATTATAGCGAAATAATAGGAATTTGTCTAATCGACTGATGCCAGCTCATTTGTTTTATTTACAATATCTTAGCAACCAGTACTCCATAGTGTAAGTAGTGACTGAAGTCCAGACCTAGAAGGGGGTCAGTTTCGCCACCAGTTACTCTTCAGGTTTGCCCTTTCCACGTCTGGTTCTCCGGACCTCTCCGGTTATACCAAAAGGAAGGAGTCTTTCGAAAAACTCCTGATTTTGACGCTTCCTCCAGCAGAACAACAGTCTTTTAAGGGCCCGGTGAGAAATGTCTCCAGAGTTCGTAAGCAATTCAAAGAAAGTGGCTCTCTCCTCATAATTTATTTATTGTCAATGAACTTCAGACGGGAGAGACTCATTTAAAATCTGACACGAGGCAGAAATATCTTTTCATAAAGAGCCAGAGCGTAGCTATCAGTCATACCAGCTACAAAATCGGCTACCCTTCTTTCCAGTGGATCTCCCCTGGGGTAATCTTTAACCCCATCATCGGGATTTTTGAGCAAATATTCATACAGTTCCTTGACTACCTTCCTGGTTTTATTCAGCTCTTCCCGGGCTTCAGAATTGAGGTAGACCCGATCGTAAAGAAAATTCCTCAGGTCGAGCAAGGCCTGATAAATTTTATGACTCATGGCAATTCGTTCCAGTCCAACTTTCAGGCTGGTTTCGACCACATCGGTAACCAGACGATCGATCCTGGTAGCATGAAGTTTGCCCAGTGTTTCAGTAATTTTAGAGGGGATATCTTCCTCTCTGATAATGCCGGCGCGAAGGGCGTCATCAATATCATGGTTGACATAGGCAATAACGTCTGAAACCCGGACAATCTGCCCCTCGAGCGTGGCCGGCCTGCCTTCCGGGTCATCATTCAATATTTCTCCCCGCCCTTTGGAATGCCTCAGGATTCCATCGCGGACCTCAAAAGTCAGATTAAGACCTTTGCCTTCATATTCGAGTTTATCAACTACCCTCAGACTTTGCTCTGAATGACGAAAGCCATCGGGCAAAAGCTCATTTAAGATTTCTTCTCCAGCATGTCCAAAAGGCGTGTGCCCGAGGTCATGGCCCAGGGCAATAGCTTCAGTCAGATCTTCATTCAGACGAAGAGAACGGGCAATGGTGCGGGCAATCTGGGACACTTCCAGCGTATGTGTTAATCTCGTGCGGAAATGATCGCCAAAAGGTGACAGAAAGACCTGGGTCTTATGTTTTAATCGGCGAAATGATTTCGAGTGGATAATTCTATCCCGGTCCCGCTGAAAAGCAGTTCGCAGAGGATGAGGTTGTTCCGGCCTCAGCCTGCCCTGGCTGGCCGTACTCAGGCAGGCTTGAGGGGAAAGAACTTTCCTTTCCAGCTCCTCGATTTGTTCTCTTATATTCGCCAACCTGCTGCCTCCATTTCCGGGCTGTTTTCCCCCGTCTGTTTTATGGACAGAAATTTTTTTGTTTTGTTTTTTAATTTTATCTCATCTTAAAACTAAAATCACTATCTGTCCAGGCACCCGGCTGCCCAGCACATCGCGACCAAACCTTCTTACTCCCCTTTCTACTATGGATACCAGGCCTTAACCTGAATGAGTTTCTGCCTTGACCATTCCTCCGACAAAGTAGTATGGTGGAAAGAGGTTTTTTATTTCATTCAAGCTCTGAATTTTAATTGAGGAGAAATAGATGATTGGAACTATTAAAGCTAAAATGCAGCCGCTGGGCAGAGTTTTGTCCCTGCTGTTTGTTTCTGTGTCACTCACCTTTCTGTGTTTGGTCCCCTCACTTCAGGCCAGCCCGGAACAGGAAGCGGTCAAGCCGCTTGCTCCCCGGCCACTGGAAATTAAAGACATTCTGGCCTGGAAAAGTATCAGTTCGGCTCAGATATCAGCCGATGGGAAATGGTTTGCCTATTCGCTGACCCCAAATGAAGGCGATAGTGAACTGGTTATCAAAGAGGTTGATGGAACCAGAGAATACCGTTTTAGCCTGGGTGAGGCCCCCAGAAATCTCTATGATCTTATTATCATATCAGATGACTCCCGCCGGGTGGCTTTTATGTCTTACCCCTCTTTTGAAGAAACTAAGAAACTGCGCAAAGATAAAAAAAGGATTGAGCCCAGAGCTTCCCTGGTAGAGCTAACTACCGGTCAGAAAACAGACTGGCCCGGCGTGCGGAAAATCGCCTTTTCCGGAGAAAGTTCGCACTATCTCGCTGTCCATCGTTTGGCTCCAGAAAGTCAGGAAAAAGATAAGGACCGATGGGCAGGTTCAGACCTGGTTTTACTAAATCTCCAGTCAGGTCAGGAAATGAGCCTGGGCAACATCTCTGAATTTGCTTTTAATCGCTCTGGTGATTGGCTGGCTCTGGTAGTTGATGCCCGGGATATGGCCGGTAATGGATTAATGCTCAGAAACCTTGGAAGCAACGAACTTCAGGCCCTTGATTCCGGTCATTTCTTTTACAAAAATCTTAAGTGGGATGATAAAGGCCAGGCCCTGTCAGTACTTAAAGGCCGCCAGGATGACAGGTACGAAGACAAACTTTACGGTTTGCTGGCTTTTAAATTTGAAAAAAATTCAAAGCAGCCACAAAAAATTGAATATGAACCAGAAAAAGATAATACCTTTCCGGCTGGCTTTACGCTCAGCCCGGATTTTACCCCTTACTGGCTGGACGATTATCAAGCTCTGGCTTTCGGCATAAAGCAGCCTAAGGCCAAATCCTCGTCCTCTGCTTCCCCGGAGAAAAAAGAACAGGCAGAGAAAGAGGGCTCTCCCGCTGTCAGACCTGATGATATTGATGAGAGCGGCCTTCCCGACCTTATCCTCTGGCACTGGCAGGATCCCAGACTCCAATCCCAGCAACAGGTTGAAGAAGTCCGGGACTCCACCTTCAGCTATTTGTCCCTTTATCGCCCGCTGGAAAAAAAGTTTGTTCGCCTGGCTGATGATAATCTACGCCGTATAACCCTGGGCAGGCTATCTGATCTGGCCATTGGCCGTGATCAATCCCCCTATGAACTGGAATTCAGCCTGACCGGCGCCAGTTATCAGGACATTTATGTGGTTAACCTGAAGACTGGAGAAAGAAAACTGGCTCTCAAGAAAAACCGCTGGTCGTTCGGTCTTTCTCCTGATGCGCAGTATTTGCTTTACTATCAGGACGGGCAATTTTTTAGCTATGAACTCGCTACTGGCCGAAGTTTTAACCTGACGGCTGGACTGCCCGCCTCTTTTGTGGATGAAGATGATGATCACAATGTAAAATTGCCTCCTGATATGCCTTTCGGTTGGTCAAAAGATAGTCGCTATGTCCTTCTCTACGATGGCTGGGATATCTGGCAGGTAGAAGCCCGCGGCCAGAAGGGCTTTAACCTGACCGGGAATGGTGTTAAGGATCAGATCCGCTACCAGCGGCGCTTTGTTCTTGACCAGGAAGAAAAGGGTATTGATCTCAGCCAGCCGCAATATTTTCTGACTTATGGCGAATGGAACAAAAAACAGGGCCTAGCCAGAATTGAAGCCGCCAGAAAAATGGTTAAGCTGCTATTCTTCGAAGATGCCCAGTTTAACCGTCTGCTGAAGGCTAAAAAGGCTGATCGCTATTTTTTCACCCGAGAAACCGATCGCGATTTTCCCGACTTTTATGCGGCTGATGCTTTCCTCCAAAAAAGCACCAGAATAACCGAAGCTAATCCCCAGCAGAAAGAGTTTCTCTGGTCAGCCGGGGTGCGGCTTATTGATTACGTTAGTGCCAAGGGTAAAAAGCTTCAGGCTGCTCTCTTTCTGCCTGCTGGCTACGAGGAGGGCAAAAAATATCCGACTGTAGTTTATATTTATGAACGACTGTCGCAGAACCTGAACCGCTATTTTCTTCCTACCGCTAATGGTTTCAATAAATCCTATTACACCAGCCAGGGCTATGCAGTCCTGATGCCTGATATAACTTACGTCCTGAACGATCCAGGGATGTCAGCGGTCTGGTGCGTTCTGCCGGCTCTTCAAGCAGCTATCGATTCCGGGGTGGTTGATGGTGAAAGAGTTGGACTTCAGGGTCATTCCTGGGGCGGGTACCAGACAGCCTTTCTTATCACCCAGACTGAAGCTTTTCGGGCAGCCGCTGCCGGCGCCCCACTAACCAACATGATTTCCATGTACAGCTCGATTTACTGGAATACGGGCACAGCCAACCAGCCAATTTTTGAAAGCAGCCAGGGCCGCTTCACCACTGGCTACTGGGAAAATCCAGAAGCCTACATCCGAAATTCTCCCGTCTTTCACGCCCAGAAAGTGAAAACCCCTCTTTTACTCCTTCACAATGATAAAGACGGAGCAGTTGATTTTAATCAGGGAATTGAGTATTACAACACCCTGCGGCGACTGAAAAAGCCAGTGGTCATGCTGGAATATGTCGGCGAGAACCACGGCCTGCAAAAGCCGGCTAATCAGAAGGACTATACAGTCCGGATGAAAGAATTTTTCGACCATCACCTGATGAACAAACCAGCTCCTGAGTGGTGGGAAAAAGGCCTACCCTACCTGAAGCTCAAGGATCATCTGAAAGAGCGGGTGAAGCAGCTCAAAAATAACAGTGGTAACAGATAAAGGCAGGAGAACAAATTAAAAATAATAAATTAAAAATAGTAGCTTAAAAAATCTGGAAAAAATTGAAAAGATTGCATGAAATTCAGCTGGCTCTGCTTATCATCAAGGTGTAAATTAATTTCGGGGATTGATATCCTGGTAATAGGTAAAGCGATCACAGGAGGGAAATATGACCTACTCCCATTCGGCACTCGAAACTTATGAGACCTGCCCGAGAAAATATAAATTCTCCTATCGGGATCATCTGGTGCCAGAGGAAGAAGGCATCGAAGCTTTTCTAGGCAGCTGCTTTCATGAAGCCATGGAGAAACTTTATAGAGAATTACCGTTCCGGACAATGAGCCTGGAAGAGCTTAAAGTCTATTATCAAGATACCTGGCAGAATAATTTCAAGGAGAAGAAGGAGAAACTAAAGATAACCGAACCTGGCCGGACAGCAGAAGATTATTTTCGCCTTGGCCTGAAATTTCTGGAGGACTATTATCGGCACTATTATCCTTTTAACCAGAACCGAATTCTCGGGCTGGAGGAAAAGCTGGAAATTGACCTATTTGGCGACGGGCGCTACCGTTTAATAGGTTTTGCCGACCGTATTGATCAAACAACGGACGGCGTTATTGAAATTCATGATTACAAAACGGGTTCAAAGTTACCGCCCCAGGAAGCAGCCGAGACAGATCGTCAGCTGGCTCTCTATCAGCTGGGCATCAAGCAAAAATGGCCCTGGGCAGAGAGGTTCAAACTGGTCTGGCACCATGTGGCTTTTGACCTGGAAATTTCTTCGACCAGAACTCCAGAACAGCTGGAGGAGCTGAAAAGGAGAATCGCTGAACTTATAGACAGAATAGAAGCTGACCGGGAATTCGAGCCGCGGGAGGGTGCACTCTGTGACTGGTGTGGTTACTGGTCCTATTGCCCCTTAAAAAAACACGCCGTCAAATTGCAAAAACTGCCTGCCAATGAATATCTTCAAGAAGAAGCAGTTGTACTGGTTGATAAATATATGACCTATCTCGACCAGAAAAAACAGGCCGAAGAAGAGCTCGACAAACTGAAGGAAGCAATAATTAAGTATGCTGATGACCATGACCTGGCCAGAATAAATGGCAGTCGATATTCCCTGACTCTGACCAGGAAAGATATCATCAGATTTCCCTCCAGAGGTCAGGCAGAAAGGCAAAAACTGGAAGATATTCTAAGAGAAGCTGG
>JAKPCG010000002.1 GCA_029553365.1 Acidobacteriota bacterium | reverse complement strand
GCCGCCTGCCCAGCCTCCAATGACCCAGTTTCGCTTTTTATCCAGGAAAGACCAGCCATCAATGGCCAGACTAAAGGCATTGGAAGCTAAAAGGGAGTTGAGGCTGTCCACCTTCAGGTCCCTGAGGACAGAAGTAAACATGAATCCAATCCCCTGCCGGCCACCCTTGAATTCCTTGAGAGCTCTCAAAACTCCATAGTAGGTCAGCGGCTCCACCTGATCTCGATAGCGGTCGGTCAGGTCATCGACAGTGGCATATTCTTTAGCAGTTAGAGCACTGATCAGCCCAATGTTCCAGCCCGAGCCCAGTTTGCCGGTCATTTTTAGAGCTCCGAGAATAGTTGTCCGGTCAGGAAAATCAACATAACCATCGTGAGTAACATAGCCCTGAGGAGTTCGCCCAATGCGGCGGCTGTAAAAAAGACTCGGGCTGGGCCAGCTAAGATTGGAACTGATATAAACTCCGCCCCGGCCAAAGTTATTGAAGATAGAAGAGCCCTCAATAAAGAAAGGTCTTTTTTCCTCATAATAGGTCTCATAAGCAGTTAGATTAATAACAGCTGGGTCAACCTCAACCTGGCCAAAATCAGGATTGAAGGTTAAATCCAGGTTCAAATTGCTTTTAAGCCCGGCCTTGAGGTCAAGCCCGATATTACCCTTGTATTTATGGCCTGTTTCAAAAGGGTTACCAGCCTCCGCTGGCTTGAATTGAGCCTGTCCGACCGAATAAGGATAAGCTTCCAGTCGCCGGCCTGGCTTGATATTCTCTATGTTTTCCAGTCGGGCAAAGCGTGACACAAAGGCGTTGTCTTCCTTGGGGACCCAGGCAAAAGAGACCTTTTCGTTTTTTCTCTTTATGATCCGCTGGAAATTAACTCCCCAGAGGTAAGAACTCTGACGTGAGAAGCGTAGCTGGTTAAATGGTATCTTTATTTCGACCGTCCAGCCATCATTGGCTATCTGGGTCCTGGCTTCCCACAGGCCATCCCAGCTCTTATCTTCGCTGATATCATTGTATAAAGCCTTGTCAATTATAGAGCCGGCTGGATTCACCCAGAAAGCATAGCCACTCCTCCGGTCAAGATAGGGATCAAGGCAAAATATGAACCAGTCTGAATCAACAGAATAGTCCCGGCGGCCAAGCTGACCGATGATGCCCTTCTGGTTAGAATCATAACAATAGGCCCCAACATAAAGGTTGGCCTGATCATAGGCCACCCAGACTCTGGTTCTTTCGGAAGCTGGCTGGCCATCAGCCGGGTCAGTTTGAATAAAATCTTCGATGGCTGGATTCAGATAGACTGCTTCGGTCAACCGCCCATCAAGATTAAATGGCTCAGTCAACCGGTAAGCTCTGACAACTTTACTTTCCTGAGCTTTTTTCAATGCTTCTTTGTCTATTTCACTGCTTTTGCTTTGCCCTACCCCCTGAGCCCCAAAGCCTGGAGCAAGGAAGAAAATTGATGAAAATAACAGAGCAATGAAAGTCCTGGCCAAGGTCATTGCTTCTTTCCTCCCGCTGAGAGTCAAAAATCCCACTCATTATTCTTTGGTCGCACCCGTCTTCTATAAATTGAAAAAAATTATAATTTTTATATTAAACCGTCTTTTCTCCTGGTTATTTTATCAAATGCCCGTCCGCATCGAGAAAATATATTTCTCCGAACCTCAGTTCTTTTAAAGACTTTTCCAGTTTTGACCTGTCGCCAACTACCACCCAGATCAGGCTTTCTGGATGGAGAACCTGCCTGGCCGCCTTGTTTAGGTCCTCACTTTTGAGACCATTAATTCTGGCCGGGTATTTTTCAAAATAATCATCAGGCAAATTAAAATTGACCAGTTCGATGAGAGAGCTTTCCACACCGGCCATGGTTTCCCACAGGCCGGGCAGTTGATTGATGCGGCTGCTTCGGGCATTATGGTGTTCATCGCTGGTGATTGGCTTATTGCTCAGAAGGCCTTTGATTTCGGTCAGAATCTCCTCAATGGTTTCTTTCGTCTTGTCGGCCTGAACCGGGGCCACCACCACAAATGGCCTCTGACCACGAGCCTCGATAAGAGTAGAGAAGACTCCATAGCTCCAGTGTTTGTCTTCCCTTATATTCATATTCAGTCTGGAAACAAAATCACCGCCCAGGACGAAATTCATCAGATCAATAGCCAGAGCCTCAGGATCAGAAGAGGAAGGAGCTGGCAGACCAGCTATAACCACCGACTGGGGAGCTTCTGGCCGATCAAGTAGATAAATGGCCGGCTGCTTCCTGAGTGGAACTTTAGCGATATTCTTTTTCGGGACATCCCCAGCTACCCAGTTTTTAAAAACCTTTTCAAGCTCAGGCTTAACTTCTTTCATGGTTACATCCCCGACAATAATCAGGGTTGAATGATTGGGCTTAAACCAGGTCTGATGATATTTTACCAGATCCTCTCTTTTGATCTGGCTGACCGTAGCTTCATAGCCGGAGCCGGTTAAGGGGTGCCCATAAGCATGATTTTCGCCGTAAATCAGGCCGGGCAAAATTCTGATGGCTAACCCTACCGGCGAAAATTTTTCCTGTTGAATTCTGGCCAGCTGGATTTTCTTTATTCTCTCAAAGTCGGCTGGAGGAAAAGCTGGATGGAGAATCAGATCCGAATAGATATCAAGGGCTGGAGTCAATTTATCTTTAAGAACTCCAAGGCTGACAAAGGAAAAATCCAGGGCCGAACCTGCTTGAAACTCAGCTCCGAGTAACGCCAGTTGTTCGCTGATCTCAAGCGATGACCTCTTTTCTGTGCCCTCCTCCAGCATCTGCATGGCTAAGGAAGCTGTTCCGGGCAAAGCAAACTGATCAGCTGCATAACCGGCATCAATGATTAAGCTCATCTTAACATAAGGGATCGAATGGCGTTCAGCCAGGATCAAGTTTAATCCATTGCTCAGTGTTGCCTTCTCAATTCGGGGAAAGGCCGGCGTTGGTGGCTGGCCGGGTTCAGGCAGCTTCTGACGGTCAATGTCGGTTTTAATAGTAGAAAGCTGTGGATAAGGCAAAACTTCCAGGACATAGACGCCATCGGACAACCATTTTCGAGCTGTCTCTTTAATTATTTCCGGGCTGGCCTGCCGTACATGACGAAGATTTTCTTTATAATAGTCAGGCCGGCCGGTAAAGGTTTCGGCTCTGGCCAGAATGTCGGCTTTGCCAGAAAAGCCACCAACCTTTTCCAACCCTTTAATAAAATTGGTCAGGTAGCCTGTTCTGACTCTTTCCAGTTCTTCCGGCTTTGGGCCCGACTCCAGAAAACGGGCCAGCTCTTCGTCAATAGCCTTTTCTACTCTTGATAAATCCACGCCTGGTTTGGCATCGGCTATAATATAAAAAAGCCCGGCGATTTCTCTGAGATCAACGAAGGCCGAGACCGAATCAGCCAGCTCCTCATCATAAACCAGGCGCTTGTATAGCCTGGAATTTTTCCCTTCAGCCAGAATACTGCTGGCCAGGTCAAGATAATCAGCTTCGTCCGTTCCCCATTGGGGGATATTCCAGATCTTATAAAGCCGAGCTTGTGGCACGCGGTCCTGGACTTGCTGACGATGTTCACCGTTTCTTTTCGCTATCCAGGCAGCTTGCCTGGTTATGGGTGGGGAAGGTGGAATATTGCCAAAGTATTTTTTTACCCTGGCCAGGGCTTCGGCTGGCTTAATATCGCCTGAAATGACAATCACCGCGTTGTTTGGCCCATAATAACTTGAAAACCAACTGTGGACATCTTCGATAGAAGCCCGGTTGAGGTCCTCGATGGAGCCACCAACTGTCCAGGAATAAGGGTGTCCGCCCGGAAAAACAGCTCTGGCGATTAACTCTTCGGTGATGGCATAAGGTTCATTGGCATATTGACGAAGTTCATTCTGGACAACGCCGCGCTGTTCATCGAGTTTAGCTTGATTAATAGCACCTTTCAGAAAGCCCATCCGGTCCGATTCAAGCCAGAGAACCAGATCAAGTGAGGAAGCAGGGACAGTTTCAAAATAATTAGTTCGATCTTCATTGGTTGTACCATTGAGATCGGTAGCTCCAACTTGCTGAAGTGGTTTAAAATAATCATCATTGTAATGTTCACTGCCATTGAACATCAGATGCTCAAAAAGGTGAGCAAAGCCAGTCTTGCCCGGTTTTTCATCTTTGGAGCCAACATGATACCAGATATTAAAAGCAACAATTGGAGCCTTATGATCCTCATGGAGAATAACAGTTAGACCATTAGGCAAAATATGTTTTTCATAAGGGATATCAATTTCGCCTTTAGTTTGAGCGGATAGATCAGCGCTCGTTCCCATCAGAAAAAAGGCCATAAGAGTTAAAAATACAGCTGTAACAGCCATCAGGTTGCCAGCTAGAAGAGAAATTCTCTGCTTGAACTTTTTCATAAAAACCTCCATCAATTATACGACGTCAGCCAGGCTCATTTTTTTTCAAATTAGTTTTTGGCTCCGCTATCTCAGTCAGCTATCTTCTTACCAAGTTCAAAAGCCTGGCGGCGGTAGTCGGCTTCTTTTTTAGCCTGCCCTCTGTCCTGACAGCTGGCCCCGATTATTCCCACCAGCTCAGATTCGAGATAATTGAACATATCCTTATAAGCCTGAATGGCATTAACGGCGCCAGAGCTGGCCAGATCACGATCGGCGAAAGTGAAAATTAAACCTATTTTTTTGTTTTTAAAGCAGGCATAATCATCGCCGCCAAAAGCGTACCAGCGATCAATGAATAATTTCATCTGAGCGTTAATGGTAAACCAGTAAATTGGATGCACCAGAACAATGGCTCTGGAATTTTTGAGTAGCGGGTAAAGTTTAATCATATCATCTTCCTGGACACACTGACCTGGACCTCTCTGACGGCAGCGATCACAGGCCTGACAGGGATTGATTTTTAGCTGGCCGAGGTTAATGATGGCAGGCTCTCCGCCAGCTTTTTTTACTCCGCGCGAAACACTTTGAGCCAGACCGGCCCCGTAACTATTTTCCCGGGGGCTGCCAGAGAAAATTAAGACTTTTTTCCCCATAAGTTTATTCCTCCTTTTTGTTTCCTGCCCTGCTTTTGCTTACAGTCAGCAGAGCAATGCCAATCCAGACAGCATTCACGCTAACCGATGGCCAGGCGCCAAAGTGATAAGCATTTAATAGCAGGCAGAGACTACCTATTAGATTTAAAAGTTGATAAGTCAATGAATCTCCGTTTAGCTTTCGGTTGGAAACCAAAAAATAGGCCAGTAGCAATAGTAATGCTCCTGACCAGCCTGTCAGATTAATCAATAAATCAGACAACTTTCTTTACCTTCTGTGACGATTAAAAACGTCATTATACAGCATTAATCTATTTTTCAAAATGAGTAAAAAATGGGAATTGCCCGTCATTAAGATAGAAAGGAGAACAGCTATGACCGAAAAACGTTTTAATCCTCACCCCGACGGTAAATTGAGTGTGGAGGAATTTGTGATTCTGGCCATCAGGTCCTTGAGGATGGGAGACTTTAAAGGGATCCATTCGGTTTACAGCGGATTCAATGAGGCTTTTAAAAAGTATTTCGGCCAGGACCCGGTCCAGGCGACCAATAAACTGGCTGAAGAAAAAAAGATCGAAATCAGGCCAATCAAAGGCGGGGTTTTGCTTTATTTACCGGGCGAAGCTCCTTCCCAATCGAGAGGGGATCAGGCCCTGGAAAAAATGGGCATAAATTTCCCGGATCGTAAATAACCGCAAAGCTAAAATCCGAGTTAAAATAATTTAAGCCTGATTGGTATTGGTAGGTGAATCAGAAAAAGACTTTAATTTATCCCTCAGGGCCGATTCAGCCAGTTTACGCAAAGCTTTAGTTTCTATCTGGCGTACTCTTTCTCTGGTGACCTTTAGCTTCTGACCGATCTCCTCCAGAGTGTGTTCCTGCCCATCTCCTATCCCGAATCTCATCTTAATTACAGTTGCTTCTCTTTCGGTCAGGGTATTGATAGCTCGGGTGATCTGTTCTTTTAAATTAGCCCGGATGACAATATCGGCCGGAGAGGGGTTATAGACATCCTGAACAAAATCGCGCAGGTAACTCTCTTCATCATCACCAATAGGTGAGTCGAGAGAAAGAAGTTCCTGGCTATCCTGCAGAATTTTGGTCACCTTCTGGACAGGCATTTTGACCGCTTCAGCAATTTCCTGAACGGTTGGCTCGCGACCGGTTTTCTGCACCAGTTCCTGGTGAACTTTTTTCAGCCGGTTAATGGTCTCGACCATATGAACCGGGATGCGAATTGTTCTGGCCTGATCGGCAATGGCCCTGGTAATGGACTGTTTTATCCACCAGGTGGCATAGGTTGAGAACTTAAACCCACGGTGATAATCAAATTTCTGAACCGCTCTCATTAAACCCAGGTTACCTTCTTGAATAAGATCAGACAGACTGAGCCCACGGTTAACATAATTTTTGGCGATGGAGACTACCAGCCTGAGATTGGCTTCGATCAACTTGTTTTCGGCATGCTTCTGAATTCTCTCGCCTCGGCTGACATCCATCAGGATTTTCCTCAGCTCAGGAGCCTTTAACCCGGCTTCCTGCCGTAAGTTTTTTTCTTCGGCCTTAACTGATTTTAACTTCTCCTGTAGAGTCGCCGGCACTGATTTGGCCTTATTTTTGGGCCAGGCCAGCTCGATCTCCTCGCGTTTCTCTTCGAGTTCATTCATCAGGCGTAAAATTTCTCTCAATCTTTCGATGGTGCCAGCCATTTTTTCCGGGGATAGGTGGAGCTCTTCCAGAATCCTGTACATTTCGACTATCAATCGTCCTCTTTGAAAGGCAGAGCGGGCAGTGGGCTTAATAGTGTTAAGCTGCTCGGACAGCCTGGAAAATTTTTCCAGTGTCTGACGCAGTTCTTTAACCTTCTTTTTAGCAGCATCATCTTCAAAATCTTCGGCTTCATCAAAAATCCGCAAAAATTTATCGGGCTCTGTTTCTGATATCTCACGTAGGGCCAGGATGTCCTTTATAGCCAATCGGGTTTTGAGGAGAGCTCTGAGCTGGATTTTCCTGCCTCTTTCCATTTGACGGGCCAGGTCAACCTCGTCCTGTTGGGATAGCAAGGAGATCTTGCCCATTTCTCGGAAATAAATTTTTACCGGATCATGATCAGACTCAACCACTTCTGCCGCTGCCGGTACTTCCTCTCTGACAGTTTTGGGCAGTATATCCTGTAGTTCTAATTCATCTAAATCTTCTGCTATAGTTTTCAGCTTGTTAGAGGAAGTAATTTCTGGTTCAATCGCCCTTGATATAAAAAGGGGATTGAGAGTGGCGTCCAGCAATTCGGTCGGTAGAGTCTGTTCCGGACTCATAAACTCGATCTTTTCAGATCTGGTTTTATCACGACTTTTTTTAGACTTCACTCCGTCTTTTTTTACTTGCTTGGTCACTTTTTACCCCAATTAAATGTCGTCCCCAAGCCTGGGGCTCAAGGAAGGCATAACTAAATCAATTTATGTCTCAGCAAAATTCTCTATAATAGATAAGTCACCACCCTTTTTTTGTCAAGTTGTTTTTCATGCATCTTATCTTGAACCAACGAGTTATATATTATAATATAATATCTTAGGAGACTCAATGAGAAGAAAAAGCCTGCTGATTTTAGCCCTGGTGACCTGTCTCTTAATTGGCTTTACCTCAGCTGGTTTTGCCCAGAATAAGGCTAAAGCCCCCTCAACCAAAGAGCTCATTAAGGCCTTGCCCGAGAAATATAAAAAATGGATCGAAGAAGAAGTAGTATATATTATTTCTCCCAAGGAGAAAGAAGTCTTTCTTAGTCTGGAGAACGACCGACAGCGGGATATGTTTATCGAAGCTTTCTGGAAACAGCGGGATCCCAATCCGGATACACCTGAAAATGAGTTTAAGGAGGAACACTATCGCCGGATTAAATATGCTAACCAGCATTTTGGTAAAGAAACGCCAGGTGCGGGCTGGCGATCGGATATGGGACGGATCTATATAATGCTTGGAGAACCGCATTATATTGAAAAATATGAGAACCGGTATGATTTATATCCGACTATAATCTGGTTTTACCAGGGGATGGGGGATTATGGCCTGCCTAATGCTTTTTCAGTTGTTTTTTATAAACCTGATAGCACCAATGAATATATTCTGTATTCTCCTGTCAAAGATGGGCCTCAAAAGCTTATGCCTCACTATAGTGGTGATATGACCGATTATACCGAGGCCTTTCGGAAGCTGGTAAATATAGAGCCTAATGTGGCTAATATTTCTCTCTCCTTAATTGAGGGCGAAACACTGATAGACATCAGACCTTCCATCGCTTCTGATGTTCTTCTCTACCAGAAAATTCCCTATGCTCCCATTTTTAAGGTCAAAGATGCTTATGCTGATAAGCTGATTAAATATAAAGATATTATTGAGGTTGAATACTCTGCCAATTATGTTGATAGCGATGCCTTGGTTAGCGTCTATAAATCTGAGACCGGGATTTATTATGTCCATTATCTTATCGAGCCCAAGAAACTATCTCTGGAGAAAAATGGAAACAATTACCAGGCAACGATCGTCATCAACGGGATTGTGACTGATGAAAATGGGCGTCAGGTCTATCAATTTGATCGCCGCCTGCTGCTTGATCTACGGGGTGACCAGCTGGATAAAATAAAAGACAGATTGATGAGCTTTCAAGATGTCTTCCCCATAGTGCCTGGCAAATACGAACTGAGTATTCTTCTAAAGAATTATGTTTCCAAGGAATTTACTTCGTTTGAAGCTTCTTTGGATATTCCAGAGGGGGGATTACAGATGAGTCCCCTCGTGCTGGCTAACCGTCTGACCAGGAACAATCAATATCGTGGACTTAATAAAGCCTTCCTGCTTAATGATATGCAATTTGTACCTTCTCCGAGGAATGATTTTGTGGTGGGAGATACTCTTTATGTTGTCTTCCAGTTGTGGGGCCTGACTCCAGAATTAAAACAGAGCGGAAGGCTTAACTATGAAATCATGAGAGAAAATGGGGATAAGGTTAAGTCTTTCTCCAGAAAGCTCTCCGATTATCAGACGCCAGGTGTTTTTTATGAAGAAATTTCTCTGGAAAACTGGACACCGGCCAACTATCTGCTCACCGTGATTCTAACTGATAATGATAACAATATTTTGCTTACTCAGAAAGCAAATTTCTTTATCAGCCATCTTCCAGCTCTTTCTCGTTCCTGGGTGATGACTCAACCGGCAGGAGGCGACAGCTCGGCTGAAGTTCAGCATGCTCTCGGGGTCCAGTATTGGAATCGCCAGGACGAGGCCAGGGCAGCCAAATACTTAGAAGCTGCTTATCGTCGGAATCCTGGTGAGGTCTCTTATGCTCTTGATTACTGCCGTCTTCTTTTGGACTTGAAAAAATATCAGGAAGTAATAGAAATAGCTGCTCCTTTTGTCAGTCAACAACAAAACTATGATTTTCTGGAGGTTCTGGGCAAAGCAGCTCAAGCCCTTGGTCAGCATGAACAGGCCATAAATTACTACAAACAATACCTGGCCCACTTTGGAACGAATATCAATATTCTGAATGCTATTGGTGAATGCTATTTGACACTGGGCGATATAGATGAAGCTCTTTATGCCTGGGAAAGATCTTTACAGCTTGAGCCAAATCAGGAAAATGTAAAAGCCCAGGTTAAAGCTTTGAAAGAAAAAAGAAAAAATTAATAAATGTCCTTGGGCGGGCCGCGATCGGCTCGGCTTAATTATGAGAATGGAGGTAATGATGAAAAGGTTAAACCGACGATTTATCTCGATGGCTGTCATACTATTTTTTCTTTTTCTAGGAGAATCGTTGCTTCTGGCTCAAGCCGGCCGGGGCGTGGGCCGACTGGGCGGTCTGGTTCTGGACGAAAATGATCAACCCATTGTTGGGGCCAAGGTGGTAATGAGTTTCATTCAGGAAGCAGCCGGTGGCCTGAAGCTGGAGGCAACAACCAATAAAAAGGGAGAATGGTCTTTTATTGGTCTTGGTTCCGGAAAGTGGTCGCTAATGGCCTCAGCTGATGGTTATGCCCCATATACTCAAGAAGTGACGGTTAGTCAGCTGGAAAAAAATCCAAGACTAATTATTAAATTGAAAAAAGCGAGCACAGGTATGTCAATTATTGAAGATGAATCTTCGCTTAAACTTCTGGATGAAGGTAATGAGTTTTTTAAGGACGGCAAATATGATGCGGCCTTAGCCCTTTATCAGGAGTTTCTGGAAAAGAATCCTGCTGCTTATCAGGTATTGCTTAACATTGGCGATTGTTACCGGGAAAAAGGTGAAATAGATAAAGCTATGCAAATCTACCAGGAAGTGATTGAAAAAGCCAAAGATGATCGGGCTATGGGCGTCAGTATGAAGGCCAAGGCTCTGGCAGCCATGGGACTGGTTTATCTCAAACAAAATAACCTGGAAGAAGCTACCAAGTATTTCAAGCAATCAGTTGATACTGCTCCCCAGGATGAGGTTGTAGCTTTTAATGTAGCCGAAGTCTGTTTCAACAACCAACAGCTGGATGAAGCCCAGAAATACTATGAACTGGCATCGAAGATTAAGCCCGACTGGCCGGATCCTATCCTCAAACTTGGCTATGTTTTTCTGAACAAAAATGATATTCCCAGGGCGATAGAATATTTTGAAAAATTCTTAAAATTAGAACCGCAGGATTCGCCGCGAGTGGCTCTGGTCCAGCAGATTCTTCAGGCCATAAAAAAATAGTTCCACCTCTGGCCTGAAACCGATTGGAAGAATGACCGCAGGATGAGCAAGAAAAAAAAGCGGACCAAAAAGGCCAGGCAGTCTGAAAATAAGGCTGGCCAGCGCGACTATGGTCCGAAAGAAGATGAAGGCGGGAGATTAAAAAAGGCAGAAGAGCAATCAGAAGAAAGTCGAGCTAAAAAAAAACAGGCTCTGATCTGGTTGACCGTGGGCCTAATCCTGGCCGTGGTCGGTGTGATGGCCCTTCTCAAGTTCAGAACGCCATCGGCCGACCGGGAGCGGGCTTCTACTTTTAATCTACTGTTAATTACACTTGATACTACCAGGGCTGACCATCTCGGCTGCTATGGGTATAAGAAGGCAGCGACACCTAACCTTGATCGACTGGCAACTGAAGGCTGGCGTTTTAATCGGGTCTATTGCTCAGCTCCGCTCACCCTTCCTTCTCATGTCACAATGTTAACCGGTCTTGAACCTGTGGCTCATGGTGTTCACAACAACGGACACTACTTAGCAGCCGGAATTAAAACCATTACCGAAGTTCTGGCGGCCAGGGGTTACAAGACAGCGGCCTTTGTTTCCTCCTTTTCTGTTGACTCGAGATTCGGCCTGGACCGCGGATTTGAAGACTATGATGATACCTTCGAGGCAGATCTCCCTTTTAAAACCAATAATGCCGAGCGGCGGGCTGAAGCCACTTTTGCTCGCTTTTCTGCCTGGCTGGAAAATAATTATAGGGATAAGTTTTTTAGCTGGATACATTATTTTGACCCTCATTTGCCTTATGATCCCCCTTCTCCTTATAAAGAAGATTATGCTGACCATCCCTACGACGGCGAAATTGCCTATATGGATTTTTATTTCGGCAAAATTCTGGAAGCACTGAAGTCGAAAGGATTGCTGGATAAAACGATTATTATCATAGCCGGGGACCACGGAGAAGGCCTGGGGGATAAGGTGGAAAGAGGCCATGGCTTATTCCTGTATGAAGAGACAGTGCGCGTCCCGTTAATTATCTGGAATAAAAAAATATTTCCAAAGAAAGGGGTGGTAAATCAGACTGTCAGGTTACTGGATATTGCACCGACTGTTCTGGAGCTGAGCGGTGCTGGGGCCAGCTCCTTGCCTGTTCAGGGGAAAAGCTTGTTACCGCTAATGGAAGGAAAAGAAAAGAAAGACAGAATAGCCCTCATCGAAACCTTTTATCCTCGAGAAAACTTTGGCTGGTCAGAGCTGGTTGCTCTGGTAGCTGACAGATGGAAATACATTCAGTGCCCGCGACCTGAACTTTATGATCTTAAGACTGACCCGGAGGAAAGGAAAAATCTTTTCGATTCCTCACCAGACATTACCACCAAGCTGAGAAAGCAATTGGAGGCTGAGCTGCTGATGGCTGGGGGCCAGGAGATGACCAAGCCTTCTGGCAGTGGCCCGACTGCTGCTGATACTGAAAAGCTTCGTTCTCTTGGCTACTTGAGTTTTGCACCGGCCAGGGTAGCTTCTGTCCTTCCTGATCCAAAAGAAAAAATTGATCTTTTGAATTTAATTCAGCAAGCCCAGATGGCTGAATATGAAGAAAGATATGCCGAAGCCGAGCAAATTTATTTTAAGATTATGGATGAAATACCCGATTCGCCAGCCAGCTATGTCAATCTGGCTATTGTTCAAGCCCGTCAGAGGAAAATGGAAGAAGCTGTGGAGACATTGAAAAAAGGCCTGGCCAGATTACCTGATTCTGAAATAGTTCTCGTTCGGCTGGGCCATACGTATCTGGTCAGCGGGAAGGTGGCTGAAGCTTTTTCTACCATGAATAAGGTGCTGCAGTTAAACCCGAGAAATGTTGATGCTCTGACCGTTTGTGCTGGTATTCTCGATACCCTGGGCCGGAAGGAAGAAGCCAGGAAGTATTATGAACAGGCTCTGGCTGTCGAACCGGAGAGCAAGTTTCTAAGAATGTCTTACGCTGGCAATCTGGCTTCGAGCGGTAAGCTCAAAGAAGCTATTGAAATCTACAAGAAGCTTATAGAGGATTATCCGGGAGATCAGTCCTTTTATCAACTTATTGGTATTGCTTATTCTTACCTTGGGGAACATGACCAGGCTCTATTTTATTTGAGACAGGCTCTGGCCATCATGCCTACCAGATCCGGCTACTTTAATCTGGCTGTAGCTTATGAAAAGGCTGGAGATGTGGCAAATGCCATAAAATATCTCCGCCTTTATCTCGAAAATTCGACCGGAGATGATCCGGGAAGTATTGCTCAGGCAAAAGCTGAGCTTAGCCGGCTAGAAAAGCAGGCAGGACAGGTTAATTAGAATTTTTTTGGACTTTGGAACCCCGAAACCCCCCAATAGAGATAATATTCCAGCCGTCTGGTTAGCTTCTGCCTGTAATTAGCTTTTTCCTGCCCAGGCCCACAGGGCGATTGACCTTTTGGAGTGCACGGCCGTGTTAAATTTGATTGGCAATTTGGCCATGGTCAACTTTCTATTTGTCCACCTTATTTAGCTCCCTGAAAACAGAGAGCTAAAACATAAAGGCTGGTCAAAAATCCCGCTCTAAATAAAAAACCCGTCCCCCCGGCGGGGGGACGGGTCTTGAATTGAGGTCTGAGCTAACTTAGAAGGAAAATTTGAAGCCCAGTCTGGCTGACCAGGCTTCCATTCTGGTGGTCCACATATTGAAAGCTGGGTTCGGTGGATAACCAGGATCGCTCGTCGCAATTCTGTTATTAAGATCTCTGGCTAATGTTCCATCAAGAAATTCCACATCATCTGCCCATATTGAGACTCGGTTAAGGGTGTTACTCTTAGCGGTTATTGATTTGGTATTGGTTACATTGTTAATCTGGGCGTTAATAGAGAAGGAATAGCGGTGGGCAAAACGCAATGTGTATTCCAGATACAGGTCAGCCCAGGCGGCCCAGGGTAGACGACCAAGATCTCCATAACCGTAAGGATACATATAGGTATTGTTAATATTGAGCAAGCTACTCCGTGGAAGGCCACTTCTACAATAAGCGGTTAAACCAACAGTCAAACCAAACGGGAAAGCATAAGAACCATAAGCTTTGAAGTAGTGGGTTCTATCCTGTGGGAGCGGCCCATCGAGAGGTCTGCCATCGATTTTATAATGCATGAACCAGTAATCAAAGTATCTTTCTACGTTGGGTGAATTACGTCCGCTTTCATCGGGAGAGCTTAAACCGCCATAGTTGCCTTCAACCCGGCTTAAAGTATAGTTAATACCGCCCTGCCAGTGATGGCTGAATCTCTTTTCTAAGGAGACGTTCAACCCATAATATTCTCTTCTGGCTTTTGGCTCAGCCCAATACCAGTAATAATTAATGGGACTTTCGTCTGGATGCTCTGCTATCCACCCGGCTGGATTGGCCATCCACTCAGGATTGATCTTCAGCAGTAAATCGGCAAATTTCCCACCTTCAGAACCAGGTTTTGTATAGCCATAACCGGGATTGGCAATGTAATAAACTTCGCTGTTCATGCCAGTTTCTGGATCTCTTACATATACTCCTACATCTTCAATTGTTCTGATCAGATGATTCTGGACAAAACGCAGAGACAATGAAACATCTTCTGTCAGTTTCTTTTCGATTCCGAAGGAAAGATTCCTCTGGGCTACGGGCTTCAGGTTAGGATCAACAGTATCAAATGAAACTTGACGGTAATTAATGCTTCCGGCATAGGTGTTGCCATTTTTCTGACTGGCAAAATCATCAATCTCCCCGCTGGCTGCAATTTTGGTCCAGTCAGGATCCTGTAAGGCATAATAATCAGATACCCACTTAAAACCACCAAATGCGCCCTCAGCCATGTAGAGCTTCATAACATCATAGTAAATGCCGAAGTGGGCAAATATTTTCAGGCTGGAGTCACCAAAAACATCATAAACTGCCCCGATTCTTGGAGCCAGCTTGTCGCCAAAACTGAATTTAATGGGCTTGACGTTGGCCAATTCTGGATTATTAGTGGCAAAAGAAGGAACATATTCAGATTCAGTTCTTAAGCCGTAGTTAATGGTTAATCTGTTGCCTATTGTCCAGGAGTCCTGAATATAAAGAGCCCAGTTATTGCTGTGTACATTCCACTGATAACCATAAACTGAAGTAAAACTGCTTCTGACCATATAATAACCATAATAACCGTAATATGGATTGGGAGTTACACCATCTTCAAGAAACGGAGGAGCACCTGCCCCAACAGGGAAGCCCAGCCCGGTATAGGTTCGGCCGAAGTAGAGGTTAACCAGGGGATGAGGAATTATCTGATCAACATTTTCATGGAGGTAAATCCACTGAAAACCGGCTTTGAAGGCATGCTCACCAGCAAAGTTAACATAATAAGTTACGTCAAGGTTAGTACTAAAGTTGTCATAAAGTCTCTTCTTGTAATCCCAGGCAGTAGAGTAATTTGTCCAGCCAGAATAATGGAGAAGATTCGGATTAGCAATGTAGAAAGGATCGTTTAAATATTTTGTGTAGTTCGCATTGCCAGAACTGAAAGCGTACATGGTATGATCAGGTGCCTTTACCCCGGGGTTAGTCTGGTTCTGCAGATGATAGCCTCCCCGTAGACTTAACAACAGGTTATTGCTGGCGGTATAATCAATCGAATAAGCCGCATTCCAGTTTGGATAGTCATATCCATAGTTGGCATAATCTGTAGCAGGGTTATCGGTTCCGTTAACACTGGGAATAGTCCCCTTATAAGTATAGAAATTATTGACATAACTCAGCGAGACTCTTAACCCCCTGGCTGGGGCCGCTGTCAATTTTACCGAACCGTTATAATACTTATTTGTTTGCTTGAATTCATACCACGGGCCCTGTCTATTATTGAAATCTCTGAGAGCCTTGGTCTGAATGTAAATCGGGTCGAATGAAGCGAAGAACCACAACCTATCTTTCAAAATATAACCACCAAGGCTAACGATTCCTTCGAGCCGGTTGTATTTGTCTCGTTTTTTACCGCCGTCAAAATAAAGGTCATCATCACTTACATATTCGTACTGGCCATATACATATGGATTCTGGCGTAAATATTGGCGGTCTTTTCCTTGCATCCAGAGCTTGTTGTTATTATAGTAACCCATAAGGTCGCCATGGAAGGTGTTTCCACCAGAACGGCTGATAACGTTAACCACACCGCCCATTGAGCCACCAAATTCAGCATTGTAACCGGAAGCGGTAACTTTAACTTCATCTACCAGCTCGAGAACAACATTTTGACCTCTTGTTCCGAGGTGTATATTGGTGATGTTTGCCCCATCAATATACCACATATTCTCAGTACCAGTAGCCCCGTCAACTGAAAGACCACCTGTAATCCCTTCGCTGGTAACGCCAGGCATCGTACTGATTAATGTATCAAAGGTACGACCACGAGGCAGGCTCATAAAGACCTCTTTCGTCATGACCTGGCCCTTGACGGTGCTTTTGACGTCAACTAATGGGCTCTGGCCAACAACGGTAACCTGTTCTTCAATAGCCGCCGGTTCCATGGTAACATTGATCACCAGAGTTTGAGATAACTGGAGGACAATGTCCTTTCTGACCAGAGTCTTGAAACCGGGCAGACTATAAGTTAACTGATAAGTTCCGGATGGCAGAGCCATCAAACGGTAAGCGCCGGTAGCATCGGTCACAGTGGCTGCTTTACCAACCAGTCTCGGGCTGGTGGCCTCAACTGTAACGCCCGGGAGTGGATTGCCCTGGTCATCGACCACCTTACCAGTAATCTTCCCTTCAGGCATGATTTGAGCGAAAGCAGTGCTGCCGGCGATGAGAACGAGAGCCAGCATAAAAACTAAAGCTTTTTTCTTCATTCGAATTACATCTCCTTTCGAATGATTTTTGTTTCCTTTGCCCTGGAATGATTTAGAATTAAATCATCCCAACCCAACCTTTTAAAGATGATTATCCTTTTCCTTCTTGCTTCTATCACCTCCTCAAACATAAAATTACTTTTCATTTCACTTATATGAAGTGCAACTTTTATGCCAGAAAAAATAAATATGTAAGACATGTATTATCAATAACTTAACATCAGCACCGAAGCCGCCTGTTCATGGATTTGGATAAAAATCCAAAATATTGGATAAAAGCTATTTTGGAAAAACCCAACGTTTTATTGGCTATCACCTGTCTAGCCAGCTGGTGGGCGATAGAGGATTCGAACCTCTGACTTCTACCGTGTGAAGGTAGCGCTCTGCCTCTGAGCTAATCGCCCGTTTCCATTGCCTTTTTAATTTTATTAAAAAAACTCCTGCTGTCAACCTGAAAAAAATTGCGGGCTTTTTCAAAATATCTCATTTAAGAAAAAATAATCAGATAAGGTGATCTAATTGTCGACGTAACATAAATAGCCAGTCAAAAAATTCATTTGACAGGGATTTTTTTTAGTTTTATAAATAAAAAGGGCTAAAAGAGAATGGGTATAAAGCGCTGTCCCTATTGCCGGGCTTTAATCAGCGACCAGGATGAGTTCTGTAAAAACTGTGGTACCAGACTACTTTTTCCTGAAGATGAAGAAATAGAAGAGCCAATTCCAGGCGATAAAATAATCGAAGATGACCGCCCGCCGGAAGGGGAGGAAGAAGAGTCTGAAGTCGGGAGTGAATCTGAATCGACCGAGATTTTTCCAGGCGAAAAAGATGCTCGATTCGGTGAAGAGGGAGAGCTGGAAGAAGAGCTGGTGACGGAAGAAGAACTCGAAGAAGTCATCATAGTTGATGAAGAAGCAGCCCATGGCCAGAAAACTCCGACCGACACTGCCAGGGAGTCGGCTGAAAGAAAGGAATCCAAAAAGTCTGCAGAAGAGCTGATTTTTACTCAGGTGGAAGAGGAACTGCCCTTCCCGGAAGAACAGAAAGAAAAGATGGAACCCGGTCTGGTGACCAGAATGGTGGAGGAACTTCAAAAAGAGATAAAGACTGAAGAGACTTCAACCGCTGAAAGGCCAGGCCCGGGTCTGGTAACTCAATTAGTTCAGGAGCTGGAAGCTGAGACTGACACTCAGAATAAAGAGGAAAACAAAGGCGGCGAAAAAGAAAAAAGTGAAGGACAAAAAATGGCAGATGCCTTCAGCACGGCCGAGCTGGAAGCAATCGGTCCGACGGTAGAAATGGGTCAAAGACAGGTTGAAGACTTTCTTAAAATTCTGGAAGAAAAAGAAAAGGAAAGAATAAAGATCAATCAAGATAAAAAAGAGGCGGAAGAAACCGATAATATACCTCTCTGGGTTTCTGATATTAAAGATGCTTCAACTGAGTGGCTGGAGAAAGACCAGGATATTTCACGCCCCGGGGAAAAGGCGACAGATGAGCTTTATACGGATGAAGAATTGCCTGGAGAAGAATTGCCTTCCCAGCCAACAATGGGTTTTCCGGAAAAGGTGACCAGGAGTGAGCTGGAGCTCGAAGAAAGTCGAGATTTAGAGATGGAAATAGAAGAGGAAGAAGAGGAAACAGAGTTCCTGTATGAACCAAAAACAGACACGGTCTGCCTGGGAGAAGAGGAAAACCGGAGTTTGTCGGCTCCTGCTGCCCGGGGGATAACACCTTTGGCTCCGGGTGCGTTTATTAAAGCTAAGGTGTTCGATTTGCTGTTTATTGTTCTACTCTGGCTTCTAACCATCTGGCTGGCCGCTCGCTCCATGCAGGTGACTATCTTTAAATTGCTTGGTGGAGCCACCACCAGCTTGCTTGTCTTCCTCCTCATTCTGGTTTCTATTTATTTCTTCTTGTTTTATTTCTTTATTGGAGAAACCCTTGGCGATCGCCTCTTCCGCGAGAATGAAGACTGAACTTTGATTTAGATATCGGGCTTTAAATTCCCAGAGATAATCTTTCAGCTAAAGCGGCAGGCAGGTCAGTAGCGAGAATTTTCCTTTGTGATTCGGCGATATTATATTCAACACGGTTAAACTTAAGACGGTTATTTTTTGAATCATAAACGGCATAAGCAGCCCGTGGATCGCGGTCGCGTGGTTGGCCGACGGAACCAGGGTTAATCAGATAGCGGGCTCCCTTTTCTAATTTAATTTCAGCCGGGAATTTTTCGATGAATGTCCCTTCTACCATTTCTTCCCTTTCCACATAAACAAAGGGGAAATGAGTATGGCCGAAAAAACAGACCGGTGTGCTGATATAACCGAAGGCTTCAGCCGCATCAAATTCTCCAAAGATATAATAATCTTCGTCGAAAGGCGCACCGTGACAGATGGTAATGTTGTCGTGAACAATGAGCGGACTTTTAGCCAGGCTGGCCAGGAAATGGAGATATCTTTTATTCAAGGACTTCCTGGTCCATTCTATACCGGCCGCAGCTATTGGATTAAAGGTCTGAATAGAATCCAGACCGGCCACAGCTTTGTCGTGATTACCTCTAACCAGAGAAAGGTGAGCCAGAGCCTGGACCTGCTGAATCACCTCATTAGGAGAGGCCCCATATCCAACCAGATCGCCAAGAAAAAGATAGTGATCAATCCTTTTTTTCCTGGCATCCTTCAAGACCGCTTCCAGAGCTTCCAGATTGCCATGAATGTCAGAAAAAACTAAATAGCGCATCAGTCTTAACTCCTGCTGGCTTCGTATAGTTTATCAGCAAAATATGAACTTCTAACCAGAGGTCCGCTGGCCACTTCTTTAAACCCAAGTTCAAGGGCCAGTTGTCGAAGCTCTTCGAATTCTGTTGGCGGATAATAGCGTCTGACGGGGGCCTGCTGTCTGGTAGGCTGAAGATACTGGCCAATGGTCAACAACTCACAGCCATTTTCTCGCAGGTCAAGGAAGGCCTGCTTCAGATCAGCCAGGCTTTCGCCCAGTCCAACCATCAGGCCGGATTTGGTCAGAGCCCCGTGCTCATGGGCCAGCTGGAGCAAACTAAGTGACCGGTAATAGTTGGTAACCGGCCTGTTTATCTCTGGATAGAGATTGGCTGTTGTTTCCAGGTTGTGGCTGACCACTTCCGGCCCAGCGGCCAGGACGTTCAATAAGGGGCCTTCCTCTCCTTTAAAATCAGGAACAAGAACCTCTACCTTGACCTGAGGATAGTTGTCCTTAATTAATTTTATCGTTCTGTAAAAAACTTCGGCTCCACCATCAGGCAGGTCATCTCTGGTGACCGAAGTTATGACCACATAACGCAGGCCCATGGCCCCGACTGCTGCCAGCACCTGTTGTGGTTCAGTTTCATCTAACGGTTGCGGCCGTCCCTTATCAACCGCGCAGAAAGCACAGTTTCTCGTACAGATATTTCCCAGGATCAAAAAAGTGGCAGTTTTCCTTTCCCAGCATTCTCCGATATTAGGACAGCGCCCGCTTTCGCAGATAGTATGAAGCCTGCCTTTTTTTAAAAGTCCAGCTACCTGGAAATAGGAAGATTGAGAGGGTAGCCTGGCTTTTAGCCAGTCAGGTTTTCTGGAATAGTCCAACCTTTTGACCCGATTTTTAAACTTTTTGGAAAATTAGACAGACCTTCCCGCGTGTAAGGGTTCAGTATTCGAAATCTCGTTCTCTTTTTAACCGCCGGCGCATTCTTTTTCTGGCCTGGGCATCTTTTAGCCGGCGTTTTTCTCCAGGTTTCAAATAGACAGAATGCTTCTTGATTTCTTTGATAATTGCTTCCTGCTGAACTCTTCTTTTAAAC
>JAKPCG010000200.1 GCA_029553365.1 Acidobacteriota bacterium | reverse complement strand
TTCCAGCCTTCATCACGGCGAGTAAAGGATCTCCTGTTTCTTTAATCTGAAGTAAGATTTTTCCTTCCGGACGGGGCAAGGTTCGGTTATAGCCCAGAAGAGGTGGAATTTGATGAAGGTCAAGACCGGAGAAAGCCGCCTCGCCGGCCGGAGTAACTTCGACTGAAAAGCCCTCGGTTGACTCCACCAGGTCTTCATAATCAAGACATCTCACGGGCAGAATCTCTGCCAGCCGCGTCCGACCCCAGCCCCCTTTGCCTTGCTCACCGGTAAAGGAATACCAGCCACCGAGAAACATAGCTGATTTGCCACCGGTTATAGCTTCCACTGTCAGCCGCACACGATCAGGAAAAGTCAGAATTTTTTGGCCAAATTTTTCACGGTCAAAAAAACTCGGAGCGAGTTGAAAGAGCTTGGCATCAATGTCGCTAAAGATAAAAACCTCATGATCAGCCAGAACGCGTTCATAGTCGCCCGGTCCGAGCTGATTATAGAAATCCCAGGCAGGAACAGACTCCACCTGATGCTGCCCACCGCTTTCCAGAGCTTCTTTGAGCCACCGCCCATAATTAAAAATATCCAGTCCCTTGGGCGAATGATAAAAAGGAGTTTCGGCGAAAACCGGGCCAGTAAGAATGGCCCAATCGCCAACGTAATAAATATTAGCCACCCGTTTTCTCCTTAAACTGATTCTTTGAATACTATAGGTTAAAGGCCAATTTTAATTCAACAGAAATTGCAATTTGATCTAATTCAGGTTCGATTATTTTTTAGAACGGGTCGGTTAATTTCCGGCTGGTTTAACCTGCTAAGACACAAGGTCTTCATTTTTCATGACCTGAGATGAACTCAACTCAATTATCCCGGCGGGAAGGCAGTTAAGAATCTGTTTTCTTCTGTTGTCGTTAAGACTCAACTCATTTTTTGGTTAAATTCCTGGTGAGCCTATGCTAAAATTGAAATCGGAAAACAAAATATTTTCAATATCTTAAAAATGGAGTGACCAGATGAATATTGCTATTAAAGATGTAAAAGCCAGAGAAATTCTTGACTCGAGGGGCAACCCGACCGTCGAGGTTGAAGTCAAACTGGAAGACGGAACAGTTGGTCGGGCAGGAGTGCCTTCGGGTGCCTCTACCGGGATCCATGAAGCGCTGGAGCTCAGGGATGGTGATAAGAAAAGATACAATGGCAAAGGAGTTCTGCAGGCCGTTGACAATGTGAACAAATTGATTGCCCCTGAAATTTGTGGTTGGAACCCTGTGGACCAGGCAGCGCTCGATGAGAAGCTTATAATGCTGGATGGTACACCGAATAAGAGCAGGCTGGGAGCCAATGCTATTCTGGGCGTCAGCCTGGCTGTGGCCAGAGCAGCGGCCCTGTCTCTGAGACTTCCTCTGTATCGTTATTTAGGTGGACTGGGAGCCAGGGTTTTGCCCGTGCCGATGTTCAATATTTTAAATGGTGGGGTGCATGCTAACTGGCAGGGAACTGACCTGCAAGAATTTATGATTGCACCGGTGGGTGCCCCCTCCCTCCGCGAGGCGGTCCGCTGGGGGAGCGAAGTTTATCAGGCTTTGAAGAGCGTTCTTAAAAATCGCGGCTATTCGACCGGAGTTGGTGATGAGGGTGGTTTTGCTCCGGCTCTCAAGAAAAATGCAGAGGCCATCGAGTTGATTGTTGAAGCTATAGAGAAGGCCGGCTATAAGCCCGGGGAGGAAGTGGCCATTGCCCTTGATGCGGCCGCCAGCAGCTTTTATGAAGATGGGTTTTATAATCTGAGGACCGAAGGTAAGAAGGTCAAAGCGGAAGAGATGGTGGAGATATATAGAGAGTGGACAGAAAAATATCCTGTTTTTTCCATTGAAGATGGTCTGGCCGAAGATGACTGGGAAGGCTGGAAGACTTTAAACGAGCGACTTGGCCAGAAAGTTCAGCTGGTCGGGGATGATATTTTTGTCACCAATGTCGAGCGGATCAAAAGAGGCATTGAAGAAAGAGCAGCTAATTCTGTTTTGATTAAATTAAATCAAATTGGAACTTTGACTGAAACTATTCAAGCTATTGATCTGGCCCGCCGGGCGAGCTGGACAGCCATG
>JAKPCG010000030.1 GCA_029553365.1 Acidobacteriota bacterium | reverse complement strand
ACATTGCATTTGTTTGCTTTGCATAAACATTTTCACTCACAAAATCAAAACCATAACGCTTCAAAACAGCTGCAACAAAATCCATTTCCGAAAAATGATTTAAAGTTTGTTTGATTTTAAAATCAACGCTTTGCAAATCCCCAATCGTTTTAACGGCGTGCATCATCGTTGCGTGCGTTTTGAAGCCATAATAATTTGCAAAATTCATAAAAGTCGTTTCTGGCAATATTTTTTTTGTAAGATAAACAGCTATCCCTCTTATATCCGCCAGTATTCTATCCCTTTTTAAGGACATCACGTCTTTTTTTTGCACGTTTAAATATTCGCAAATTTCCTCAACAAAAAAATCAAGCACCAAATTGACTTTTTCTTGCTTATACTTTTTCATATTTTTTATTTTTGGTTAATAAACCTGTTAAAAAACACTATTTCAAGTGGCGTTAATTGCTTAACCTCTTCTAAGTGTTGCAAATACATAATTCTATACGCTTTTGGCAATTTCTTGTATTTTTTCTTAATTGCAGCAGCTACCTGCTCTGCTTTTGCTCTCGAATTTTCGACCGTGATTTTCTTCAAATCGGTCAAAATTTCAATTTTTGATTCATTTTTTTTAGTTTTCATTTTTTTTATTTTTAAAAATTAATATAATAGTATGTTTTTGCAAAACCAAAAGCCTCACCAAAACGAGCGTTCCCAAGTCGGTTAAAAAGTTGAATTTTCACCCAGTCCGGAGGACACACAGTGCCATTCCAACCTTTGTGACCTTGCGTCCAATCGCCACGTTGTGAAGCATGAGTTGTTATAAAATTGATTTTTGGAGCTATTCGTTTAAACATTTTAGCATACTTAAAAAACTCAACATCGGACAAATGGTGCCGCAAACCAAATTTATGCACGTCGTCCAATTTTTCATACAGGTGTTTGCAGTAGCTTAATTCCATGATAAACATTATTTTATAATTTCTTTTACCCAAGTGCCTTAAAGTGTCGGTTATAGTGATGAGGCTGTTGTCGGGGATTTCGTTAAAATCCGTCAAATAGTAAAACGCTTCTCCTGTTCTTACATTTGCGACCAAAAATCCTTGATTTTCTACATTATGAGTTAATGAAAAGTTAAAAATTTCCAAATTTGCTCTTTTTTCCAATAAATGGGG
>JAKPCG010000028.1 GCA_029553365.1 Acidobacteriota bacterium | reverse complement strand
CCAGCTTTTTCTGAGCTGGAATTATTTAAACTTGCTTTTTTGCTTGAAAAAACTTTTGATTTCAAAAATAATATAGATGGAATTACAACCGTTAGGGAGGAGGAAGTATGAAACATAAAAATCTTTGGATTCTAGGTTTAGCTCTGCTGGCAGTACTGGCTTATACCGCCTGTTCATCAAGCCCGGAGAAAACTCTTCTGGACAAATATTTTCACGCAGTATCTATGAATGATAATCAGACGATGGCTGCCATGGCGGTTGAACCACTGGCTATAGAAGCTGTTAGCCACAAGGTATTGAGCATTTCACCAGAAGCAGTTGAGCCCTTCAGGTTGCCAGAGCTCAATCAAGCAGAAATTGAAGCCAAGAAAAAAATGGACGATCATGTCGGCCCCGTTGTCGAGGCCAAGGATGCTTTAGATGCGGCTCAGGAAGAATTAGACAATGCCAGAACATCCGGCGCCCGAGCAGCTCTGAAAAAGAAAGTAGCCGAGCTTCAGGCTAAATATGATGAAGAGTATAACGCGCACAAAGAATTGCAGGCTCAATATAGTGCAGCTAAAGAAGCCGCAGCTAAAGAAGAACAAGTTGCTTTATTTTCTCTCGGTGTTAAATCATTGCCTGGTATCAGAGAAATGAGTGGAGAAGTTCACTCCAAAACCGTTCAGATTAGTGTCAAGACTAAGTCTGGAGCCGAGAAAAAATATGACGTCCTTTTAAAAAGGTATATTTTGAAAGATCAGGCTGGTAAGCCCAATACCGGGCGGTGGATTATTGTCAAGTTTGAGCCAGTAGCCTGATTCCAGTTAAATTTTAAGCTGCAGGAAAATTATAAGCCGTCTTATTGACAATTTTCGATTTTTAGCTATAAATAACCTTTCATGCGGTCAGGATGAGGGGCCGTTAGCTCAGAGGGAGAGCACCGGCCTTTTAAGCCGGGTGTCGCTGGTTCGAGTCCAGCACGGCTCACTTGCGCCCCTGTCGTCTAGCCCGGCCTAGGACATCGCCCTTTCAAGGCGGCAACACGGGTTCGAATCCCGTCGGGGGCGCTA
>JAKPCG010000182.1 GCA_029553365.1 Acidobacteriota bacterium | reverse complement strand
ACCCTTTCTGTCATGAAAAAGTTTTCGACTTCAATTTGTTTTTCAGCCTGAAGATCACCCAGAAAACGGGTGGCGACCGGTCTGGTAAAAGCTCCAGAAATCGGCGTGAGATAAATAATTCTGATATTCTCGCGGACTCCCCTTTTTTTAAAATACCAGTCAGCCAGAAAAGAAAACTCAAGCGGCGAAACACTGCATTTAATCGGCATTTCATTAATATGGACAACAAGCGTGCCTTCGTTGAATTCCTCGAGCTTCCTGGCCAGCGCCATAGCACCATCCAGCGAATAATAGTCAAAAATATTCTGCCGCCAGCCGTCGAGAAGCCCCGGCGTTTCCTGCGGGCAGGTCTGAAGGCCGGTAGCAATAAGAAGCAGATCGTAGCCCAGCTCTTCGCCGCCAGCCAGCTTTATGGCCTTCTTTTCGGGTTTAATTTCCTCGACTTCCTTCGTTAGAAACTCAACTCCCGGCGGTAGAAGCGCTGACCGCTGCCTCAGGAGATCCTCCGGCTGGTAAAGACCAAAGGGAACAAACAAAAAGCCGGGCTGATAATAATGGTTATCGTCCCGGTCAACAACCGTTACCTTCCAGCCGCGCCGTCGGAGAGGATCGACCAGTTTGCTGGCCATAATTGTACCGCCCGTCCCTGCGCCCAGGATGATCAGTTTCTTCATGCTATTTTCTTCCGCCACCTTTCTATGATTTGTCTATCTCGATATCTATCGCGCCCGCTGTCTACATTTTCCCTTTCAGCCTCGCTGTTTCGCTGAGTTTCAGCTCGGTTGTACATTGAGGTTCCAGCGTCTTCCCTTATTTTTCTGGCTCGCCTCTTATTTTTCCGGGCTGTTCAGCTTCGCTTCCCTTTTAAGCCTGTTTTTAGACTCATTATAAATTTATACTGATTCTAAAATCCTGAGGAGGCTCAGGGCTTTAAAACTTCTTTCTTGAGCGTTGCCTTTTCTATTCTATCCTCGACCGGATTGACTCCGATGCCGGGCCCATCCGGCACCCGTACATGGCCAGGACGGCTAAGGACAATCGGTGGTTCAATCAGGTCCTCCTGATAATAGCGGGCGCTGGCCGAGAGATCATTTGGATATTTGAAATCAGGAAGGGTAGCAATATGCAGATTATGAGCACGGCCGATGCCGCTTTCCAGCATCCCGCCGCACCACACCCCGACCCCATAGCGCTGGCAGTAATCATGAATTTTCCGCACCTCAACGACACCGCCCACCCGTCCGACCTTGATATTAATAATCCGGCAGCTGCCCATCTCCAGGGCGGCTTTAGCTGTCTCGTAGGAAATAATGCTCTCATCAAGGCAGAGCGGCGTTGACATTTTCTTCTGAAGCTGGCTGTGCTCCCAGAGATCAAAGGGCGGGTAGGGCTGTTCCAGCATGAGGAGCTTAAAGGCATCGAGCTGGCGGAGATGATCAGCTTCTTCAGGCGAATAGATGCCGTTGGCATCGGCCTGAAGGAGAAGTTCCGGATATTTTTCCCTGATCGCCTGGCAGACCTCGATGTCCCAGCCCGGTTTGATTTTTATCTTGATGCGCTCGTAACCCTGGGAACGATAATTTTCAATCATATTCAGAAGGTCAGGAATCGAATCCTCTATGCCGGCGCTTACCCCGGCGGCAATTTCCTCTCTTATCCCGCCATAAAGTTTATAAAGAGGAAGTCCCAGCTTTTTGGCTTTCAGGTCCCAGAGGGCCAGTTCCAGTCCCGCCTTTGCCATTCTGTTTTCTTTAAAAATTTTCGCGGCGCTATAAAAATCCTCGGGTTCGACAATTCCCCGGCTGAAAACAAGTGGCACCAGAAAATCTTTCAGAATATGCCAGGCTGTTTCTGTCGTTTCACCGGAATAAAGCGGTTTTTCCTCCGCCACACACTCGCCATAGCCAATGAGGCCATCTTCATAAACCCTGACAATAATAAAAGTTCGGTCGTAGGAACGACCAAAGCTCGTCTCAAAAAAATGCACATAAGGAAGACGCATAAAATTAAGTTCAATTCTGTCAATAGCCATCCTGCACCTGCCTTTCCAATTTAAATATTCAAGTTAAATTTAACTTATAATCCAGTAATCCAGGCCGCACGGCTAACATCTGTAGAATTTTTTCTCTTCTGGCCCGATCGACCGATTTAGCCTTAGCCATTTAACCTTCCGGCCAAGCAGTTTTTTGAGCTTATGACTTTTTTAAGGCCTTTTTTCGGGCCCCGCCTTCTTCCGGCACGATGTTTTTAAGCCTGTTGCTCAAAACATAATAACATTTTTCTCCAAAAGAAAAATCGACCACGGCATAACCCTGCTGGAAATAATGTTTGAGAACCTGCCTTAAAGCAGCTTGCCAGGCAGCGATGACTTCGGGCGTCGGCCGCAACGCTTCAACCTCGCGCACTGTTTCAGCCAGGATAATTGGTTTCTTCAGCCTGAGGTGTGGTTTTCCAGGAAGATATTGTCCGTTTGGAGCCAGCTGGCCCTCAAGCACCTTAGGGTACGAATCGGGCTCAAGTGGAGGCTCTTTTGTCCCTCTGGCTTTTTGCTCGACACGCGCCGTCTTTATCGGCCATTCGACGAGCAAACGGTCAGCTGGAATGCCGGGCCCCAATCTCAGGGAAGGTGTCTCGCCATAAAAGTCCGGAAGATACGTCCGGCAGATGCCTCCCAGCGTGTGCAGATTTAGATTGGCATTTCGGCTCTGCATCGGATCGTAAGTCCAGGTCACGACCTCGAGACCAATCTTCAATACTTCCCGCCGCTGAGCCCATTTCAGGCGCTTGCCGAGCCCGTAGCCTCGATACTCGGGTAGAACGGCCAGAAGATGCGAATGATGACAGAAACGTCCTCTGAAGATGGCTGGAAAAGAATAAACAAATCCAGCCAGCTCCCCGTCCACCCAGGCCCCCAGAACAATGCCTCCCATGAAGGTTGAAATGCAGAACTGATGAACCGGAGTAATATCGAGATCAGCATGTTTCCAGACCAGGCGCTGAATCTCAACCAGTTTCTCCAGGTCATCCCTTTTTAAGATTTTACCTATGATGACTTTACCGGCCAAGCCTGACTCCTTTCTGCAAGGCTAATAGTTCGTAATAATTTACGACCTTTTCGGCCATAGCCTCACATGAATGTTTATTAAAGACAAGATTATAAGCTTGCTGAGCGAGTTGCTGGGCCAGGCTGCGGTCAAGATAAATTTTGAGAATGGCCTGGGCCAGGGCCTGAGGGTCATTAGGCGGAACAAGAAATCCGGTCTCTCTATTTATAATGAGTTCAGTCCTGCCAGCTGCCATAACCCCGACCACTGGCAATCTGGAGGCCATGGCCTCCAGCAGATATTCATCTGGTAAAGAAAAAGCTCCGAAAATAAACAGGTCAAGCGAAGCCAGAGCCGCAGCCCTCTTTTCCTCAAATCCAAGGTAAAAATAAAGATTCTCGCCAGCCAGTGGCTCTTCATGTCGCAGTTGTTCAAGATGCAGGCTGCCCTGACCAAGGATAATCACTTTAAGCCTTGGCGCCTGTTCGTTTAAAATCTTAACAGCTTCCAGCTGCTCCCTGAATATTTTCAGGTCCTCCAGGGGAGTCAGCAAACCAGCCAGAAAGTCTTCTCCTTTTAGCCCGAGTTCATCTCTTAAAAAAGTTTTCTTCTGTTTATTCTGATATTTAGAAAAATCAAGACCAGGTGGAATGACTTCAATTGACTTCACCCCCAGCTCATCATTTTTTAACCATTGACGTTTATTTTCATCACTGGCACAGATCAAAGAATCAAGCAGCCTGAACTTAGCAGGTTGAACTTTTTTCAGCCAATCAGTTTTAACCGAGGCCAGTTTGATAGCGACCTCGGCTTGCTGACTGGCTTTGAGACCGGCAGCCAGGGCTTCCTCATCAAAAAAATGAATAAGAGATGCCCGGTTTTTTTTCATTTTTCTGGCCAGCCGCCAGTTAGCCAGCCAGCCACCAGCACTCGCCGGTTTAAAATTCAAAACAGGATAGCCAGCTAATTTTGCCTGCGAGGATAATTTATTTCCTGGATTGGTTAGAAAATAAAAGGGGTAGCCCCTCTTTTTAAGCTCCTGGGCGATAAAAAACAGATGTTTTAACTCAAGTTCATCCTGCGGGTCAGCCGCCGCCAGTAAAATTGCCAATTTTTTCTCCTCTTATTCAGTTTTCCACCCGTTGGTTCCAGCTCAAAGAATGAATAAATTTAAACCACGGGAATTATTATTTCAGTCCAACCTGGGTCAGATTAATATTCCTGTTGGCCAGACTCGTGCCTGAAACCTTCTCCAGCCTGGCCAGAGCTAGATTGTAATTGACCAGAGCTCTGAGCTCATTGGAGCGGGCGTTGGCCAGCCTGTCCTGAGCCTCAAGAACAAAATAATTGCTGCTCAAGCCAAGTGCTAATTTTCTATTTTCGGCTTCAAGATTCTTTTCGGCAAATTCTCTGGCCACCCGATAAGCTTCGACACTTTTAGCATAAGTGGCAATGTTATTGACCGCTTCCGTCACTTCCAGCAGAGCTTGCTGTTCTAAAGCTTTTTGCTTGGCCAGCGATTGAGCCAGCTCAGTCCTGGCCACGGCATAATTAGAACGGCTCACCAGGTCAGCCACCGGAATGGTTAGAGTAAAATTCAATGACCAGTTGTTATAAAGAAATTTCATGGCATCTTTAACAGAATTCCAGCTGCTGCCCGGAACCTTGCCAATCACTATACCTGTCAAAGGATTATCGTCCTGATAAATCAGATAGTCACCTGATATCCCCGGGCTGCGGTAGGAAAAATTCAAATCAAGCTGGGGCAGAAGTTGATTTCTGGCTACCTCCAGATTAAATCGCTTGCTTTCACTGGTCAGACTATTAATATGCAAATCAGGCCGGTTAGCCAGAGCGATCTCTCCGGCTTCTTCCAGGCTGATTTTAACCGGCTTGAATTCTGGTTTGTCCTTAAGGTTTAGTCGAATCGATTGGAGCTCGGTGCCATTGGCCAGGTTTAAAACCACTTTTAGCCGGTTTTCGGCTATCCGGACGTCAGCCTCAGCCTGAACAATGTCTGCTTCCCGCTGTGAGACTGTGGCCTGAACATTTAAAATCTCAATTGCTGCTGTATGTCCAACTTCGATTTCTTTGGAAGTTTTGGTCAGTTCATCACGGGCCAGTTGCAAAGATTGCTGTCTGACTTTGAGATTTTCCTGAGCCATGACCAGATTCCAGTAGGCCTCTTCCACCTGATAAATCGTATCAATAATCTGACTCTTCAACTGGGCTTCAGAAATAGAATAATTCTGGCGGGCAATAATTATTTCCTTCTTAGCTATTTTCGGCCCAAAATTTTTCAGGAGAGGTTGTTCAAAACCAAATTGTAAAGTCGTTTGATAATAAGGATTAAGCAGCTGACCGCGCTGGTTAGTATTGGAATTATAATTGTACAGCACCACTGATAATTTCCCACCGAGAGGAATAGTCTGCGACAGAGCAGCCTGGTAAGTATGGGATTTTTCTGT